>JASHOV010000015.1 GCA_030038495.1 Streptosporangiaceae bacterium
TCCGGCGCGCCGCCGACCGCCGATCAGTGCCCGCAGCCATTTCTCGCGCAGCCGCGAGTTCGGGCAGGCGGCCAGCGCCCTGACCACGCCGTGGTGCTGGATCCATACGAACGTGGTGGTCAGGCAGCCCCCGGCGAGGATCTCGACGACGCGGCTGAACGTGGCGAGGTCGACGTCACCGCCGCCGTAGTCCGCCGGGCCGGCTATCCCGTAGAGGCCCGCGTCCGCCAGAGCCTCCAGGTGCCCGGCCGGGACCAGGTCCGCGGCGTCCACGGCCAGCGCGGAACGGTACAAAACGTCCTCGGACAGCTGCCAGGCCACGTCGGTTACCGCGGGCGCTGTCATGGGCCGATCCTGTCACGGCGACCCTCACCGATCCGATCCCGGTGACAAGGACGGCATCTGACGCCTAAGCTGCGGCCAGTGCTACGAAGGCACAGCTGGCGACTGGGTTCGGAGGCGGGTAGAGGCCGCACTGAGATGAGAGCCGACCGCGGGCCGGTACTCGTAGCAGCGGGAGCGGCCCAAAAGAGCAGCAGATGTGGGCGAGGAGGGATTTGAACCCTCACATCCTTTCGGACACACGGACCTGAACCGTGCGCGTCTGCCGTTCCGCCACTCGCCCTGGGCAGCAGTCAGGTTAGCACGTCCTCAAGCTGTCCCACATCGCCGATACGATCAGATACGGGCCGGGAGAGGAGGCACCAGGTGGGAGTGCTACAGCGCTTCGAGCATCGACTCGAGGGGATGGTCGAGGGTGCCTTCGCGCGCGCGTTCAAGTCCGAGCTGCAGCCGGTCGAAGTGGCCAGCGCGGTGCAGCGCGAGATGGACGACCGGGCCGCGATCGTAGCTCAGGGCCGGACCCTGGTGCCGAATGACTTCGTCGTAGAGGTCGCCACCGACGACTACCAGCGGCTCGAGGTCTACGCCGACAGCCTTGGCATCGAGCTCGCCACCCTGGCCCGCGAGTACGCCAAGGAGCAGGGCTATTCGTTCGTCGGGCCGGTCCGCGTGCGGTTTGCGGGCGTGCCCGATCTCGCGACCGGCATGTTCCGGATCCTGTCCGGCGTGATCAGGGGCACCACCGTGGAGGACGGCGAGATCCGCCGGCCGGCCAGTGACCTGCCGCAGCCCGCTGGCGGATTCCACGGGACGCCGCGGCTGCTGGTATCCAGCGCCGAGCCGGGCCCTGACGGCAGCACACAGCGCACATTCGAGATCACCACCCCGCTGATCATCCTGGGGCGGGGGACTGACTGTGATCTTCGTCTCGTCGACCCAGGCGTCTCTCGGCACCACGCCGAGATCCGGGTTGAGGACGGCGAGGTGGTCCTGGTGGATCTCGGCTCCACCAACGGAACCTTCGTCAACGGCCAGCCGGTCCGCCGGGTTGCGCTGGCCGACGGCACCAGGGTGACGCTCGGCCGGACGACGCTCGTGTTCCGCCGAGACAGCGTCTACTAGCGTCACTCAGCCCCACACAACACAGCACCCCCCGCCAGCCCAAGGACTCATGACCCGATGAACGCACTCGAACTGACACTGATCAGGATCGGTTTCCTGGTCATACTGTGGCTGTTCGTGATCGCGGCCGTAGGAGTCATCCGGACCGACCTCTTCGGCCAGTCGTCCCGCGCCCGCCGGCGGGTGAGCGCCGCCACGGCCCCGATGACAAGCCAGAAGCCGGCGAAACCGCCGGCGAAACCGCCGCGACCATCCAGGTCGGTACCGCGCCAGCTACTGGTGACGGCCGGCACGCTGGCCGGGACATCGCTTGGCCTGGCTGATCAGCAAATCACCATCGGCCGGGCCGGGGACGCTACCCTCGTCCTGAGTGACGATTACGCTTCAACCCGACATGCCCGGCTCTTTCCTCAAGACGGCCAGTGGCTAGTGGAAGATCTTGGCTCGACCAACGGCACCTACCTCGACCGGCAGAAGGTCACCGGGCCGACGCCAGTTCCCGTGGGCGTCCCGATCCGAATCGGCAAGACTGTTCTGGAGCTGCGCAGATGACCCTGGCACTGCATTACGCGCTCCGGTCCGACGTGGGCTTGCTGAGGGAGGGCAACGAGGACTCCGCCTACGCCGGACCGCACTTGCTCGCCATCGCCGACGGCATGGGCGGGCACGCGGCGGGCGAGGTAGCGAGCGCGGTCGCCATTTCCGCGATCGTGCCGCTGGACGACCGCGGCCTGAGCGACAGCCACGAGATGCTGGACGCGCTGGCGGAGGTCGTGGCCGCCGCGCGCGAGACGCTGCACGAGATGAGCGAGGCCGACCCGGCCACCGAGGGAATGGGCACCACGCTCACGGCCCTGCTCTGGTCCGGCGCTCAGGTGGCCATCTGCCACATCGGCGACTCGCGGGCCTATCTCCTGCGTGACGAAGATCTCTACCAGATCACCAGGGACCACACGCTCATCCAGTCGCTGGTCGACGAGGGCCGGCTGAGTCCGGCGGCGGCGGCTAACCACCCGCAGCGATCGCTGATCATGCGAGCCCTGCAGGGCAGCACGGATGCCGATCCCGACCTGAGCATGCATACGGCCGAGCTCGGCGACCGGTACCTACTGTGCTCCGACGGGCTTACCGACGTGGTCACCGACGAGGCCGTGCACCAGACACTTGTGTCTGCCCAGGACCCGGCGCTGGCCGTTGAGCAGCTCATCGACCAGGCGATCAAGAACGGCGGCCCGGACAACATCACCTGCATCGTCGCCGATGTCGTGGACACAGTTACCGGGACGGTCCGGCCCAGCCATGACCGCGTCCTGGCCGGGGCGGCGGCCCATCCCGACGCGCGGACCTCGCTGGCCAGCCACCCGATACCGCCAGCAGGGACGCGCCCGGACGGCGAGCAGGCATCTGCCAACGGCTACCGCACTCGGCACGCAGGCGACGGCGCGGGCGCGGGCGCGCACGAGGACAGCGACTTCGACGCCGAGGACGGCGGATCCCGGCGGCGCTGGCCGATCGTGACCACGGTCCTGGTCGTCCTGGTGCTGCTGGTCGGCGGGGGGCTGCTCGTCGGCTGGCGCTATATCCAGGGCCAGTACTACGTGGATGCAGACGGCGGGCAGGTCAGCATCTACCGCGGCGTCAGCCAGTCCATCGCGTGGATGCACTTCTCCTCCGTGTACAAGAAGACGGGCATCCCCTTCGGGGAGGTGCCCGCGACGCTGCAGCTGCCCACCGACTCCGGCACCCTGGCCCAGGCACAGCAGACCGTCACGACGATCCAGCGAACCTGGGACTGCAAGCAGGACACGACCCAGCAAAGGGCGTGGCAGCAGCGGAGCCTGACCTACAGTTCCCAGCTGAAGGCGTACGACAAGCTGAGCAGCCGGGCCCGGCAGCGGCAGCATAAACCGACCGCACCGGGACCGGAGCCGACCGTCCCCGCATACTGTGCGGCGCTGCTGGGGGTCGGGTGACCGCCGCAGCCCTGCTGGACGAGCCAGTCCCGATGCCGCGGGGCAGGCGCAGGACTGAGCTGATCATGCTTGCGTTCGCCCTGGTGGTCGTGCTGCTCGCCTATGCCGCGGCCAGCCTCGGGCTGAGCGGCAAGATCTCGGGATTCCCCGTCTTCCTGCTGGTCTACATCGTGCTCATGCTGGCCGCGCACGCCGCCGTGCGCCGGTTCGCGCCGTATGCCGACCCGCTGCTGCTGCCGCTGGCGGCGCTCCTGAACGGTCTGGGCCTGGTAATGATCTACCGGCTGCAGGAGTCCGGCCGGAGCGGTAACCCCGGCCTGCAGATCAGCGACCTAAGCGCCACCGCCACCACGATGCAGGTGCTGTGGACGGCTGTCGGGATCGCCGCACTCGTCGCGCTGCTGGTTCTGATCCGCGAGGCGCGGGTGCTGCAGCGCTACACCTATACTCTCGGCGCGCTCGCGCTGGTGCTGCTGGCGATCCCCGCCATACTGCCGAAGAGCCACAGCTCGGTCAACGGGGCGCAGGTCTGGATCATCTTCGGCGGGTTCTCGGTCGAGCCGGGCGAGTTCGCGCGGCTGGCGCTCGCGGTGTTCTTCGCCGGCTACCTGGTCGCCAAGCGCGATGTGCTCACGCTGACCGGGCGGCGGGTGCTCGGTATCGACCTGCCGCGGGCTCGTGACCTCGGCCCGGTGCTCATCGCCTGGTTCGCCAGCCTGCTGATCCTGGTCTTCGAGACCGACATCGGCTCGTCGGCACTGTTCTTCGGCCTGTTCCTGGCCATGCTCTTCATCGCCACCCAGCGGACGTCCTGGCTGCTTATCGGCGTGCTGCTGTTCCTGGGCGGCACGTGGATCACCGCCAACCTGTTCGGCCACGTGATGGAGCGGTTCACGAGCTGGCTGCACCCGTTCACCGCCGTCAACGCGAGCGGGATCTCCTACCAGCTGATCCAGGGCCTGTACGGGATGGCCTTCGGCGGCATCTTCGGCACCGGCCTTGGCCAGGGCCAGCCGTACGTGACGCCGCTCGTGCAGAGCGACTTCATCTTCACCGCGTTCGGCGAGGAGCTTGGCCTGGTCGGCGGGATGGCCCTGCTGCTCCTGTTCGGCCTGCTGGTGC
>JASHOV010000170.1 GCA_030038495.1 Streptosporangiaceae bacterium
CCGCTCGCGCTGGCAGGTGGCACCGCGCCGCTGTGGCCAGTCGCGCTCGGGCTGCTTGCGCTCGCGGCGGCCGGGTCGATCGTGGCCGGCGACAGGGCCGCGGCCACGGTACCTGCGGCCGCGCTGCGCGCGCGGGCCAGGACAATGGGCGAGATGTCGGCGGCCGTCTACAACCTGGATGCGCGCCGAGTGGCCACCGCCTATCGCGGCGCCACCGCCACCAGCGGCCGGGCTCGGTTCGCGCTCCGGCCGCCCCGCCGCCGCTGGCTGGTGCTGCCCTGGCGTGACCTGACCGCGCTGATCCGGGCGCCATCCCGCCTGGCCTGGTCGGTCCTGCTGTCGCTGGCAGCGGTAGGCCTCGGGGCGCTCGCCGCCCGGACACCGCACGGCGGGCTGCTTCCGCTCGCCGCGGCTCTCGGCGTGGGGTACCTCGCGGCGTCCGGGCTCTGCGAGGGGGCGCGGCTTGATGGCGACGATCCTCGGCGCTCCGGCCAGCTGCCGTTCCCCTACCGGGAGCTGGTCTGGTGGCATGCGATCGTGCCATGCCTGCTTCTGGCCGTCCTGGCCGGCGGCCCGGCAGCCGTGCTCGCGGCGGCGACGGGGCACGTGCGGCTGCTCCTGCCGCTCGCGGCCACCATCGCCGTACTGGTCGGCGGCGTGCTCGTCAACGGCTATCGCGGCCAGCTCGAGGGGGAGATGTTCAATGGCTTCGACACGCCAGTGGGAAACTCGTCCGGTGTGACGATCACGCTGTGGTACGCCACCGGGCCGCTGCTCGCGATAGCGCCGATGATCGTGCTGTGGCACATCGCGCTCGCCAGCACGAAGCCAGGCGGCATCGTCGCCGCGACCCTGCTGGCCGTGGCGCTCGCCGCGTGGCTCGGTCACATCGCTGCGAACCGCGCTACGGGGCTGAAAGCCGCGTGACCGGACCCCGTCCGCCCCGTCAGATCGACGGATCGGGCGTGGCGTCGTTGCCCTCGAGCAACTCGCGCACCTCGGCCTCGCGGAAGCGGCGATGCCCGCCAGGCGTGCGGATGCTGCTGATGCGCCCCGATGCAGCCCATCGCGTCACAGTCTTGGGATCGACGCGGAAGAGCGTGGCTACTTCCCCCGGGGTGAGCAGACGCTCACTAGTGCCATCCATCGTGCTTGTCCCCCTTGGTGGGCTCCCTAAGCTCTGTCGCAAGTGTCGCAGATGTTCGCTAACTTGGCTAACCTAACGACAAAGAACAGTTTTCTCCTAAGAGTCCCGTTAGCGCCACAAGATTCTTGGTAAATCCTCGCTTAGACCAAGAAACAATCCTGAAATCTACGCCAGAAACAAGATGAATGCGCGTGGTCCGACACCACGGGTCGCCCGTTGCAGGCTGCAACTCGCGCGACCACACCCGGCCGCCACCGCCGTTACTACCAAGGGTGACCGGAGAAGCGCTGCTCGCTGTCAAGAACCGCGATCCGCGGCCGTTTTCCGGCCCGGCCGCCCGCGGCCGTTTTCCGGCCCGGCCGCCCGCCGGTCGACATTTCACCGATTGTGCCCCCTGTTCTGGGCTGTTCGCCCGATTTATGGGGTACCGAATCGGTGAAATGCTGGGTCCCCGACCGGGGGAGCGCGGCGGACGCGGAGACCATGGCGCACGCCGGTGGCGCGGTGCGCGCCCGCAGGCAATATGCTCGATGGCGTTATGCGCGCTACCTTGTCTTACACGCTGCTGCGTCTGCTGCTGTTCTTCGCTGCGATCCTCGTGCTCTACTGGGTCGGCGTCGGCGGCATCATGCTGGTCTTTCTTGCCGCGGTGATCAGCGCGCTCATCAGCTACGTCGTGCTGTCGCGGCTGCGCGATTCCATGTCCACGTCGCTGACCGCCCGGATGAGCCGGTTCCGCCAGCGGCTCGACGAGGGCACCAGATCCGAGGACGTCGACTGACGCCATTCCGCTCCTGTGCTCTCCGGTTACTTGCGCCTGCCGTTACTGAGATTCGGCCGTCAGCCAGCCCCCGGCGGTGAGCAGCTTCAGAACGGCGGTGACCGCCTCAGCCCGCGTCATCGCCCCGGTGTCCAGGACGAGCTCGGCGTCGGCCGGCTCCTCGTAGGGGTCAGAGATGCCGGTGAACTGCGTGATGATCCCGGCCCTGGCCTTCGCGTACAGACCCTTGCGGTCGCGGGCCTCGCATACCTCGACCGGCGTCGCCACGTGGATCAGGAAAAAATCGCCGACCTCGCTGACCAGCTGCCTGACTCGCGCCCTGGCCGCGGCGAAGGGCGCGATCGGCGCGCAGATCGCGATCCCGCCGTGCCGAGCGACCTCGGCGGCCACGTAACCGATCCTGGCGATGTTGAGATCGCGGTCAGCTCGCGAGAACGACAGCCCGGCCGACAGCAGCTGCCGCACGAGGTCGCCGTCGAGCAGCGACACCTGGCGGTCACCGCGCTCGGCGAGAACGTCGCTCAGGTCCCTGGCGATAGTGGACTTTCCGGAGCCGGACAGGCCGGTCAGGAACAGGACGAGCCCGCGTTCGGATCGCGGCCGCCGCACCCGGCGCAGTTCCCTGGCTACCGGGGCCGGGGTGAACCACGCCGGGATCTCGCTGCCGGCGTCGAGCAGGTCACCAAGCTGGTCGGCGGACAGGTCCTCCATCTCGGTGCCCGCCTCGATCAGGGAGAGTGGTCGCCAGACCTCGGCCCGCGGGTCGTAGGCCCAGTCACCCGCGCGGACGACCGGGATCACCGCCGCGTCGGCCAGGTCCGCGCCGCTCATTCCAGGGCCGGTGTCGGCCGGCAGGCCGTCCTCGGTCATCAGGTGAGTGGCACCGTAGGCCGCGGCGACCCGCGCCCACAGCGCGACCTCGCGCGCCCGGCCCTGCGGGCTGCCCGCGAGGTCAGCCCGCGGCCCAAGCGGAGTCGGGACGACGAGCGTGCCGGCCGGCAGGCCGGGGGCGGCAGCAAGAATGGTCCGGATGAGCGCCTGAGGGCTGTGCACGACCTCGGCACCGCCGCCCACGAGCGGCAGGACGAGGACCTGGGCGCGCAGTTGGCCGGCCAGATGGCGTAGCTGGCCAATCTGGCGGCTGTTCAGCGGAGCGCGGGTGGCGTACCCGAGGACCGGCCCGTCGGCTAGGCGCTCCCTGGTCTCGGCGGGCGTGAGCATGAGCCGCCGGAACGGGCCGTGCTCGAGCCGCCGGTTCGCCGCGACCGGGCCGGCGAGCCGGACCAGCTCGGGTCCCGAGCCGCCATCGGCGGCCGGCGCCCGCAGCGGCGTACGGTCGGTGATCGTCAGGACGGCCACCGGCGTGCCTTCCGGGTCGGTGAGCACGAGGCGGCCGGTGGTGGCCATCGCCAGCTGCGGTGGTATCGACCCGGCCGGGACGTCCAGGGCCACCGGTACCGGGAACGGTGTGCCGTCGGCCAGGCGACCGCGGGCCCGGACGGCCGCAACGTCGGCATCACTCATGAAGCCGGTCAGCGGGGCGAGCGCACCCGACAGCAGCAGCTCCAGGTCGCCGAGCTGATCGGCGGACAGGGCATAGACATGAAGGTCGCCAATCGCGGCCGATGGCGCGGCCTGAGCCCCAGCAGTCACGTGTCCCCTCCATCCGGCGCGCACCGCAGCCCGGAAAGTACGAGGCAGGCGAGCTGCCGAACGCACCGTCCCGCTGCGCAGCGCAACCTGCCGAGCAACCCGAGGCTACCGGAAGACCGGGCGCCTGCTAATCAGGCACGCCCCCGGCCTCGCGGCCGGGGCCATGGCTGAGAGGTACCTGCCAGGCGGCGCGCGCTACTGGAGCACCCTGGCGAACCGGTCCTCAGGGCGGCGGATGACGTAACACAGCTCGTCGTGGTCCGTAGCCAGGCGCCCGCGGGACAGCCAGGCCAGCAGCCGGCCGGCGGCGCGTGCCAGCCCGGGCCTGGTCGTGCTCCTGGCCGAGCTGACGACGCCGCGATGCGCTATCGCGAGTCCGTGCCTGCTCATGAACATCTCGATGCCACGGGCGGACGCGACCGGCTCGTAGACGGCCGGGTAGGGGCCGGCCTGCCCCGGCCGGACGCCGTGCCAGGCTAGTGCGCGGACGAATCCAGGCAGCCGGCGGTCAAGGAAGCCAAACGCGCTGGCCGGGTCGGGCAGCCGCAGTAGCAGCAGCCCGCCGGGCCGGACGGCGGAGGCCAGCCGCCAGAGCACCATCTCGGCATTGGCCACCCGGTGCAGCAGCGAGCACTGCACGATGTCGAAAGACCTGGGCCGCAGCGGCAGCAGCCTGAGCTCGATCAGCCGCGCCTCCTCAAGCTCGGGCCGGGCGGCCACGGCCGCCCGGCTGGCGGCGGTTTCGTCGTCGACCAGGCTGACGTCGAGCCGGAGCCCGCGGGCCCGAAGCTCGGCCAGGTCAAGCTCTTCTCCGGCCGTCGTGCAGCCTGCCTGCAGCACCGTGACCGTGCGGCCCTGGTGCTGCGTGGCCAGGTCCAGCGCGAACTGGGTAAATAGCCCGGCACTGCTAGCGGGTCCAGCGAGCGACCCGCGCCGGGCGTGCCTGCCGTCAACAGGGACCGTCCGGGCAAGGTCTCTGGTGCTCACGCTGATGGGTGCAGCGGCCCGGCCCGCCGGCTCACGTATCAGTCCCTCCGCAGTTGCCACAAATCCAAAGAGTAGCGCTCCGAACACAATTCGCACGCACCTTTGCGGTGCTACCGCGGCCCGCGCCGGCCCGGCGAGCCCGTAAGCTAGAGGCATCTCGCCGCGGGGCCGCTGAGTCCTGCCGCGGGCCCTTCGGGCTGCCTATATAAGGACACAATGAGCCTCTCCGGACTGCTTCCGGTCATCGGCGCCGACCCCGACCTGAGCCAGGCTGTCGAGCAGGCGGCGCAGCTGCCTGCACTGGGCGGCGATCTCATCGCGCCCGCCGCGCTGCGCCCCCTGCTGGTGGCAGTGCTTGCGAACACCGGGCCGGCGGACACCTTTGTACTCGCCGTGACGGCCACCGCCCGCGAGGCCGAGGAACTGGCGGCGACCCTGGGCTCGCTGCTCGGCGAGGATGCGGTCGGCTACTTCCCGGCCTGGGAGACGCTGCCGCACGAGCGGCTCTCGCCTAGGTCAGATACATCCGGCCAGCGCCTGGCGGTGCTGCGACGGCTGGCGCACCCGGACCCGTCCGATCCGCGCTCGGGCCCGCTGCGCGTGGTCGCGACGCCGGTCCGCAGCCTGCTGCAGCCGATGGTCGCTGGCCTCGGCGAGCTGGCGCCGGTCAGGCTTCAGGCCGGCCAGCAGGCCAGCCTGGAGGACACGGTCACGCATCTGGTCGACATCGGCTACGCGCGCGTGGAGATGGTGGAGCGGCGCGGCGAGATCGCGGTCAGGGGTGGCCTGCTCGACGTGTTCCCGCCGACCGACGAGCATCCGCTGCGGATCGAGTTCTGGGGCGACGAGATCGAGGAGATCCGCTACTTCAAGGCCGCCGACCAGCGCAGCCTGGCCACGGCCCCCGAGGGCCTGTGGGCGCCGCCGTGCCGGGAGTTGCTGCTCACCCCCTCGGTCCGCGACCGCGCCCGGCAGCTGGCCGCCGAGTGGCCGGGCCTGAACGACATCCTCGGCAAGATGGCCGAGGGCATCACCGTGGAGGGCATGGAGGCGCTCGCGCCCGCCCTCACCGACAATATGGAGCTGCTGCTCAGCTACCTGCCGGCCGGCAGCAAGATCGTGGCCTGCGACCCGGAG
Organism: Streptosporangiaceae bacterium; assembly: GCA_030038495.1. Taxonomy (GTDB): domain Bacteria; phylum Actinomycetota; class Actinomycetes; order Streptosporangiales; family Streptosporangiaceae; genus JAJYUU01. The sequence goes on from JASHOV010000170.1 coordinate 5,706, forward strand.
CGGATCCGCGCCCGCGCCGCCGACCTGGTGTGGACCAGCCAGGAATTCCTCGAGGCATCCTGGGTCAGCGCGGCGGCCGGCGGCCAGGTCCCTATCGATCTCGGTGAGGCCGCGATCCGGCCCATCACCGAGGTCCGTGACGCCGCCAGGGAGCTGGAGCTGCCGTGGTGGACGATCACCCCGTTCGCGGCGGCCGGCGACGCGCCCCCTCCTGAGGGGAACGAGGCCGCCGCGGCGGAACCGCCCGCCGACCTGGCGGCCTCGTTCCGCATAGAGGCCGAGCCGGCACCCGCGTACCGGGGCGAGACGGCCGGTGCCGTCGCGGACGTGCGCCGCTGGCTGGCGCAGCAGTGGCGGGTGGTGCTCATCACCGGCGGGCACGGCCCGGCCCGGCGGCTTGCCGAGCTGCTGCGCGGCGAGGGCCTCGGGGCGCGGGAAGGGGACCTGGCCGAGCCGCCGGAGCCGGGCATCGCGCAGGTGGCGACCGGCCAGCTGGAGTCCGGCTTCGTCTGGCCGTCGGTCGGCCTCGCGGTGCTGGCCGAGGCTGATTTGTCGGGAACGCGGACCGGAGCGCGTCAGTCGCACCGGATGCCGAGCAGGCGCCGGGGCGGAATCGACCCGCTGCAGCTCACGCCCGGCGACTTCATCGTGCACGAGCAGCACGGCGTCGGCCGGTACCTGGAGATGACCAGCCGCACCGTGCAGGGCGCGACCAGGGACTACCTGGTGATTGAGTACGCGCCCAGCAAACGCGGCCAGCCGCCGGACCGGCTGTATCTGCCCACCGACCAGCTGGACGAGGTGACCCGCTACACCGGCGGGGAGTCGCCGTCGCTGCACCGGCTCGGCGGCGCGGACTGGGTGAAGGCCAAGGGCCGCGCCCGCAAGGCGGTGCGCGACATCGCGGCCGGCCTCATCCGGCTCTACCAGGCGCGGATGGCCTCGCCCGGGCACCCGTTCGGGCCGGACACGCCCTGGCAGCGCGAGCTGGAGGACGCGTTCCCTTACGTGGAGACGCCCGACCAGCTCGCGGCCGTAGACGAGGTCAAGGCCGACATGGAGCGCGCGGTGCCGATGGACCGGCTGATCTGCGGCGACGTCGGTTACGGCAAGACCGAGATCGCGGTCCGGGCGGCGTTCAAGGCGGTGCAGGACGGCAAGCAGGTGGCCGTGCTGGTGCCGACGACGCTGCTGTCCGCCCAGCACTTCGTGACCTTCGCGGAACGGTATGCCCCGTTCCCGGTCACGGTACGGCCGCTGTCCAGATTCCAGTCCGACCGGGAGGTCGCCGACACACTGGAGGGTCTGTCGGCCGGCAAGGTCGACGTCATCATCGGCACGCACCGGCTGCTGTCGCCCGAGGTACGGTTCGCCAACCTCGGCCTGCTGATCATTGACGAGGAGCAGCGGTTCGGGGTCGAGCACAAGGAATTCCTCAAGCAGCTCCGCACCGAGGTGGACGTGCTGGCCATGTCGGCCACCCCGATCCCGCGCACGCTGGAGATGGGCATCTCCGGGATCAGGGAGATGTCCACGATCCTGACTCCGCCCGAGGAGCGGCATCCGGTCCTCACCTCGGTCGCCCCCTACGACGAGAGGCAGATCGCGGCCGCGATCCGGCGCGAGCTGCTGCGCGACGGCCAGGTGTTCTTCGTGCACAACCGGGTCTCCTCCATCAACAAGGTGGCGGCCCGGCTGGCGGAACTGGTGCCGGAAGCCCGGATCGGGGTCGGCCACGGCCAGATGAACGAGCACACGCTCGAGAAGGTCATGAGCGGGTTCATCGAGCGCGACTTCGACGTGCTGGTGTCGACCACCATCGTCGAGTCCGGGCTGGACATCCCGAACGCCAACACGCTGATCGTGGACCGGGCGGACGCCTACGGCCTGCCGGACCTGCACCAGCTGCGCGGCCGGGTGGGCCGCGGCCGGGAGCGCGGGTACGCCTACTTCCTGTACCCGCCGGAGAAGCCGCTGACCGAGACGGCGCACGAGCGGCTGGCCACGCTGCAGCAGCACACCGGCATCGGGGCGGGCCTGCACATCGCCATGAAGGATCTGGAGATCAGGGGCGCCGGCAACCTGCTCGGCGGCGAGCAGTCCGGGCACGTCGCGGCGGTCGGGTTCGACCTGTACGTCAAGATGATCGGCGAGGCGGTCAGGGAGCTGCGCGGCGACGGCCCGGCCGAGCGGGCCGAGGTCCGGGTCGAGCTGCCGGTCGACGCGCATATACCGCACGACTACGTGACCGGTGAGCGGCTGCGGCTTGAGGCCTACACCGCGATCGCCTCGATCGACTCAGCGGCCGACATCGCCGCGGTAAGGGAAGAGCTGAATGACCGGTTCGGCGCGGTTCCGCCGCAGGTAGAGAACCTGCTCGCGGTGGCCCGGCTGCGGTTCGTGGCCAGGAACGCCGGACTGACCGACATCATGCTGCAGGGCAACTACATCCGGTTCGCGCCCGTAAGCCTGCCCGACTCGCGCGCGGTGCGGCTGCAACGGCTGTACCCGGGGGCCGTGCTCAAGCCGACTGTCAGTACCATGCTCGTACCGGTGCCGAAAGCGGTACCAGGCGCGCGTTCCGGGTCGGGCAGTTCCGGCGGACCCGGGGCGCGGGCGGGTGCCGGGCAGACCATCTCACTCGGCGCGCCGCCCCTGCGCGATCAGGATCTGCTGACCTGGTGCGAGGAACTCATCGAGGCGGTGCTGAGCGGGCTGGCGCCGGCCGGGCCGGACGGAACACCGGGAGGAAGCTCGACATGAGAAGCAAGGCCAGCATGGCCGTGAAGGCCGTCGCCGTCGCACTGGCCGGGGGCCTGGCGGTGACCGCCTGCAGCACTGCCCAGCTGGGTGCCGCGGCCATAACGGGGAACAGCCGGATCTCCGCCGCGAACCTGACCTCTGAGGTCGCCAACCTCGACGCTGCCTATACCGCCGACGCGGCCAAGGGGATCAAGCCGCAGCGGCCCGTCGGCCAGAAGACGCAGCAGGTGCTCGGCTGGCTGATCCTGTTCCGCGTCTACGCCGAGATGGCCGCGCAGCACCACATCTCGGTCACGCCGGAGCAGGCCCAGGCCGCGCTGAACGGGTACGAGGCCCAGGCCAAGCAGAGCAATGTCACGCTGCAGCAGTTCTGGTCCGCCGGGGCCGCACTGCCGCCCGACCTGCTGCCCGAGCTAGGGCAGGCAGGCGCCATCCAGACCGCGATGATCACGCGCCTGGACGGCGGCAAGACCCCGACCACGTCGAAGCAGGAGTCGGCGGTCGACGCGAAGCTGGGCCACCAGCAGTGCCTGGCCGCCAAGAGCCTGGGCATCACGGTGAACCCGCAGTACGGCGAGTACGACTACTCCGCCTTCACGGTGGTGCTGGCGCCGTCCGCGCTCGCCGCCGACCCGACGCCGTCGCCCGCGCCGAGCGGGGTCAAGCTCGCGCCACCCTGCTAGGGCGGCCAGCACGTGAGCGGATCGGCCGAGCCAGCGCCGACACACGGGTCGCGGCTCGTCGAGCTCGTTCAGGTCATGGACACGCTGCGGGTGAACTGCCCATGGGACGCGCGGCAGACCCATGCCAGCCTCGCGCCGCACCTGCTGGAGGAGACCTACGAGGCGCTGGACGCGCTGTCGGCTGACGATCAGGCGGCGGTGCGCGAAGAACTGGGCGATGTGCTGCTGCAAGTGATCTTTCACGCGCGGGTTGCCCAGGAGCGTGACGACGGGTCCGGCTACGACATCGACGACGTCGCGGCCGGCATCATCGACAAGCTGACCAGGCGGCACCCGCACGTCTTCGGCGACACGACCGTCTCCGGGCCGGATGAGGTCAAGCAGAACTGGGACTCGATCAAGGCGGCCGAGCGGGCAGCAAAGGCCGGCGACCAGCCCGTGTCCGTGCTCGACGGCATCCCGATGAGCCAGCCATCGCTGTCGCTCGCCGCGCAGCTGCTGCGCCGGGCGGGCCGGTCCGGCGCGCCGGCGTCGCTGGCCCGCGAACCTGCAGCCCACGTCAGCCCGCTCGGCCGGGAGCTGCTCGAGCTCGTGGCGCGAGCGCAG
>JASHOV010000171.1 GCA_030038495.1 Streptosporangiaceae bacterium
TCCCATCCTTCCGCGCGGTCTGCCCGTATTTCGACCACACCCAGTTATTCCAGATCGCGTTGACCGTCTTGTGGTCAAGGTTGAAGAAGTTCCAGAACCGGATCAGGTCGGTACCCGCTCTGGCTACGCGCGCGCGGAACATCTCCGTGTACCGCTCGACACCGGTCCGGAAGCCTAGATAGTGGATGTTCGGTACAACCCCCATGAAATCCTGGTCGTCGAGCCGGGCCTGCAGCACGATCCGGATCTCCCGGACCGCACGCAGCGTCTTCAAGCTGGAGCCGTTCGACAATGGCACTTTGTAGTGGTCCGGGAAGGGCACCGTGATGGGGACGCCGCCGTTGCTCATCTCCGGGAGGAACGCCGCCGAGGTGTACCCGCCCAGAACTTTGCCGAGTTCCTCCTCCACCAGCGCCCGTGCCTTGGCATCCAGCCGCTGCTCCACCTGAAGCAGTACCTCGCCCACGAAGTCGGTGAAGTTCGGCGGGCTCGACACGGACTCGGCGCGCAGGGTGCCTTCCTGGTCGTCCGGGATCCGATACCTGACGCTGCCGTCCAGTTCGAGCCGCAGTCCCTCCGGCATCAGCCCGAGGTCTGTTGCTTCGCTGGCCGTCAGTACCGTATGGCCGGTGTCCTCGATTTCCCGCTGCGCCCGCTTCGTGAAGTACTCGCCCCTCAGGTAGCGGGTGTGCCAGGTGTCTACGACGACCTCGTATCGCACGTTGGCCAGCGCCACGGCTAGCGGGCTTATTTCCAGGCCGAGCCGTCCGACGCTGGCCGCGGTCTCTTCGCCCGTCCCCGCCATCTGCTCCAGACGGTGGAACTGCTGTGGTTGCGCGGTGATCGTGAATACGGTATTGACAGGGGGGTCATAGTTCGCCGCCGGGCTCGCGTTCGGGTACAGGTGCCCTAGATGCACTGGGAGCCGGATCCGGAGCCCGAGGAATTGCGACCAGGACTTCAACGGGTTCCAGCCAGCCAGCGGCCAGCCCGTTTTCTCCTTGAACTTCCCGGCCACCGCGACCAGGCCGTGGTCGTTGTAGGTGGCGTAGCTTTCCGGCAGGCCGATCGTCTCCGCCCGGAGCACCTCCATGCGGAGTTTCACCTGGCCCATGATCGAGTGGCCGGTGAGCGCCTTGTCTGCCACGTCTAGGTGCGCGACCACGCCTTCCCAGATCGGCACGGGCTCGCGAGCCTCGCGCAGCGTCATGCTGGCCCCGAGCGCCGCCGCCACCGCTCTCCCGATCTGCGCGCGGGCGTCGAGCGGAAGATGCGTGAACCCCAGCTCTGCGAACGCCTCGTCGATGGCGGGAGCAATCCCCTCGCCCTGGGCCTCCACGAAATACTCCGGCGGGAATCGGTGCTGTGCGGTGGCAGTGAACACCAGCTGCTCGGATCCCACCCCGGTGTCACGGCCATCCGCGTCGGTACGCCCGGTGTCGTAAGGAACCCATTTCCGTTGGCCATCGGGCGAGGCGACCAGCTTGGACGTTAGGGAGGTGGGCAGGATCACCTCGTATTCGGCGGTAACCGGCTGTGCCAGGACGACGCGGCGCGTGCCCTGTTCGGGCGCGGGCGGCGTGATTCCCGCCGAGTCCGCGCCATCCGGGCCGCCAAGCGCCTCGGTGCCGCCCACGCCCTCGGCTTGCGGGGCAACGTCGGGTCCGTCGGCCCCCGCGTGGCGGCGGCGCGGCGCGCTGCTTGCTTCAGCGCTCGGGTCGGCCCCGGTGGCGGATATCACCTGCGCCTCCTCCACCTCCCGGATTACTGGCCGCATGGGGTGTTCCCGCCCGCTCGCCGACCGCGGTACGGCCCCGGTGAATTCGTCTTGCGTGCGGGCGGCGCCGCGGGACGGGCCCAGCACTCGCGGGCCAAACCGGTGCGCCATCTGCGGCGCGAGGATGAGCAGCCCCCCGGCCAGGGCCAGGTTCGGAGCCATTGTCACCAGCAGCGCGACTTGCAGCATCGTCAGCAGCACGCGCAGGACGTCCCATCCCCTCGATGGGGGAGGAAGCTCGTTCACTGGCCGGTCCGGATCCTCCTCCACCGAGAGGAACATGGTGGCCTTCCCGCGGAACGCGTACAGGTCATCGATGGAGAAGCCGCGCAGCGCATAGGAGACCAGCCCGTTATACGAGCCATCGACTATCACATGCCGGGCGTGAAACATCGGTCGCCCCTCGACTCCTGCCAGGAACTTGGAATTCGTGTCGATCCCCACGACCGTCTGCAAGCCAACCCAGTTCCCGGTGATCCGCGCTCGTGACGCGATGGTGTCCTGTTCTTCGGTGTAATTCGCATCCAGCTCGCTGTCCGGCAGCCAGGCCAGGGGCTGCGGCCCTGCCGGAATCCACGCCCCCCGCTCGCTGTAATATCCGTCCCGCAGCCGCACCCGGATCACCAAGCGAAGATTGCGGAAATTAAGCCGGTCGGCTAGCTGGAGCCGGATGTAATGTCCCTTCTCGGTGCGTGCCTCGCGGACGTTCGCCCGCAGGTCTTCGACAAACGCGCGCAAGGCATGTTCATTTTCCGCGGCGAACTTGTTCGCGAGGTTAAGCCACCTTGGCAGGAACGAGATCAAAGCATCGCCGCCCCCGGGCCCGGGCAGGAATCCCGCGAACTTCTGCCGTACGATATCCACCGCCATCGTGTGGATGTTGTCGGTGTCGCTGAGCTCGGACACCCGGGCGAGCGAGCTGGCCCAGATGTTGTCCGGCGGCCGGACCACCGGCGCCGGGCGATCCCTCCCACCCGGCTCATCCGGTGCCAGCTGCACGGCCGCCACGTTCTCCCGGACATCTTTGGTCAGCGACCGTGCGAACACAGGGCCGCGCAACGTGCGGTATTCGGGGGCGGACGGGCCGGATCGGCTCAGCCGCAATCGGGCCTGCAACTCGATAACGCTGGTCGGCTCCCCGATGTACCGGATGCCGACCGTCCGCGTCGTCGTCATACCCGCGCCGGACCTGGAGTGCTCCGCGTCCAGCGATGGCCATCCGAAGAAGAACGGCTCCAGCCAGTCCAGCCGGAGCAGGTTCAACGGCACGGCATACAACATCACCCCGGGCGGGATGTCGATGGCGTCCTCGACGGTCTTGGCCACCCCGTAACCTCTGTGCTCGCGGTCATCAAGATCCATCCAGGTCCCGCTGTCCCGCAGCACCGGCACCCGCACCGGAAACAGGTCCACCTGCCATCGCACCCAGCTTTGCGACTCACTGTTCGGGCCGCCGAACCGGATCACCGCGCCCATCTCCGTGGACGCCTGCGGCAGCATCTCCTTCAGCGCCCGCATCGTCAGCCGCGCGTCCAGCTGCCGCCGCTCCCAGGTGCCCGCACGCGCGATGTCCGCCGCGTATTTCTGAATGTGCTGGCGGATCTCGGCCGCCGCGTTTAACGCCTCGATCCCGGCGTTGCCTGGCAGCCGGTACCGCTGGTGCGGGTGCAGCAGCGGTACCGGGTTAGACGCCAACTCGTGGACAGCCTTGGATACCGCCACCGCCGCCGCGTCCTGTTCCCCCGCCGAGTTCAGCCGGGGCGGCAGCGTCTCCCGCCCAGCGACGATCCGCAGCCCGTCGTGGAACTGCGGCAGGCGGGCGCCTGCCTGTCGAGGAGAGCCCGGCAGGCGTACCTCCACCTGCGCTGTGTAGCTGAACAGGTAACTTGAGTAGCTTGAGTTCTTGATAGTGCGTTCGTACGTGGTCAGCATACGGCTGCTCACGGTCTCGACGTGCTCGGTTAGCACCAGCGTCAGCAGCCCCATGTATGCCTCGGTGCCGGTCATCTGGACCGGGAAAGTGCCGCGGACAGTGTCGCGGGCGTAAGCCACGTTGAAGTTGATATCGGTGAAGTGCCCGTGGTTACGGGCCGCGTCCAGATACGCCCGCACGTTCTCCATCGACTTCGGTCGCACGGCGATGGCGTTTGAGATCTGCCTCCCCCGCAGCGGTCGCACCCGGACCTCCACCTGCACCCCGTCGATCTCGAGCACATGCCGGTTGCCGATCAGTTCCGGAGAGATGCGCAGCAGCTCTTTTCTGCTAGTCCCGCTGGCGATCAGATCACCGATCCGCGTCTGCTGCGCCGGGGTCCTGCGCATCCGCTCGGGCAACGCCTGAAAAACCTGCTCGCGGATCGAGTCGATGACGGCTCCGGAAATCTCTATCACCGTGTCAGTACCTAGTGCGGGCTCATTCGCGGCAAGGTGATGTGGGGGGTCGAACTTCTCCAAGAACACGTCGCGGTCGGGAAGCTCATCCGGCTCCGCCCCCGCGCGCGGCAGCGCAGGGGGGAGCTTATGGATCGGAGTTTCTACGATCGAGTTGACCAGGTCCCTGACCTCGGCAACCACTCCTTCCAGACGGTCACGCGCCTCCCGCAGCGCGGTCACCGCCGCCCCGACTGCCTCCTCGCCGAGATCGGCCGCCAGTGGATCGCGATCGGTGACCACCAGCAGAGGCGCGGTCGAACTGCCCGCGCCTGAGGTACCCCGATCCGCCGCCGCGACGGCCCGCGCCGCGGCCAGGTAATACGCCCGCCAGATGCCGTCCACCGCGTCCGCGAGTCGCCGCCGCACCTTCGTTAGCGTCTGCTCGTCCCCGACGGCCACCGGGCTCGCGCCCGCACGCGCGGGCATCGGCCACGGCTTCGATGGCAGCGCCGACAGCTGTGGATACAGCTCCTCCGCTCGCCCAAGCAGTTCTGAGTACCATTGCGGACGATCAGTCTCTGCCGATGGCAGGCCGCGCCGTAAGCGCTCAAGCCGTACCAACTCAAGGCCGGCCACCTGCGCGCCGACTAGCGCGTCGAGCACAGCCAGCCCCTGCGCCGAATCCGTCGCGAGGACCCGCCGTTGCAGGTCCTCGAAAGTGTCGGCCATCTGCCGCAGTGCCCGGTCATCACCCAGGCCATCGTGCAGCCGCTGCCAGGTAGCCGCCAGCACCCCGATGAACGAACCCAGCCGAGCCCGGCCGATCTCCAATGACTCGATGTCCGCCGACTGGTCGGGGGACGCCGCCCGCGCCTTCCCCTTCGCGCTATGCGCCTCCGGGAGACCAGCCAGCTCCTCCCCGTCCGGCGGAACCTCCGCCGCTGGTCCCCCCCGCTCCTCGCCCCCGGACGCCCCGCTGGGAGGCGGCCCGCTGACGGGGACAGTTCCGATGGGCGCCAGGTCAGGCAAGCCCGTGCCAGGCACTGAAGGGTCGGGAAACCCCGACGAGGTGAGCGGGCTTGGCGATGGCTTCGCCCTTTCGTGGGGTGGCTTGCTCTCCGACGCCCTGGGCGACTGCCCCGGCACCAGCTCCCCGGTCCCGGGCGAGGTCACTGCCTCCCCCCGCCCCCCGCCACCCAGCCCGGGCACCCCCGGGCCGGTGCCGGTCAGGGTCTCGGTTTCGGGCGCCCCCCGCTGCCCGCCGTGATCCCCGCCAGTCAGCGCACTCCCGGAGGACGGCGGCAGCCACAAACCCCCGCCCACCGGGGCCGCACCGGCCTGCTCCGCAGCGACCGCAGCGGCCTGCTCCGCGATGAAACCAGCGATCACGGCAGGATCTTGCGACCGGGCGAACGCGGCAGGATCCCCCGACCCGGCAATCGACATGACCGCGACCTCGACCTGCCACCACTCCGCGCTGACCCCCGCCCGAAGATACCCGTTCACCTCAGCCAGCAGCCCCGCGTCCTCCCCCGCAGAGCCTGGGTCAGCCACCAGATCCGGCACCGGCGACGACGACGGCGGCACCGCCCGGCCCTTGCCCTTGGCCAGCGTCGCCGCCGCCCGGTCCGCGACCTGAGCCGTCAGCTCCTCATCGGCAAACACCGCCGCCCCCCGCTCACGGGCATCGTCCACCACCCTGGCCAGCGCCCGCTCCAGATCCGCGTCACTAACCT
>JASHOV010000172.1 GCA_030038495.1 Streptosporangiaceae bacterium
CCGCCGCCGCCCGCGTAGCCGGTTGCTGAGCTCGCGGGCAATCTCCCGGTCAGCGTCTCGCTGGGCGATTGCCTGTCGCTTGTCGAAGGACCGCCGACCGCGCGCGAGGGCGATCTCCACCTTCGCCCAGCCGTTATGGAAGTACAGCGAGAGCGGCACGAGAGTGACGCCGGTGTCGCCCACCCTCCCGATGATCTTGTCGATCTCGCTGCGGTGCATGAGCAGCTTGCGGGTCCGCCGGGGCTGGTGGAGTGCGCCGGTGCCGTGGCGGCCGTACGCGTGCTCGGGGATGTGCAGGCCGTGCAGCATGAGCTCGCCGTCGTGCTCCTGAACGAACGCTCCGGCCAGCGAAGCGTGGCCCGAGCGCAGGGACTTGACCTCGTTGCCGACCAGCACTATCCCGGCCTCGTAAGTCTTGAGAATCGTGTAGTCATGCCGGGCCCGCCTATTCGAGGCAATGGGCCTGCGGCCGGTATCCCTGGTCGCGGTGACCTCCTCGTCATCCCCTCGGTCCGCCCAGCGGCGCAGGCACACTCCGACCTGGCCGACAGAAGAACGGTACCGGGCGGGCCACGCCGGCTGGCAGGCGCTGTCCCACGGCAGACATGCAAGCGCGCGGCCGGTACCTGGCACCCGCTTGCCAGCGCGCGCACATTCGACACAATGAGTGGTGCCCCGTGGCACTGCGTCGTTAGGGCTTACGCGGTCTCAAGGCCAGGCGGGATCTGGGTGCCCCGACAGGTATGCCTCGGCGGCTCCGTCGTCGATAAGGCGATTGTCAACCAGCCATTGCACGGATCGGCGCTGGGCCCGGGCGTCCCGGGACGCGTACCACGCTGGCAGCAAGTCCGGGTATTGCACGTGGAGGTCGTCTTTGAACCGGCGGAAGGCTCCTTCTCCCCGATCGCGCGGGCCAGCCGTCGCCCGGCGCGTTCATCGGTTACCCCGTCGGCGAAGTCGGCCATGTATAAGGGCACAGTCGCAACATCGACAACGACGCTCGCTCATCGGCAGTTGCGCTGAGGGTTATCCGGCGTGCGGGGCAATCTCGACGATGAGGTCTGCGTCCAGCGCGGCGGAGATCCGGTCCAGGAGCGGGATGGTGGGGATGACGCCGCCGGCCTTCGGTCCGTTCAGCGCTTGCGAGGATTGTCACCACGTCATCTGAGGCGCCGGGAACCGCCGGATCCTGCACACCAGACAGAAGATCGCTTACCGCAACGCAAGGCAGCGGCCCGCTGACCACAAGCGGATGGCGGCTAGTCAGGATGGCGTGCGCGGACCGCGTTTGCTGCATACCCGACGTCTAGCCAGACGGCTTGCCGGTGGATCTGCGGATCCCGGAGTGCGACGGAGCCTGCCCGGCCGGAGCCTGCCCGGCCGGAGCCTGCCCGGCCGTGGCCAGGCAGGCCGTGGCCAGGCAGGCCCGATCATGGCGGGCAGTTCTCGTGAACCCAGTCTCTGCTGACGCGTCTGCGGGCGCCCTGCCCTGGCGCGATAGGCCGCCCGCAGCGTTCGCATGGCGCACCGGCAGCACGGGCCGCGATATCGTCCGGTACCGGATAGATAGGTTGCCGTGGGCAAAGGCCGGCCGGGCCGAGCGTTGTTACCGGAAGCCCCAGGCCCCCGGGGCAGAAATGGTCCAGGTGTGCTGCCCGTACCCGCGCGCCGATTTGCGCTGGCCGCCGCTGGCGCATGCCCCTTACACCCCCGGAATGTCACTGGTGATCAAGCGGGCGCAGCAGCCAGGGCCGCCGCCGCGATCTTCCGCCATTCCATGACAATAGCCGGGGGCCGACGAGATCGCCCGGCCCGGTCGCCTCGCGTACGAGCGAGGCAACGTGTGCCTCCATCTGCTGCTGGAAGACTGGCTGCTCACCAGGACCCGGCTCGCCGACACCGAGCAGCGGATGGCCGGGGTTGTGGAGGAGCTCGGCCTGACCTCGCTGGGCACCTCGATCACCGGCCTGTCCGTTGTCGGTGCCGCGCGATCCTGGCCGAGATCGGCGACCTGCGCAGGTTTGCTACTGCCCGCGCGGTGGTGAAGCACGCGGGCCTGGCGCCGCGCGAGAAACTGTCCGGCGCGTTCACCGGCCGCGCAAAAACTGACCGGGCAGGGACGCATCCCGGATGAGCCGATCGTCGAATGGATAGCATGATAAAGGAGGACGCTATGCGCGAGCTTGTATAGCTATCCAAGAGGAAGCTTGGCACGTTCTACTCGGATCGAGCGCCCCTCGTGGTTGAGTTCGCGGGCGGGCTCAGCCTCGGCCCGGTGTCCGCGAAAATGACCGTTGCCGGACCGGCAGCTGCGGAAGGCGACGCACAAGCCGCGCTCCTGCGTCGCGTTGTCAGGCACCTTGAGCGCGAGGTATCTCGTCTCTCGCGGGCGGATCTGAGCCCAGGAGAGTGGATGTTCTTCGACTTGAGCATGACTTACGGAACGTCGTACCGGGACACCGGCCCGCGACCAGCTATCGACGATGTGGCTCTGTTCGCCGGATCATTTGCTCTTGCCGGGCCGGAGGAGGGCAGGCAGTCAGCTACTTGAGCTGCTCCTATGCGGATCCACGGAGCATCTCCTCGTGAGAGCTGCTTCAGCCGGCCGCATGGGATCCGGCACTGAGTGGCTGCACGACCTTATAGGACAGATCGAGCAGGTCGATGAGGCCGGTCCCGGAGAACTCCCAACATCGGTGAGTCAGGAAATGCTCGCTGTGCAGCGGATTAACATGCCCGAGCAGATCGCACGATGGGTATTCGACATCGTCTGCCGCTACCATGCTCCCAGCCAAGACGCAAGGCTGCAGGGGTTCGCCCGCATCCTTATGATCGTGCCGGCCACCGAGTATCGCGCGCGCCTAGTGCTGGCAACTCCGCGGAAATGCCCCAGGCCGACCAGGACTGACGGTGCGATGTCCTACGGTCGGGACATGGCCAAGGCTGCGCGGATACTGGCGGCACTGAAACGCGACGGCTGGATCGAGACCCGCCGCTCGGGCTCCCACCGCGTCCTCTCCAAAGGCGATCATCAGCGGATCTGGGCCTACCATGATGGTGTGGACCTAGGCGGCCCGGCGCTGGCCAGGATCTCTCGCGACTACGGGTACACCGCCGATGAACTGCGGAGACTGTAGGATGGGCCTATGAGCTTGCTGCGGATTGAGCTGTTCTTCGACGACGAAACCGGCACCTGGCACTACCGCGTTCCGGCCCTGCACATTAACGGCGGCGGACTACCCTCACGGCAGGACGCCGAGCAGGACTGCTTGGCCGCGGTCGCGTTCGCGCTCGAAGGCAATCCCGCCGACTACGACCCCACCGCCGAAGCTCTCACCCTCGACGTGACCGTCGCCCCGGCCGCCTGAATCTGAGACCTGCTACTTAGTCCGCAGGCTTCTATGAGTCCAACCGCGGCAAGAGAGTGCGTGGACCGAAAGACCTAGGCCGCTCCGGCAGCGGGCTTCAGGCAGGTTGCCTGCTTGGCTCACGCGGCCAACGGCTCGCCTTTGAAGACTTCGCGCGTGTGCCATGTGATGTGGTCGGGCGATGGGGTGATGGTGCCGGGCCGCGGCTCTCGCCGAGGATGCAGCTCGGCCCCGCCTTCCGTCGAAGACCAGGTAGCGATGGGTCCGTTGGCAGAAATGCCGACGGTTACCAGCGAATCGAACCGGACGGGGCCCGCAGCTCCTCGTGGAACTGAACTCGCGGGAAGCTGTCTTCGCCGCGCACTCGATAGCCATCACAGTCCAGACTCAGAACTCAGCGGTGTCCGACATCATCAGACCCCACGGTGAGAGCCGATGGCTGGACCGTGTTCAGCGCACCGGTGCGGACTGCGGCAGCTACGAATGCACGCTTCGACGAGGCGACAACGTGATGCTGTCCGGCGGGGCGAGGTCTTCGGGCTGCCGACTCTCGGAGGTTACAAACACGCCTTCCTGCTCAGCTGGCTCCTGAATGCCAATGCCGTGCTGGCGATCGAGGACGCCGACCCAGGCACAGATCATGCGTATTGTCGTCTAATAGCGCACACGTGTACGGTTGTGCTGTTTCGCTGCCGGGCATAGGGGGAGAACGGTGAGCACAGATCGCCGCTGGAATCGGGTCGCTCAGGGCATCGCGGTCGTTGTCGGCGTTGGGCTGTGCGGCATCTCGGGGATCATGGCACCGCAGGCACAGGCCTCGCCCGCGGCGTCGCACCCGTACAGATGGCACGTCGCCAAGGTGTTCGCAGGCCAGCCGTACTCCAACCTCGTAGCGATGACCGCGATCAGCGCGAAGGACGCCTGGCTCCTCGGTGACGGCGCGCACGGGCGCGAGGTGGCGCTGCACTGGAACGGCAGCACATGGACGCCGAGTTACCCATTCGGCACGCTTCCCCGCCCGTGGTACGTCTCCTCAACGGCAGCCAACAACGTCTGGGTGACCGGGCAGACCTGCACGAGTGCGGGGGCCGATTACGTGTCCAGGTACGACGGCAGGAAGTGGACGACGACGACTTTCAAGATCGCGGGCGGGGCATTCTGTCAGTCGCCTGTGGTAACCACCGGCCGCACTAATGGCTGGATCTTCAGCAAGTCCGCCGTGGCCACCAAGGCCCTTCACTTCACCGGCAAGAAGTGGGTTCCCGTCACCCTCGGCAAATTCGGCGCGGTCATCGCCGCAAGCGCGGTCTCTGCTACCGACATCTACCTGCTGACCTACACCCAGTCGGCGAAGATGCTCGTCGTCCGATACAACGGACGGACCTGGAAGTCGGTTCGGGTGCCCGCTGCACCCGCGCCCAGAGGCGACCACCCCTACCCGGACGCGATCACCACGCCCAGCAGCACGAACGTCTGGATCGCAACGGACCTGGTCCACGCTGCCCCCGGTGGGGGCGGCTACGAGGTCAACGCCTCGCGCCTATTGCACCTCGACGGCTCGAAGTGGTCGTGGGTAAAGGTACCGGGTACGGACAACACCTACAACATCGCGTACAGCACGGGCGTAGTGTGGCTCGCCGGCCAGCGGCCGGTCGCTACCGGAACCGGATGGGACTTCCTGCGCTGGAATGGTAAGGCATGGGCCTCGGTCCCGGCACCTTCAGCGGGCGTCCCAGGTACCGAGGTTTCTTACCAGATCTACAGCCTGGTGCACATCCCGGGAACCCATTCGTTCTGGGCCGACGGCGACTCGTACTACACATCACAGTCCAATCAGCAGGATGCGGCCGCCGTTGTTTTCAAGTACGGCCCCTGACCCAAGGCGGCTCGGCTTCGGCCAGCCCTCAGCGAGTGGCCGATCCCGACGTTCCCCGCCGCCGTGTCCGCTATGCGGCGGGTCATCGAGTTCCAGATCGCGACGGTCGTCGCTGGCGCCGTGACGGTGCGAATAGCACATGCGATTGCCCTCACGAACACGCTTCAGCCAACTCGCGCACATCGGCAGTTGCGCTGAGGGCTACGCCGCGTGCGGGGCGATCTCCACGATCAGGTCGGCGTCCAGGGCCGATGAGATGCGGTCCAGGAGCGGGATCGTGGGGATGACGCCGCCGGCCTCGAGGCGGGACAGCGCGGGCTGGGTCATGCCAGCACGAATTGCGAGCTCGACCTGGGACAGACCGAGCTCGAGGCGCCGATCGCGGACGGCCTTGCCTAGCAGGTAGGCCCGCTGAGCCTCGGCCCGGCCCTGGCGGTATTCGTCGCTGCCGCGCCGCTGGCTGGCCAGGTCCTCGTAGGTAGTGTGGCCGCTGGTCATGTCAGGATGCCTCCCGGTCGAAGGTGTCGTGCGCGGGTCCGTGCTCGGCTTCACAGGTCTTCTGGGCTTGTAATGCACGGACAACCTCTGCTGTCTCGGCGTTCCTGGTCTTGCGGAACACCGTCAGCAGGATGATGCGGCGGCCGGGTGCGAGCCAGTAGGTGATGCGCGGCTGCTGCGCCAGCAGGTGGAACCGCAGCTCGCGTACTTTCCGCCGAGGTGCCGGGTGTAGGGCTCGCCCAGGGTCTCGGCCTGTCCGGCGAGCAGGCCGACAAGGAAGTCGGCACGGCCGAAGTCTCGGTCGCTGAGCTGCTCGAGCCAGGACCGCACCTCAGGCTCGACTTCCACCGCGTAGAGGCGAGCAGGCCGGGGGCGAGGGCCTGGGTTGATCGCACGCGCCTTGTGCTGCAGTTCGGGCAGGTTGGGCAGCCGCCGGTTGCAGCGCAGGTCCTTCGGGTCGTTGATGACGGTCTCGATCCGCAGCGCGACGCCGTCCTTCAGGTACTGTTTCAGCCGCGAGTTCTTGTAGAACACGTTCAGGGTGACCAGCTCGCAGTGCCGGTCGATCGCGGTCTTGAACCCGCCGCGTGGCGGTGGCAGGGTGGGCCGGCCCAGCGGCTGGCCGCGGCGGAATAGCAGCTCGACGTTCTCGGGCCGGCCCAGGTCCATGTTGTCGCACAGCAGTGCCTCGAAGAACGCCCGCGCATGGACGTCGTCGTCGAACACCAGGGTGCGGGAAGTCTCGACCTGGCGCATGGACAGCTCCCGCCAGAACCCCGCTGCCCGGTCGGCGTCATCCAGCGGCAGCGGGATCCGGGCCATCCACCGCTCGAACCAGGCCTGGACGTGGCCGGGGCCGAACCCATCGCAGATCCGTTGCAGCAGCGCCGGATCCTCGCAGGCGGCGAACCCGTTGGACAGTTCGGTGAAGCCCAGCCCGATCTTGCGGGCCTGCTGCCTGGCCCACTCATGCCCGTTCACCCGGGCTTTGACCTGATACGGAAAGTAGGTGCAGATCTTGATGAAGCCCGGGCCCATCTGCTGGTCGAAGATGTAGACATAGAACGCCGAGACTCGCCGCTGCTCGCGTGTGAAGGAGAACTGCGGGGCCGGGATGGATCGGTGGCGCGCTTGCGCGCGGTCCACACCAGCTGGAACTCCTGCGCGCAGCCGATCGCCGCGACCTGCGAGCGGCCGGACGCCGCGGCGGCGTGCAGGTAGGGGGCCATCACATCAGCCTTGCGCTCCCCGGCCCTGAAGGTGATCACCGCGATGCCGCTGGCCTTCGCC
>JASHOV010000173.1 GCA_030038495.1 Streptosporangiaceae bacterium
GTCTCATAGACGCGCTCGATGGTCCACGGACCCGGCCGGGCGTAGGTGGCGCCGACCTTGAGGTTCTCCTCGACCGAAAGCGACCCGAACAGCCGCCTGCCCTCCGGCACCATCACGATCCCCTGCCGGGCCCGGCGTTCGGGCCGCAGCGAAGTCACGTCCCGCCCGTCGAGCAGGACCGAGCCGGCGGTGGGGTGATGCAGGCCGGCGATCGTGCGCAGCAGCGTCGACTTGCCCGCGCCGTTAGCGCCGATGATCGCGTAGACCTCGCCGGGGAACACCTGCAGGGACAGTGCCTCCAGCGCCTGCAGCTGCCCGTGATGCACGGTCAGGTCCCTGACCGCCAGCAGCGGGGTTCCTGTCGCCGCACGCTCGCCGCCGCTCGTACCCGGCACACCCGTCCCCGGCACACCCGTCCCCGGCACACCAGCCCCGGTCATCGCTGCACCGTCACGACTGGCTTCCCTCGCTGCCGGCCGACCCCGCGTCCAGCGATCCGCCCGCCAGCGCCGCGGTCACGTCGGTACCGAGGAACACCTCGCGGACCGCGGTGTTCGCAAGCACCGCGTCGGGCTCGCCATCGCCGACGAACACGCCGCCGGCCAGGCACGTCAGCCGGCTCACCACCGCGGTCAGCGCGCGCACGACGTGCTCGATCCAGATCACCGCGATTCCCTGGGCGTTGACGCCGCGGACGATCTCGACCAGCTGGGCGACCTCGGGGTCGGTGAGGCCGCCGGCCACCTCGTCCAGCAGCAGCAGCGTGGGCTGCGTGGCCATCGCACGGGCCAGTTCCAGCCGTTTGCGCTGCAGCAGGCCAAGACGCTCGGCGGGAAGGTTCGCCTGACCGGACAGGCCGGTCCTTTCCAGCGCCTCGACGGCGGCCGCGTAGCTAGCTCGCCGCCGCAACCCGCCGCCCTGCTGGGCGGCCACCAGAAGGTTCTCGAACACCGTCATGTCGCCGAACGGCCGCGGCACCTGATAGGTCCGGCCGATGCCGAGCCGGCACCGTGCCGCCGGGCCGATCCTGGTGATGACGCGGCCGGTGAAGCGGATCTCACCCGCATCGCAGGCGAGGTCCCCGGAAATGAGGCCGAACAGGCTGGTCTTGCCAGCACCGTTCGGCCCCACGATTCCGACTACCTCGCCCGCACCGACCGCGAACGACAGGTCCTCGGCGATGACGACCTGGCCGAACCGCTTGGTCACGTGCTCAAGCGCCAGCAGCGCTTCCGTCGTCATCCGATCACGTGTTGGTCGGCAGCAGGTCGGCGGTGATCTTGGCGTCCGGGAGCAGCGTGTTGTCGACGATCTGCATCTCCAGCTGGTACTTGGTTCCCTTCTGCCACTGCACGCCGGCCGGCGGGGTGATCGCGACGCCGGGCGCGGGGCCGAAGGGCTTGATCCAGCCGGCACCGTTACCGGTGAAGTTCAGCGGCCCGGCCAGCGCGTTGATGTTCACGTTGTGCAGTGCATCCGCGACCTCGTCGTGGTCGTGCGGGTCGCTCACCGTCTTGAACGCCGCGTATGCCGTCTCGAACATGCTGTAGTTGCTGATGTTGGCGTTCCACTGCTGACCGACAGCGCTCTCGTACTCGTTGGCCATCTGCTGGCAGGTCTCCCCGGAGAGCGAGGACGTCCACGGCAGCGTCGGCACCCACCAGGTGTCGGTGGCGACGTTGTAGACCTCCGAGCCCATCGCGTACGCGTCGGTCGGGAACAGCAGCACCTTGGCCACGGTCGCCAGCTTGGGCCTGAAGCCCTGCTGGAGCGACTGCTTCCACATCGCCGCGAAGTCCGGCGGCAGCGGCACGTTGGTGAAGAAGTCGGCCTTGTCCGCCTTGAACTGGGTGATCATCGAGGTGTAGTTCGTTGTCCCGTCCGGATAGGCCGACGACATGTCGAAGGTGTAGCCGGCCGCGTCCACGATCGCAGGGAACACACCGCGGAACGCGTTGCCGTCGGAGTCGTTGGGGAACGCCGCCGCGACCACCTTGTCGGTGTGGAGCTGGCTGTGGATCCGGTTCCACATCGGGATGAAGCAAGCCGCCAGGTGCTCGGCGCCGAGGAAATACAGCACCACGTACTTGGCCTTTTCCGTGGCCGCGGTCGGGTTGCCCTTGGGGAACAGGTTCAGGTACCAGGACTCCCAGGGGCAGTTCGCGCAGACCAGCGGCGTGCCGAGCGTCTCGGCCTGGCTGGCGACCGCGTTCACGGTCTCCGGCGTGGACGACGCGAACAGCATGTCCACGTTGTCGCTCACTATCGCGGTCCGGGCCAGGTCACCGGCCCTGGTGACACTGGACTGCGAGTCGTAGGACTTGATGGTCACCGGGTAGGTCTTGCCGCCGACCTTGAACCCGTTCTTGAACGGCGAGGTCTCCTTGATCTTGGAGATAACCCAGTTGTCGGCGGCGCCGAACCCGGCGAGGTCGCCGGTCAGCGGGTGGATCCAGCCGATCGTGATGGCCTTGGTGCTGCTGGCGCTCGCGCCCTTGATGCCCGAGCTGCACGCCTCGAGCAGCCCGCCGGCACCCACGACGGCCGCGCCAGCGCCGATTCCGCGCAGGAGGCCCCGGCGGCTGATGCTGGTGGCCGGGATAATGCCGCCGGACCGCACAATGTGGTCACTCATTCGTAATCGATCTCCTCATGAGGTCGTTTCGCAGAGACCGGGACGTGCCTGCGGCGACCGCGCGCAAGTCAGTCCCTTTCAGCAGGGAGCGCCCGGCGACCTGGGGACACCCGGTGGCCACGCCGCTCGCCTCGTGATGTGCCATTCCGTCTCCTCGACGTCTGCGCCCGCAGTCACGACCCGCCTCGAACCGCCGGTCAGCAGGGGGCCGGGCACTGCGGGATGGAGACATTATTAGTGTGCGCTTGGCGTACGGCTATGCGCAATGTAGAAATTTCCTCTTCGCTGCCGCCGATTCCGCTGCGGTTGCGTGCGCCGGGAATCTTGCGGAAGCCGCGATACTGCCTGGCAGGGGCCCGAAGCCGACCGGCTCGACCCCGTCCGGGCGGGCTTGCGCTGCCGTCCATGTCTGCCCTCCAGCACGCTGTCGGCTTCCCGGCCGCCTCGTGCGTGTACGCCTGCGGAGAACCTAGACGCCGCCGACAGAACTGTCAACAATCTTGCTATCGAGTACTGCTTTCCACGATGCTGGTCCGGGATGCCCTCGCACTCGAGGGGCGTGATGACGCTCGCTGACAGTATTGCTGCCAGACAGGTAGCCGCGCACGGCCGGGCCGCAACGCGAAAATGCAGATCCCGGCCGCGCGCATTTGCGCGCGGCGGCGGCCCGGGATGTCGCGCACTCCGTGCCCGGTGGCCAATCTCCGCGGCCGGCTGCGGGCCCAGTGCTTGCGCGCGCCGGAGACAGTTGCCACGAGAGCCGTCGTTCCCCTCGTAGACCGCTCGGGCGTAAGCATGCAGGTAGCGCGCCTTGAGCGCCCTGTGACCACCGCATTCTGCTGACATTTTCGTTGGCATCACCTGATAGCATCGTGGACACCCGAGCGGGATACCTGTCCGAGCGGGAAGGAGCCGATAATGCCGCAGGATTCCAAGCCCGGGATTACCGAGGCGCTCCGTGCAGCGATTCTCGCGGGTGAATACGCGCCGAATCAGCGCCTTGTGGAGGTCGACCTGTGCGAGCGGTTCGGTACTTCTCGATTTATGCTTCGGTCCGCGCTGCAGGATCTGGCCGCGCAGGGCCTGGTCGAGTTCCGGCACAATCGCGGGGCCCGCGTACGCGAGGTATCACTGGCCGAGGCGATCGAGATCACCGAGGTCCGGATCATGCTGGAGGGCCTGCTGGCGGCCCGGGCCGCGGAGCGCGTCACCAGGTCGGACGCGACCGAGCTGCGCCAGATCGTGAAGGACATGCGCGCCGCGGTGCAGAAGTCGGAACTGCTCGCCTACAGTGACCTCAATGCCAGGCTGCACGGATCCGTCCGGGACATCGCGGCCCACGAGACCGCATCCCGCCTGCTGCGCCAGCTACGCGACCAGACCGTCCGGCACCAGTTCTCGCTGTCGCTGGTGCCGGGACGGCCGATGGTGTCGCTGCCGCAGCATGAGGCGATCGTCGCGGCGATCACGGCGCGCCAGCCCCAGGAGGCCGAGCGCGCCATGCACGTCCACCTGCAGAGCGTCATCGACGCCTTCCGCGCGCTAGCCGTCGCGACCGCGCGACGCTGACGAGGACGTGCCCGTGACCTGGCGCTTGCCGCTGATGACTCCGGCGCCGCTCCGCCGACGGTCAACTGCCTCGCGAACCGCAACCCACGGGTCAGCCGAGCGCTTCGCGCACATAGTCAGCGATAGCCCCTGACGCCTCCAGCGGCGCCGCATGCCCTATGCCCTTCAGCACCGCGATCTTCGCCCCCGGCACCATCGCTGCCATCGCCCTCGTATCTGCCTCAGTGCTCATAGGGTCCCTTGTGCCTACAACAAAGAGAACATTCGCCCCTATATCTTGCGCCTGGTCAGAGAACTCTCTCCAATAATGCCTGTTCTTCCATAGCGCGGGCAGAATGGAAAGCTGGCCAGTCTCAGCTGCAAGAGTATTACGCGCTTCCTCCCTATCAAGCACCGCGTCCGAGACGTAACTGCCAAACGTCGCCCGGCTCAGCCGCCTACTGCCAACTATTGCGCGTCGCACGCGAGCGGGTGCCGGGAATGACACCAGCGCAAAAAGTCTCATGAAAGTCAGGCACGCCACGGGCCTCGTGATCAATTCTCGCACCGGCCGATCTAGGA
>JASHOV010000174.1 GCA_030038495.1 Streptosporangiaceae bacterium
CGGACTACGACTCGGCGCTGATCTCACCCGGCGGCGGCATCTGGCCCAGGTCGGCCAAGTCGGTCCCGCTATCGCCGCAGGTCCGTGCTGTGCTGGGCATCAGCGACCAGGAGCCCTCGCTGTCGCCGGACGCGCTCATCTCCGCCATTCTGGAGGCTCCGGTCGACCTGCTGTGGAACGGCGGCATCGGCACCTACGTCAAGGCGTCCAGCCAGCCCAATGCCGAGGTCGGCGACCGCTCCAACGACGCGGTCCGCGTCGACGCGGCACAGGTACGGGCCAAGGTCGTCGGCGAGGGCGGCAACCTGGGCCTGACCCAGGAGGCCAGGGTCGAGTACGCGCTGGCCGGCGGGCTGGTCAACACCGACTTCATCGACAACTCCGCCGGGGTGGACACCTCCGACCACGAGGTGAACATCAAGATCCTGCTGGCCGGCCCGGTCGGCGCGGGCGAGCTGAGCCCCGAGGACCGGAACAAGCTGCTGCACGAGATGACCGACGAGGTCGGTCATCTCGTGCTGGAGCACAACTACCAGCAGAACCGGACCCTGGCCGCGTCCAGGGCGCAGGCGCCGCAGATGCTGCACGTGCACACCCGCTATATCCGGGCGCTGGAGCGCGAGGGCCGGATCCGGCGACGGCTCGACGTGCTGCCGACCGACAGGGAGATCGCCGAGCGCCGGTCGTCCGGCCGGGGCCTGGTGACGCCGGAGTTCTCGGTCCTGCTCGCACAGACCAAGATCGCGGCGGCGCAGGAGGTGCTGGCCTCTGGCCTGCCCGACGACCCCTACCTGCGCCGGGTGCTGGTGGACTACTTTCCGACGCCGCTGCGGGACCGCTACGCCGCCTGGATGGGCAGTCACCGGCTGCACCGGGAGATCATCACCACCGCCGTGGTCAACGACATGGTGGACCACTCGGGCATCACCTTCGCGTTCCGGGTGAACGAGGAGACCGGGGCGTCGGTGCCGGAGATCACCGGCGCCTGGCTGGTCGCGCGGGCCGTGTTCGACATGCCAGGCTTCTGGACGCACGTCGAGGCGCTCGACGGCCGGGTCGATACCGGCGTGCAGATCCAGGCCGCGCTGGAGGCCCGCAAGCTCACCGAGCGCGCCGCGCGCTGGCTGCTGCACAATCGGCGGCCGCCATTCGCCGTCCAGCCCGAGATCGACTTCTTCGGCGACGGCATCCTGACCGTGGCGGCCGGCCTGCCGAAACTGCTGACCGGCCGGGATCTGACCGGATTCGAGGAGCGCAGGGAATCCTTCGCGGCCAGGGGCGTGCCGGTCGTGCTGGCGGAGCGGATCGCCGCGATGGTGCCCGCGTACTCGGCGTTCGACATCGTGGACATCGCCCGCGGCACCGGCCGGCCGGTGGATGAGACCGCCGAGGTCTATTTCGATCTGGCGGACCGGCTGCAGATCGCCCGGCTCCGGGACATGATCACCGCGCTGCCGCGCGACGACCGGTGGAACACGATGGCGCGCAATGCGATCCGCGACGACCTCTACGCGGCGCACGCCGCGCTGGCCAGGGACGTGCTGACCGTCACCGAGCCGGGCAGCCCCGAGCAGCGGCTGGCGGCCTGGGTGCTCCGCAACGATTCCGCCGTCCGGCGGGCCAGCCAGACCCTGACGGAGATCTGGGAGAGCAACTCGTTCACGGTCGCGACGCTGTCGGTGGCGGTGCGCGCGGTCCGGACGCTGGTGACCGCCAGCACGCTGCCGACCGCGGCCGACATTTAGCGGACCGTCATGATCGCGGAAAGTTAGCGTACGGACGCCCGCGCCAGCGGGCCGCGCTGCTTCGGCCGGCCGTTCCGCGGGGCCTATCCTCAGGCCATGGGGGGTGGGCTGGGCCGTCTCACCGCGATCGCGGCGGGTCTCTGGCTGCTGGGCTCCGCGCTGGCCGGGTGCGCCGTCGTCCAGGCGGTCAAGAAGGCCGAGGGCACCGTGCACGGCAACGCCGCGGTGCTCAACCTCTTCACCAGCAACCTGAGGTCCGGGCAGCCGTCGACCTTCCAGGTGACCTATGCGACCACAGGCAGCTCGCCGTCGAAGATCGTGTACGCGGTCCGGCCGCCGGACGAGCTCGCCTTCACCGACAGCCAGTCCGGGTCGCCGGCGTCCGGGTCCGGCAGCGGTGACTTCGAGCTGATCGCGAACTCCGGCGGTCAGTACCTGTGCACCCACCCTTCGGCTGGCAGTTCGGCCTGGTCGTGTCGGGTGCTGCCGAAATCCGGGGCCGCCGCGGAGCGAGGGCTGCTGGACTTCTATACCTCGGCCCACTGGGTGAGCTTTCTTAAGGGCTTCGCGCTGGCCGCGGGGTTCGTGGGGGACAAGGTCTCGTCGTCCACCATGACCGTGCACGGGTTCGCCATGCGGTGTGTCGACTTCGGCACCTCGGGCGCGACCGGCCGGAGCAGGATCTGCTCGACGGCTCAGCACCTGCTGGGCTACGTGCAGATTGCGAGCGAGTCCACCGGGTTCGAGATCACCTCTTACACCGCCTCCCCGCCCGCCTCGGTGTTCGAGCTGCCGGCCGGCGCGGCGATCACCAAGGTGACACTGTGGCGCAAACCGACGCACCGCGCCGGAACCAGGCTGTCAGTGGGGCTCGCGTAGGCTGCAGGCATGGCAACCGACCCCGCGAGCGAGATCTCCGAGCTCACCACCACGCTCGCCAACGTGGAGGCTGTCCTTAACCCCGACGCGCTGCGGAAGGAGGCCGAAGGTCTCCGCGAGCGCTCGGTCGACCCGACGCTCTGGGAAGACCAGGAGCAGGCGCAGCAGGTAACCCGGCGGCTGTCCTATCTGGATGCCGAGCTGGCCCGACTCGAGGCTCTGCACCAGCGGCTCGAAGACACCGGGGTCATGTTCGAACTGGCGGAGAGCGAGCACGACGAGACGGCGCGCGCCGAGGCCGAGCGGGACCTGGCCGGGCTGCGCAAGGAGATCGACCAGCTGGAGATCAGGACGCTCCTGAGCGGCGAGTACGACGCCAGGGAGGCGCTGATCAGCATTAACGCCGGGGCCGGAGGGGCGGACGCGGCCGACTGGACCGAGGGCCTGCAGCGCATCTACCTGCGCTGGGCCGAGCGGCACGGCTTCCCAACCGAGATCTACGACACCTCCTACGCCGAAGAGGCCGGGATCAAGTCGACGACGTTCGCGATCAAGGCCCCCTATGCCTACGGGACGCTGCGCGGCGAGCACGGGACCCACCGGATGGTGCGGATCTCGAAGTATGACAATCAGGGCAGGCGGCAGACCTCGTTTGCGATGGTCGATGTGCTCCCGGTGGTACAGCAGGTCGACCACATCGAGATTCCCGAGGACGAGATGCGGGTCGACGTCTTCCGCTCCAGCGGTCCCGGCGGCCAGGGGGTCAACACCACCGACTCGGCGGTCCGGATCACTCACCTGCCGACCGGAATCGTGGTGTCCTGCCAGAACGAGCGCAGCCAGATCCAGAACCGGGCTAGCGCCATGGCGGTGCTGCAGGCCAAGCTGCTCGAGCGCAAGCGCGAAGAGCAGGCGGCCAAGATGAATGAGCTGCGCGGCGACGGCGGCCGCAGCTGGGGCACCCAGATCCGCAACTATGTTCTGCACCCGTACCAGAACATCAAGGACGTTCGGACTGGTTACGAGACCGGAAATACGGCCGCGGTCATGGACGGCGAGATCGACGAATTCATCGAGGCCGAGATCCGCTGGCTCCGCACCCAGGGCCTCTAGGACGGGAACGGCGGCACCGGTGGCGCGCGCAACCCGCTACCGACCCAAGCCAATGATCTTGGAGCATTTGTCAGCCTGAGCCTGACAAATACTCCAACGTAATCGGGCGAACCAGATAGCCGTCCGATTTGTGATGCTTTGCGGCGCGGCTAATGGGCCAGGCGGCTCGCGGCCAGGGCTAGCAGCGCCAGCACGAGCAGGATAGCCAGGATTAGCTGGATGCTCGGACCATGGTTCTCGTGGTGTACGTGCGCGCGGGCCTCACGGCAGGCCGGGCAGCGACCCTCCGCGACCGGCCCGGCACAGTGGGCACAGATTAGGTGCTCGCAGCTCATCCAGGCTCCTAACGGGCTCTGGGCTGGCCCTGCCACTTCGACGATGTTGGACGTTCCAGGCCAGTTTCCCCCCTAGACTGGCCCGAAGCCAAACCGGGGCAGGACAAGAGGGTCCCGGCCAACTGAAGTCAGTATCTCGTCTACTCGTGTGATGGGCTAGTGATCCACTTCGACAACGTCACCAAGACGTACCCGAACCAGGGCCGCCCCGCTCTGGAGGACGTGAATCTAGACGTCGAAAAGGGCGAGTTCGTGTTCCTTGTCGGCCCCTCGGGGTCCGGCAAGTCCACCTTCCTGCGGCTGGTGCTGAAGGAAGAGCGGCCGACGGAGGGCCGGATCCACGTCGCGGGCAGGGACCTGGCGCGACTGACGAACTGGAAGGTGCCGCACCTGCGCCGCCGGATCGGCTGTGTGTTCCAGGACTTCCGGCTGCTACCCAACAAGAACGTCTACCAGAACATCGCCTTCGCCCTCGAGGTCATCGGCAAGCCGCGGCGGTTCATCCGCAAGGTGGTGCCGGAGGTCATCGACCTGGTCGGCCTGGAGGGCAAGCGGGACCGGATGCCCGACGAGTTGTCCGGCGGCGAGCAGCAGCGCGTCGCCATGGCCAGGGCCTTCGTCAACCGCCCGATGATCTTGCTGGCGGACGAGCCGACCGGGAACATCGACCCGGCCACCTCCATCGGCATCATGAAGGTGCTCGACCGGATCAACAGGACCGGCACGACCGTGGTGATGGCGACCCATGACGCCGCCATCGTGGACTCCATGCGCAAGCGGGTCATCGAGCTTGAATACGGCAAGGTAGTTCGCGACCAGTCGCGCGGGGTCTACGGCCAGGCCTACTAACCCGCGAGCCCAGCAGGATTACCAAGAGGATTCAGCGAAATGCGTGTCCAGTTTGTCTTGTCCGAAGTGTGGATCGGCCTGCGCCGGAACCTGACGATGACGATCGCCCTGGTCGTGGTTGTCGCGATCAGCCTGTCGCTGCTGGGCACCGGCCTGCTGTTCGTCAAGCAGGTGGACAAGACCAGGAGTGTCTGGCAGAGCAAGGTGGAGCTCTCGATCTACCTGTGCACGGCCGGCTCGCTGGAGGGCAACTGCGCCAAGAACGGCGCCACCAGCACGGCCGAGACCACCCAGCTCGAGTCGGACCTGCGGTCCACTGGCGACGTGACCACCATTCAGTACGTGAACCAGTCTCAGGCCTACCAGGAATTCAGGTCCGAGCTGGGTGGCGACGAGCCGATTGTCAAGTACACCCCGCAGAGCGAGATCCCGCCCTCGCTGGAGATCCGGCTGAAGAATACCGAGGCCGACGCGCCCCTCATTACCAACGAGTTCAGTGGGGCACCGGGAGTCGCCGACGTCGTTGACGACTCGTCGCTCCTGAACAACTTCTACCGGCTGCTGGACGGCGCCAGGAACGCCGTCGTGATCATCGCGCTGTTCCTGCTGGTGGCGGCCATCATGCTGGTCGCCAACACGATCCGGCTCTCGGCCTTCAACCGGCGGCGGGAGACCAGCATCATGCGGCTGGTGGGCGCGTCGAACTTCTATGTCCAGCTGCCGTTCCTGGCCGAGGGCATGATCGCGGGGCTGGTCGGCTGGCTGGTCGCCAGCGGCCTGCTGGTCGCGGTGAAATCGCTGTGGCTGAACAGCCTGCAGTCCTACATCCCGTTCGGCGGCACGCTCACCACCACGGACCTGATCGAGGTGGTCATCATCGCAATGATCACCGGCTTGCTCATCTGCGGCAGTACCTCGTTCCTCACGCTCAGGCGCTACCTGCGCGTCTGAAGCGGGTACTGATAGACAAGACCCGTGGCTGCGGAGCAGGGCACCAAGATCATCGCCCGGAATAAGCGCGCCCGGCACGACTACGCGATCGAGGACGTGGTCGAGGCCGGCCTCGTGCTGACCGGAACCGAGGTCAAGTCCCTGCGGGCCGGGCGGGCCTCGCTCACCGACGGTTTCGGGATGATCACCGATAGTGAAGCCTGGCTGCACGGGGTACACATACCGGAGTACACGCAGGGCACCTGGACCAACCATGAACCACGGCGCGTCCGCAAGCTGCTGCTCCACCGCAAGGAGATCGAGCGGCTGGCCCGCTCAACCCAGGAACGAGGCCTGACACTCGTGCCGCTTTCCTTGTACTTCAAGGACGGCAAGGCCAAAATCGAGCTAGGACTGGCGCGCGGCAAGCGGACTTATGACAAGCGACAGGACTTGGCGAAGCGGGACGCTGCCCGTGAAGTTGACCGCGAGCTGCGGCGGCGGAGATAGCGAAGTGGCATATGAGCTCCGCGACCGGTAACCGCAACCCGCGGACTGGTGCGCATCGTGCTCCGAAGACCGCTCAGCCATCACGACGGGCTCGGGGGAATCCCGCGGACGGTGAGAGCAAGCCCGGGGTCATGAAAGGCCTGGGGATTGGTTTCAAGTCCGTTCGCGGACGCGCGTCGGCCCGATCACGAGAGGCACGGTCGCAAGAAGCACGGCCACGGCGCGGCGGTCTTGGGTCGAAGTCGACACGCAGGCGTGTTATGGCCGTGGCCGGCGTGGGCATCATCGCGCTGGCCGTCATCTTCCATGGCGGTGGCACATCACCGGAGCCGACGGTAGCCCAGTTCCTGCTCGACTGGGAGTCCGGCCAGTACCAGCAGGCGGCAGCGCTGACCACAGGTCAGCAGAGCGTCGTGGCGAGCGAGCTCAGGGACGCCTACACCCAGCTCGACGCGTCGGACATCACGCTGGGGATGCAGAGCGTGAGCCAGCAGGGGAGCTCCGCCACAGCCGGGTTCGCCGCCTCCATCGACCTGGAAAACCTTGGCCTGCGCTGGGCGTACCACGGTCAGTTCGGCCTGCGCGAATCCGGCCAGACCTGGCGCGTCATCTGGAGTCCCTCGGTCATCGTGCCCGGCCTGCAGACTGGTGACCGTCTCGCCCTCGTGCTGCCGCCGGGCAGGCGCCAGCAGATCGAGGCATCATCCGGCCAGCCGCTCACGAAGCCATCCAAGACATACGAGATCGGGGTCAACCCGATTCCCAGGATGCTGCGGGGGACCGAGGTCGTGACCCTGGCCAACCGGCTGACCCAGGCGCTGGACCTGCCCGCCGCCGTGGCCACCGAGCTTGCCGATCAGATCGGCGCGGCGCCGCCGGGCTTCCAGGAGCTGTTCACGCTTGACCCCGCCCAGTACTCCGCGGTCGCGAGCAAGCTCAACGGGATACCGGGCCTCATCGTCAGGCGGGTCACCCAGCGGCTGTTTGACAGCATCGCGCCCTACGTCGTGGGCGAGGTCGGGACGGAAACGGCCAACGTGCTGCAGCAGGAGGGCGTGGCCTACCGTCCGGGCACGACGGTCGGCCTGTCCGGCTTGCAGCAGACCTACCAGAGCAAGCTCACCGGAACGCCGAGTACCGAGGTCATCGTGGAGAACCGCGAGGGCGAGGCGCAGTCTGTCCTCAAGGGCGCCTACTGGCCCGGGGTCGAGGGCAAGCCGGTGGTCACGACGATCAACTACGGCATGCAGCAGGCGGCCGATGCTGCCGTCGGCCAGGTAGCCGGCTCGGCCACGCTGGTGGCCGTTGATGCTCCTACCGGCAAGATCCTCGCGGTCGCGAGCGCACGAGGCGCAGGGATGCCCGAGCTCGACCCGCTGGGCGGAGCATACGAGCCCGGCCAGGCGTTCACGATGGTTTCCTCGGCTATGTTCCTGGCCGATGGCATGACGCCCGACAGCCCGTTGCCCTGCAATGCCGCCAATCCCGTGGATGGCCATACGTTCTCCAACATTCCTCCCGAGCCACCGATGAAGCAGGGCACGAAGTTCAGCACGGACTTCGCGGTCGGCTGCTCCACGGCCTTCGCGGGGGCATCCCTTCGGATTACCGGCTCCCAGCTCATGACCGCCGCCGACGAGTTCGGGATCGGCGCCCGGTGGCAACTGCCGCTCGACGGCGGGTTCTCCGGCACGCTCGGCCCGGTCGGCCCGGTCGGCCAGACCTCCAGCGAGGCCGAGCTGGCAGCGGCCACTATCGGCCGTGGTGAGGTGCGGGTGAGCCCGCTGGCGATGGCGCTGGCCGCCGGGGTCGCGGAGTCTGGCCACTGGAGTGCGCCGTCGCTGGTCACCGGCCAGCCCGACCCCAAGGGGGTGGTGAAGGCCGCGATGAGCCCGCAGGTGCTCACGGAACTGCAGGGGCTTATGCGCGATGAGGTCGCGCACGGATCGGGCGCCCTGGCCAAGGCCGGCAGCGGCCTCTACGGGCAGGCCGGAGTGGCGCCCTTCGTGGACGGGCACAAGAAGCTGTATATCAGCTGGTTTGTCGGCTATCAGGGAACTACCGCTTTTGCGGTGGCAGAGCTGGTGAAGTCCCCTTCCGATTCGGCCGCGCCGCTCGCCGGCAGCTTTCTCCGGAACATTCAGGCTGGATACTGACCAGTTCATGGTCACCCTTTTAGTAACTCCGAGCAACCATCTGTATCCGCATCGGCGTCTTTCTTAGTGACTGGGGTGCCGCTTGGGGGGTTGCGGCCCAGTCGTCGTGATGAGAACCGGGCCTCATCTCGGGGGAGGCCCGGCCTTTGAGACCGGCCCCGACCCTGCCGGTCAGCCCCCGCGGGTGCACCTTCGGCCACCGCCAGCGCCCGCGGGGGCATCTCATCACCTTCCGGTGGATGCCCGATGGGGTCCGCGCTCTGCGGATGACCCGTCGGGCATTCTGCGCAAATCCAGGGAATTTCTGCGGACTGCTCCTGGTTGGCTGTCGTTGGACCGGCTGCGGGCCTTCGGGTACCGTGCTGGTTACAACTCAAGAGGGGGTGACTGGCTTCGACTTCGGTGGTTGATCCAGGGGAAGCGGGCCGAGGACTGCGGACATAACCTCGTTAACACTGTGACCGCACAACAAAAAGTGCCAATGTAAAGCGCACTAGCTTCGCCCTCGCGGCCTAACTAACCGCGAGCTAGAAGCCGTCAGCCCGGGAGTTCCTCCGGCCCGGTGTCTGGCGTCAGCGAGGAGGATCCACCGTCTAGCCCGGCCGCGGGACTAGGCGGGACAACCAACAGCGGCTGAGCCTGTCGGCAGCTTGCCTGCGTGACTGCCGGGGCTGAGAAAGGCACAGCAGGCTGCGCCCGGAGAAGCCCTGGTGATGTACTGAAGGACGCGGGTTCGATTCCCGCCACCTCCACGCGATGGCCCCGAACCCACGTCAGGGTTCGGGGCCCTTGCTCTGCGCAGGCCGGTGCATAGGCCAACCTCAGGCGGTTTGGGAGGGCTAATTACGATGACCGCCACGCGGATGAGTGAGAGCACGGCCCGGTACATCCCGTACCGGCGGCCCGGAGCGGGGGCGCCCAACGTGGTGGTCATCGTGCTCGACGACATCGGGTTCGCTCAGCTCGGCTGCTTCGGCTCGGCGATCGCGACCCCCAGCATCGACCGGCTCGCTGCCGGGGGGCTGCGCTACAACCGCTTCCACGTCACCTCGATCTGCTCCTCGACCAGAGCCGCGCTGCTCAGCGGGCGCAATCACCATGCGGTCGGGATGGGCATGACCATGGAGACGCCGCTGGGCTTCCCCGGATATACCGGGCGGATCCCGAAGTCGGCGGCACTGCTGCCGCGGATCCTGCGGGACGCCGGCTACGCCACGATGGCGGTCGGGAAATGGCACCTGTGTCCGCGGGGTGAGTACTCCGCCGCCGGTCCGATGGACCGCTGGCCGCTGGGTCAGGGATTCGAGCGCTACTACGGCTTCCTTGCCGCCGAGGCGAGCCAGTGGGATCCGCCGCTGGTCCAGGACAACACGCTCATCGATCCGCCTCGTTCCCCGCGCGAGGGCTATCACCTGTCCGAGGACCTCGCCGACCGCGCGATCCGCATGGTCCTCGACCAGCGGCAGGCGGCACCGGAGAAGCCGTTCTTCTGCTACCTGGCCCTCGGTGCCGCGCACGCACCGCATCAGGTGCCCGCGCGATGGATCGAGCCCTACCGCGGGATGTTCGACCAGGGCTGGGAGGCTGAGCGGGCGGCCACGTTCGGCCGGCAGGTCGCGGCCGGGCTGGTGCCCGAGGGCACCGAGCTGACCGCGCGGCCGCCGTGGGTGCAGGACTGGGCCCTCCTGACCGGCGACGAACGGCGGCTGTTCGCCCGCTACATGGAGGTGTTCGCGGGCTTCGTTACCCACGCGGACGCGCAGATCGGCCGATTCCTCGACTTCCTCGCGACGCGCGGCGATCTGGAGAACACGCTGGTGCTCGTGCTGTCCGACAACGGCGCGAGCGCCGAAGGCAGTCCGGTCGGCACGATCAACGAGCCGCACGCCTGGCTCGGGCAGGCCGAGGGCGTGGCCGAGGCGCTGCGGCACATTGACGAACTCGGCGGCCACCGCTCGTTCAGTCACTACCCGTGGGGCTGGGCGTGGGCGGGTAACACCCCGCTGCAACTCTGGAAGCGATACGCCTGGCTGGGCGGCGTGCGCACACCGCTGGTCGTGCACTGGCCCGGACACCTGGCCGGGCCCGGTGCCGTGCGCCCGCAGTTCTGCCATGCGATTGACCTGTTCGCCACGGTCCTGGACGTGGCCGCCGTTCCCGCCCCTGAGATCGTCGACGGCGTGGCGCAGCTGCCCGTGGCCGGAACGAGCATCGCCGCGACCTTCACCGACCCCGCGGCCCCCAGCCCGCGGCGCACGCAGTACTTCGAGATGCACGGGTCACGCGCCATCTACCACGATGGCTGGAAGGCCACGACCGACTACGTCTCCCCGCTCTTCGGGGAACGGGGGCTCGTGTCCGGGAGTCACGACTTCGACGACGACCACTGGGCGCTGTTCAACCTGGACGAGGACTTCGCCGAGGCGACGGACTTGTCCGCGGCCGAGCCTGGGCGGGTCCTCGCGTTGCGGGAACTGTGGTGGGCGGAGGCGGGCCGCAACCAGGTGCTGCCGCTCTGGGAAGGCCCGAAGTCGCGGACGGAAATTCACCCTGCTGAGTACCCGCCGCCACGGGAAGCCAGCTACCGGCCAGGTGGTGGCGGCGTCTGCGAGGCGCAACTCCCGCCGATGATAAGCGGTTTCACCGCCGCGGCCGAGATCGATGTTCCGGCGGACGGCGGGCCGCCCGAGGGGGTCATCTGTGCCCTCGGCGACCTGAACGGCGGATGGGCGTTCTACCTGCTGGACGGGCGCCCGGTCAGCTGCCTGATATCGCTGGGCGAGGCCACCAGGATCGCGGGAGCCGATGCGCTGTCCGCTGGCGCACACGTCGTGACGGTCGGCTACGAGCCCTCGCTGACCGGCCCGGCCCGGTTCTGGCTGGAACTCGACGGCGCGGTGGTGGCCGAGTCCGGGCACGGGCGGCCGGCGATGTTTCCTGGCCTGGCGACCGCCGGCGCCCGGATGCTGGTCGGCCGCGACGGCGGGCTGCCGTTCAATGAGGACTACGAGCCGCCGTTCCCGCTGACCGCGACGCTGCTCCGGGTGCTGCTGCGCAGCGGCCAGCCCGCTGACCTTGACAACACCGACCCGCGCAGCACGGCCGAGCGCGTCGACCTGGCCGCCCGCGCGGACTGACCTCCGGCCCTCCGGCGGCCCGGCGTGCGGCTACCCGCGGCGGGCCCGGTGCCGGACCGGCGCGCTCCGTGCCCCCAGTAAGCGGAGCTGCGGATGGGGCTGCCCGGCGGCCACCACCCCGGCCGGATCGGTCTGCGCCACCACGGCGACGCCGGTGCCGTGCTCATAGACCAGGGTGCCCCCGAAGAACGCCCCGGTGCACACGCCGACCGCCGCGGCGATCGTGAGGATCAGCACTGCCGGCGGAGTGCTGGGAAGGTGATAGTCGCTGAGTCGCAGCGCCAGGTCGCCGACGCCGACCATGAATACCGCGGCCATCACGCAGACGTGCATGGCCGCGACCCTGAGCGTCGCCGGCTGCTGCCCAACGAAACGGACGAGATCGGCGAAACCCGTCAGCATTGTCGGCAGGCACAGTATTAGTCCAGCAATAAGCATGAATGTGCCCGCGTGCCATAACTGCCCGGCCCACTGATGCCGACGGCCGCCGACCACGGAAATGACATCAAATCCGGATGTCATCACATAGGCGGCCACCGGGAAATGGATAAACGGCGGGTGCAGGGGCCGACCGCGCCGACCAGCCTCACCAGCGCTATCAGCCATATGCACCCGCCCTTGTCGCACGTAGCCCGCTCGGTCACCGCCGTTGCGCGGATACCTCGGCGCGGGAGATGACGTTCAGCAAAATAGCCGAAGATTAGGCGTCGCCATCTCGTTTACCGAAAAACGGCACCGCGGCGGAACAACTATCGTTTCCGC
>JASHOV010000175.1 GCA_030038495.1 Streptosporangiaceae bacterium
CCAGCTTTCCGGCCGGGGCCCGCCAGGGCATCGGCAGGAAAGCTGCGCAGCAGCTGGCGCATCGGGAGCTGTCCAGGTCCATATATCAGCAAGCGATCGCGACCAGGATCTGGAAAGCGATCGGCCGTTTGCTGGACCGGATCCTTAACGCGGGCGCGTCCCTGCCCGGGGGCTGGTGGTCCTCGGTGGCGCTGCTCGCGGTCCTCGTGCTGGTCGTGGCCGCGGTGCTCTTCTGGATCCGTCCGGCTGGCTCGCATCGCGGGCCGGATGGCGCCGTGCTGACCGACGCGGCTCTCAGCGCCGCTGACCACCGTGCGCTCGCTGAGCGGCACGCCGCGGACGGTGACTACACCACCGCGATCATCGAGCGCGTGCGCGCGGTCGCCGTCCTCATCGAGGAACGTGGAGTCCTCGCGTCACAGCCAGGGAGGACTGCGGACGAGCTGGCTGGTCAGGCCGGCCGCGCGATGCCCGAGCTGGCCGCCGACCTCGGCCCCGCCGCCCGGCTCTTCGACGACGTCATGTACGGCGGGCGAGCCGGCACGGCGCCTGGTTACGAGGTGATCTGCCGGGTAGACGTCGCGGTGCAGGCCGTGACCGCGCGGCGTGCTCGCCCGGTCGTCGCTGGCCCGGCGGGAGATGGCGTGTGATGGCGGCCACCGGCGTGCTCGCCCCGAGCGATCAGCGGCCGCCAGTCCCGGCTCCCGGCGCGGGCGGTTCCCGCCGGTGGCGGACGCCGCTGGTGATAGCGGCCATCGTCCTTCTCGGCGGAGTCGCCGTCGCGCTGCTGGCTCCGTCGGCACCTGCAACCGGATACCTCGACCCCGGCAGCACGCAAGCGACAGGCACGCACGCGCTGGCAGACCTGCTGGCAGCGCGTGGCACCCAGGTGGAGCGGGTGACGTCGGCCGCGGCCGCCGCCTCGGCCGTGCGTCAGGGTGCGTCCACGGTCGTGGTCACCAGCCCGGCCCTGCTGACCCCGGAGCAGCTCGGCATGATTGCGAATGCCCGCGCCGCCGTGATGATCATCGAGCCGGCCGGCGCCGCGCTCGCCGCGCTCGCGCCGGGTCTCACGCCGACCGGCAGCGCGACGGTAAGAACGGTCGATCCGCGCTGCGGCCTGCGCGCCGCGATACTGGCGGGCAACGTGGACCTGGGCGGTCTGGGCCTCCGGCTTTCTCCGGGCACTAGCGGCGTGACCTGCTATCCGGGCGCAGGCGGAGCGTTCCTCGCCCAGTACGGCCGCGGCCAGGGGCAGGTAACGGTGCTGAGCTCGGGGGCCCTGCTCCAGAACCAGCATCTGGCCGCGCTCGGCAACGCCGCACTCGCACTGAATCTCCTGAGCGACAGGGGCCGGGTGGCCTGGCTCGTGCCGACTACTCCTAACCTGAGCGCCTCCGCCAGCGGGCCGACTTCCGTGTGGAGGCTGATCCCCACCGGGACCTACCTGGTCGCCGCCGAGCTCGGCGTCGCGCTGCTGCTGGCCGCGGCCTGGCGGGCCCGGCGACTCGGTCCGCTCGTGGCCGAGCAGTTGCCCGTCGTGGTTCGCGCGGCTGAGACCACGGAGGGCCACGCCCGGCTGTATCAGGCGACCAGGGCGCGGGAGCAGGCGGCACAGTCACTTCGCCGGGCGGCGATCGGCCGGCTGATTCCCGCTCTCGGGCTGCCGGCAGAAACCAGCGCGGAGGTGATAGCGGCGGAAATACCGTTCCGAACAAGCCTGAGCCGGCAGCAAGCCCAGCGGCTACTGTTCGGACCGGCGCCGGCGAACGACGCGCAGCTCGTCTCGCTGGCCGGCGACCTGGACGCGATGGAAAGAGAGGTACGCGCGCGATGAACGCCGATACACCGGCAGCTACCGCGGATCTTGCCGACCCGGCCGGCTCGGCCGACCCGCGCGACGACCCGCGGGCGGCGTTCGTGGCGGTCCGGGCCGAGGTCGGCAAGGCGGTCGTGGGCCAGGACGGAGTCATCACCGGCCTGCTCATCGCCCTGCTGTGCCGGGGGCACGTCCTACTGGAAGGCGTCCCCGGTGTCGCCAAGACCCTGCTCGTGCGCTCCCTGGCCGCGGCCCTGTCGCTCGATGCCAAGCGAGTGCAGTTCACCCCTGACCTCATGCCCGGCGACGTGACGGGCTCGCTCATCTACGACACCAGGACCTCGCAGTTCGAGTTCCGGCCCGGCCCCGTCTTCACCAACCTGCTGCTCGCAGACGAGATCAACCGGACCCCGCCCAAGACTCAGGCCGCGCTGCTTGAGGCGATGGAGGAGCGTCAGGTATCGGTCGAGGGAACGCCGCGCCCGCTGCCGGTTCCGTTCCTGGTGGCCGCAACCCAGAACCCGGTCGAGTACGAGGGGACCTACCCGCTTCCCGAGGCGCAGCTGGACCGGTTCCTGCTCAAGCTCGCGGTCGGACTGCCCGACCGGGCCGAGGAGATCGGGATCATGGACCGGCACGCGGCTGGTTTTGATCCGCGTGACCTGGCCGCGGCCGGCATCCGTCAGGTCGCCACCACGGCCGACCTGTCCGCCGGGCGGAACGCGGTGCTCGCCGTCCGGGTCTCGCCCGAGGTCACCGGCTACATCGTCGATATCTGCCGCGCCACCAGGATGTCACCTTCCCTTCGGCTCGGGGTCTCGCCGCGGGGCGCAACCGCGCTGCTGTCGACGAGCCGGGCCTGGGCCTGGCTGTCCGGCCGCGACTACGTCACGCCGGACGACGTCAAGGCCCTGGCCGGGCCGACGTTCCGGCATCGCGTTCAGCTGCGGGCGGAGGCCGAGCTGGACGGCGCGACCCCGGATGGCGTGCTCGACGGAGTCCTGTCCTCGGTCCAGGTGCCGCGTTGACCTCAACCGAGACCGGCCAGCTGCCATGGCGCTGACGGGCCGGGCGGGACTGGCCGCGCTGGCGGGGGCACTCGTCATCCTGGCGTTCCGCACCGTGCCCGCACTTATCGCGGTCAACGCGATGATCGCGGCCGCGATCGTGGCGGACCTCGTACTGGCCGCAGGGGTCGGTCAGCTCCGGCTGACCAGGGACGGCGACACCAGGCTCACCCTCGGGAACACCGGGGCCGTCGTCCTGACGATCGACAACCCCGGACACCGTGCGCTGCGCGCCATCGTCAGGGATGTCTGGCGGCCCAGCGCGGGCGCACGACCGGGCCGGGCGGCGGTCACGGTCGCCGCCGGCGGCCGCGCCCGCCTTGTCACCACGCTCGCGCCACAGCGCCGCGGCGACATCGTTCCCGCCGCGGTCACCGTCCGCTCCTTCGGCCCGCTGGGTCTCGCCGCCCGTCAGGGACGCCAGCAGGTGCCGTGGTCGGTCCGGGTGCTGCCGCCGTTCCTCAGCCGCAAGTACCTGCCGGAGAAGCTCGGGCTGCTGCGACAGCTGGACGGCCAGCACCGGGCACTGATCCGCGGCGCGGGCAGCGAGTTCGACTCCCTGCGCGAGTACGTGCTCGGCGACGATGTCCGGTCCATCGACTGGCGCTCGACGGCCAGGCAGGGCGATGTCATGGTGCGGACCTGGCGGCCCGAGCGCGACCGCCGCATCATCCTGGTGCTGGATACCGGCCGGACCGCCGCCGGGCGCGTCGGCGGCCTGCCCCGGCTGGACACATCCATGGACGCCGCGCTGCTGCTGGCGGCGCTGGCGGCCAAGGCCGGGGACCGGGTCGACCTGCTCGCAGTCGACCGGGTGGTGCGGGCCAGGGTGGTCGGCGCAGGCCGGACAGGCGCGCTGGCCGGCCTCACCGACGCGATGGCCCAGCTCGACGCCCAGCTGGTGGAATCCGATGCGGGCCGCCTGGTCGGCGCTGTGCTGGAGATGGCCAGGCAGCGCTGCCTCGTCGTCCTGTTCACAGAGCTGAACAAGGCAGCCATCGAGGAAGGCCTCATGCCCCGGCTGCCCGCACTGGCGTCGCGGCACCGCCTTGTCGTCGCGGCCGTGGCGGACCCGCGGCTGCAGGATATGGCCGCATCCAGGGGCAGCACCAGAGCTGTCTACGACGCCGCGGCCGCGGAACGGGCCAGGTCCGATCGGGCCTGGGTGTCGGCCCTGCTGCGGCGCCACGGCGTGCAGGTCGTGGACGCCGAGCCGGGTACGCTACCGTCCGCGCTGGCGGATGCCTACCTGGCGCTGAAGGCAGCTGGGAAGTTGTAGCGCCGACGGTGCGCAAACTCAGCCTGCGGCTGCCGCCGGACTCAGCCGGCCACGGGCACGGCGTCCGGGGCCTCGGCGATGTCGGCGGAGACCCCCGCGCGGGCGGCCCGCCCGCCGAGTCCGATCACGTAGGCCAGGAACGCCGCCTCCACGCAGGCGCCGATCGCGATGCGCGCCCAGGTCGGCAGCGGCGACGGCGTCACGAACGACTCGATGGACCCCGACACCAGCAAGGTGGCGACCATGCCCAGCGCGATCGTGATCGCCGCGCGACCCTCCTCCGCGAGCGCGCGGGAACGGGGCCGCGGTCCGGGATCGATGATCGTCCAGCCCAGCCGCAGTCCCGTGGCCGCCGCCAGGAACACCGACGACAGCTCCAGCAGGCCGTGCGGGGTAATCAGCGCGAAGAACTCCGTGCCCCGGCCGTGCGTGATCATCACCGCGCCGGCCTCGCCCAGCTCCTGGGCGACCCCGAGCAGCACCAGCAGGGTCGGGATGCCGAGAAAGATGCCGGAGATAAGCGCCTCGGCGGCCACGAACGTGTTGTGAGTCCAGACCTCCGAGCCGAACGACTGGCCGTTGTACTGCGAGTAGTACTGGCGGAACTCGTCGTTGACGTACTGCGCCTGCTGCTGCCTGCCGATCAGTGCGTCAAGCACCGACGGGGTTCTGGCCATCCACCAGCCGATCAGCAGCGCCAGCAGCAGCGACCCGGCCGCCGTTCCCAGCCACCACCAGCGGTTGCGGTAAGCCGCGGCCGGGAATGACACCGTGAAGAACCTGAGCACGGATCCCCAACCCGACGCGTGCGCACCGCCGACGGCAGCCGCCCGCGCGCGGGCGACGGTTATCGACAGTCGCGCCGTGAGCGCCGGATCCTGGCCTGCTGATCGCAGCACCGACAGATGGGTGGCGGTGCGCTGGTAAGACGCGACGAGCTCGTCAACCTCGGCACCGGTGAGGCTGCGCCGCCGCCGCACGAGCGCGTCGAGCCTGGCCCACTCCGCCTGGTGCGCGGTCACGAATGCGTCGACATCCACACGAGGGAGACTACTGGCTGCGGCCCGGATACCCTTGCGCCTGTACGGATCGCCCGTGTTCAAATCGACTGGGCAGCTAGAGCGGGGAAACTGTGGCCGAGTTCGTGACCGGCGACGCTGTCGTGCTTGATGTCTCGGCGGCCACGTTCCCGGCCAGGATGGCAGCCCAGCTGCTCGACATGCTGATCCAGATCCTGATCTTCATCATCATGCTGATCGTGATCAACGCGGCCGGAGTCACGCTCAACCTGGACGCCTCCATCGCGATCTTTGTCGCCGCACTGGTGCTGATCGTGGTGGGTTATCCGACGATCTTCGAGACCCTGAGCCGGGGCAAGACGGTCGGCAAGCTGGCCATGGGCCTGCGGGTGGTGGCCGATGACGGCGGCCCGGTGCGATTCCGCCAGGCACTGATCAGGGCGCTGGCCGGGCTGTTCGAGATATGGACGATCGTGCTAGCGCCGGTTGCGCTGATCACCTCGCTCGCCTCGGCTAAGGGCAAGCGCCTCGGCGACATGTTCGCGGGCACCTACGTGATCTACGAGCGCGTGCCCAGGCGCCGGAACCTCGCCCCCGAGTTCGCCGCGGTGCCGCCGCCCCTGACCGGCTGGGCGGCGCAGCTGGAGCTGTCGGGCCTGCCCGATCAGGACGCCGAGGCGGCGGGCAGTTACCTGCGCCGCTTCTACGACCTGCAGCCGGCCGCACGGGATGCGCTGGGCATGCAGCTGGCCGCGACCGTCGCCGCCCGGGTAAGCCCGCCGCCACCGCCAGGAACTCCGCCTGCCGCGTACCTGGCAGCCGTTCTGGCCGTCCGGCGCGAGCGTGAGCGGGCCAGACTGGCGACGCGCAACCCGGCGTTCCCGCAACCCGGCCCCGCCCCCGCCGTAGGCGACCCGCGTTCCGGCGGCCCGGCAGCCGCTCGGGCCGATCCGGAACCGGGGCGGGCACGCCCCGAGCATGCCCCGCCCGCGTGAGTTCGGCGTCGCGGTCGCGAGATCCCAGATCGCCGCTTAGCTGTAGTGTTTGAGGGCCGTCAGCCCCTGAACCCTACAGCTAAGCCGCCCGGCCCGAGATCATCCGCGACACCTACGCCATTAAGTACCGATTTGCCCGGATGTCAGGCGACGCGATCTGAGTTCAGTTCACACAGGGGATGCCGTTCTGCGCGCTCACCGACCCGCCTTGCGGTCCGGTCGTGGGAATGACTACGGGCGGAGAGGCAACGGAGCTGGCCGGCTCCGTTGTGGACCGGCCGGGCGAATGGTGTCCGTGATTCGAGGGCACACGCTTCGGGGCCGGCGGCGCGGGACTGAACGCGGCCTTCACGATGGCCTTGATGTAATCGGGATCCACGAGGTTGGAGTCCTGATGGTCGATCGTCGCGTAACCCTCGATCGGCAGCGTGTGGAAGACGAGGTTGCTGCTGGTCAGGTTCCGCGCCTCGGCCGCGAAGTCCAGCAGGTTCCAGCCGGAGTCGGCCATCACGTAGCGCTTGGCGACATCCAGGAGCGCCGAGATCTTGGTCAGGTCGTCCAGCACGCCCTCCTGCCGCAGCTGGTGCATGACCGAGTCGAGGAATGCCTGCTGGCGGTGGGTGCGATCGAGGTCGCCGTTGGGCAGGCCATCACGCTGGCGGACGAAGGCGAGCGCCTGGGCCGCGTTCAGGTGCTGATAGCCAGCCGGGAAATCCGCGCCTGAGTTGACGTCGTGGACCGGGTGTTTCAGGCAGACCTCGACGCCGCCCAGCACCTTCGCCAGCTCGTAGAAGCCGTACAGGTTGACTGCCGCGAAATGATCAATGCGCACTCCGGTCAGCGCCTCCACGGTGGCAACCGCCGCGCGCTGGCCTGCCTCGTTGCCAAGGAATGCCACCTGGTCATGGGACATGCCGGGATCGCGGGCCTCTAGCTGCTGCTCGGTATAAAACAGGCTGACGCCATAGGCCTGATCAATCTTGCCCTGCTGCTGCGGGCCCACGGTCCCCGCGAAGCTAACCCAGTCGTCCCGCGGGATGGAGAACCCGACGGCCCTGGTTCCGTTGGCGAAGATGTGAATGAGGATCAGCGTGTTGGTGTCGTTCCCGCCCGTCCCCGCGGCGACGGCCCGCTCGCTGCCGGCATGCAGATGGGACAGGATGTCCCACGGCAGGATCGTGCCGTTCCAGTACGTCCGGCTCTCCAGGCCCATCAGCAGGATGTTCTGCGGCCCGGTCGACGG
Organism: Streptosporangiaceae bacterium; assembly: GCA_030038495.1. GTDB lineage: Bacteria > Actinomycetota > Actinomycetes > Streptosporangiales > Streptosporangiaceae > JAJYUU01. The sequence goes on from JASHOV010000175.1 coordinate 7,423, forward strand.
GCCGCTGACGATAGCGTCCGAGTTCCCGATGCTCCCCAGGGCGCTGACCCCCAGGTAGGCCAGGCAGCTGATGGTCAGGGTGATCGCGGCCAGCAGGCAGGTCAGCCCGTATCCGGCCCGCCGTGCCATCGGGCTGGCCGGCCTGCGCCCGGCGGGGCTGGGTGACCCTGGCCTGGCCGCCCGCCCGCCGCGATGGGCCGGCTCCTGGCCGGCCGCCCGTCGCCCGGCCGGATCGTCCTCGTCACGCCCCCCGTGCATCGCGCCCCCACGCCGTGCCTATTACGCTCCGTGTCTCGTTGAACACTACCTGTGCCGACGGTAGCCCACGCGGCCGCTATCCTTCTCGGATGGCGCAGTCTCGGGGGGATGATCCGCGCTCTCAGCGAACAGGCCGGGCAGGCTCCGAGCGCACGGCCATGCCCCAGGGCCGGCAGCCGGGCGCTGAGCCAGCGGCCTACGAGCCGCCGCAGCGGCTGTGGGGCACCCGGCCGGGCAGGCTCGGCGTGCTCACGGTCATCGCGGGCACCGTTCTCGGCGCCCTGATCACGGCGATTTCCGGCAGCGAGCCCAGCTGGGCGCTCGGTCTGCTGCTGGTGATCTCGACGGCGGTCGGAGTCCTGGCCGTCAACCGCCGCCAGGCCTACCTGGTGATCCCGGTCCCGGCCCTCGCCTACACCGTGGCTGCCGTCGTGACCGGCTACATCCACGACCATTCGATCGTCACTTCGAAGACAGCACTGGCGGTGAGCGCTGTGCAGTGGATCGCCGACGGCTTCTTCGCCATGACCGCGGCCACGCTGACCGCGATCGTCATCGTCGCGGG
>JASHOV010000176.1 GCA_030038495.1 Streptosporangiaceae bacterium
GGGCCGCGGCTGACTGCGCTGCCGGCCGGCCCGAGCCGTCCGAGCGGTTCGCCGACGGGCAAATCGCCCGGAAACGCCTTCGCGGCGTGGCGGAGCCGGCAAGATCGGCCTTAGCTGTAGCGTTCGGGGGCTGACGGCCCCCGAACGCTACAGCTAAGGCCGCGGCGGCCGGGTTGCGTCGTTCTCAGGTGAGGGGCACGCCCAGCCAGAACCACACGGTCGTGCCCCGGTCGTCGCGCAGGTAGCCCCACTGGTCTGACATCGTCTGCACCAGGAACAGGCCGTGGCCATCGGAGGCGTAGACGTCACCGCGAACGACAGGCGAGCTGAGCTCGGAGCCCTCATCCGCGACCTCGATCCGCAGGCCGCCGCCGGTCTCCATGATCAGGACGCTGATGGCGCCGCCCACGCAGCGCGAGCTGCTGTGCATCACCGCATTGGTGACAAGCTCGGAAGTGAGCAGTACGGCGGTATCGATGCTGGGATGTAACTCGCCGAGGGCCTTGGCTACGAACGCACGCGCCTCACGCACGTTCTCCGGACGACCGGGAATCGTGAGGCTTCCCAGCACTGCGGCCCCGGCCATCACCGCGAGATCTTCGGCAGCGTCGCTCGCGTGAGCGGCAGTGCGTGCCATTGCGGCCGCTCCCCCTCCCGCGCCGTGCAGAAAGACCGGCGTGTCGATCCATTCATGCACCCAATCGGCGACAGACCGAAACCAGCGGGATGGCGTCGGCCTGACGCCCTTTGGTGGTTCCATCATGGTGTGAGGATGCACGGCACGCAAGTGCATAGCACAAATCATGCCTGCGAAATCTCACATGGGATCGCACGAACGGCAAGAAGTTCATGTATCGTGAATGGCAACCAGGCGCATCAGGCAGCCAGGTTCCAGGCGAGAGTGCCCGTCTGGGCCAAGCAAGCCTCTTGCTTCCCGAAGAGGGGGCGAGTACCAGTGACTGTTGGCCCGACAGTCCGCCGCCGGAGGCTCGGCAGCGAATTAAGGCGGCTGCGTGAAGCGCAGTCCATCAAGCTGGAAGAAGTAGCCGATCGCCTCGGCCTGGCTCCGTCGACGCTCTCCAGGATCGAGACCGGCAAGGCCCCGACGCGCACCGCGTATCTCAACTCGATGCTGGAGCTGTACGGCGTTGATGATCCTTCACAGCGCCAGGTGCTGCTGGATATGGCCAGGGAGGGCCATCGCAAGGGCTGGTGGGCGGTCTGGGATGGCGTGCTCCCCACTGGCTTTGGCATATACGTGGGCCTGGAGGCCGAGGCCGCGTCCCTCCGCGTCTACGAGGCTCAGGTGGTGCACGGCCTGCTGCAGACCGAGGAGTACGCGCGAACCGTCATGACGACGGTGCGCAGACGGCAGACGCCAGACGAGATTGACCGGCTCGTCGCGCTGCGGATGCAGAGGCAGGAGGTACTGACCAGGCCCGATCCGCTTGAGCTGTGGATCATCCTGGACGAGGGCGTGCTGCGGCGCATGACCGCACCTGCGGACATCATGCACCGTCAGCTCGAGCATTTGTGCGACGCGAGCAACTGGCCCAACGTGACCCTGCAGGTCCTAACTTTCGGTAGCGGCCTGCATCCGGGGCTGGGCGGGCCGTTTGCGATCATCGAGTTCCCTGAGCGATTCGATCCTGATGTCGTCTATTCCGAGGGCGTGACGGGTCAGGCCTATATCGAGGAACGCGAGCGCGATGTAAGAGCCAGATCCGAGGCTTTTGACCTGCTGCGCGCCACTGCCCTTCCGCCTGCCGATTCCATCCGGCTTATTCGCGCTATCTACGCAGAATCCGCAGAATCCGCCTGAAAGGAATACCCGCATGTCAGAACACGACATTTCCGATGCAAAGTGGATCACGAGTCGCGCCTGCAACAACTCCGCTTGCGTGCAGGTTGCGCACCTGACGGGCGGCATGGTGGCCGTCCGTGATTCCAAGGACGTCACCAAGGCCGCGCATGTCTTCGACAGCTCCGAGTGGGCAGCTTTCCTCGACGGCGTGAAGGCCGGCGAGTTCGACCTTCCCGTGGCATAAACCCGGAGGGGCAGAGGGCTGATGGCCCCCGCTGCTCGCTTGCGGGCGGGTAGCGGGGGCTGTCGGGTGCTGAGGCTTGCTGGGCCGTCAGGTGTTCAGGCCTGCTGACCGCCGAGTACGCCGGGGTCGATTCGGCCCGCGTCGGCGTCGGGATCGGCGGGACTTGGGCTGACCACCTTCTCGGGGTCGACGAGCGGTAGCGCCATGATGTGGCCAAGCGGTTCCGGGCCGACGTATTGCTGGCAGCGGCAGTCATCCACCGCGCAGGCGGAGGTACCCGGATTGTGGAAGCTCAGGTGGTGCGTGCAGCCGCATACCGGCTGCGGGTCAGGCGGCGGAAGGCTCGCGGCTTTCTTGCGCTCGGCCAGTTCGGCCTTGGCGGCGATGATGTCAAGCCGCCGCTTGTGGTGACGGCGCAGCCCTTCCCGGATCGACCCGCCGAAGACGAAGAAGCCGACGAGGGCGATCCACCAGTACTGGGCGATGTCCGAGCCTGTGCCGACGACGACGCCCGCGACGGTGTGCGGTCCGCTCACGTTCCCTATCCTTCCGCACGCCCCGAACCAGGGCAACACAGCTTAGGTGCTGTGCCGCAATGCCCCCGCGCAGGCCCGAGGCCTGCGCGGGGGCATTGCGGTTTCGGCGGAAAGAGCCGGGTCAGGCCGGCAGGCCGAACTCGCCGCTCCTGGCGCCGTTCAGGAACGCCTCCCACTCGGCGCTGGTGAAGACGAGCGCGGGTCCGTCCGGGTTCCGCGAGTTTCGCATGGCCACGGTCCCGTCGGATAGGCGGGCCACCTCAACACAGTTGCCCTGTGGCCCGCTGTAACTGCTCTTTACCCAGGTTGCTGCGATGCTGCCGGCGCTGCTGCCATTGGCGATCATGTTCATAAGGACGCCTCCATATCCACGAGCATGGTGCGGACCAGGTCCTTGGTCTGCTCCGGCGTGTAGCTGGTCGTGCGGATGTGATCCATCGCCTCGCTGTATCGATCGACATCGGCACGCTTGTCCAGGTACATCGCGCTCGTGAGCTGCTCGACGTAGACCACGTCGGGCAGGTCGTCGGTGGCAAAGCTGAGGATGCTGAAGCTGCCCGGCGACGCGTACGAGGCACCGGTCAGGAACGGGCAGACCTGCAAGGTCAGGCCCGGCCGGACGCTGATGTCCAGCAGGTGCTCAAGCTGCTTCCGCACGAGGCCGACGCTGCCAACTGGCCGTCTGAGGGCTACCTCGTCGATGATCGCCCAGAGCCTGAGGCCGCCCGACGCGAACCGCCGCTGCCGCTCCTTGCGCAGGTACACCAGACGGTCGGTCTCCGCCTGGGGATAGCACCCCAGCTGGATGACTGCCTGCGCGTAGTCCTCGGTCTGCAGGAGCCCCGGCACGAACTGGGTGTCGAAGCTGCGGATCGACTCGGCAGACTCCTCCAGGCCGATGTAGGACTGGAACCAATTGGGCAGGACATCCTGGTACCGGTGCCACCAGCCCTGCTGGTTGGCCTGACTTGCTAATGTCAGCAGCTGCTCGCGCTCGGCAATGTCGGTGATGCCGTACAGGTTCAGCAGGTCGGCGATGTCGACTTCACGCACCGCGTTGCGGCCGAGCTCGATCCTGCTGATCTTGGACTCCGAGCCGCGAATGGCCCTGGCCGCTTCCTGCGCCGAGATCCCGCGCGATTCGCGGAGCCGGCGAAGCTGGGTGCCAAGAAGTATCCGCAGAACTGTGGGTGCGCCCGGATTATCCCCAGCCGGTCTGGATTTATCGGGCATGCGCGCTCCCCTCCGATGAGCCGCTCACGTGCCACCCATGGTGCCATGGAGCGCGGCTGTCCCCTATAAGTTTCACGCCAGGTAGTGCATTGTGCGTCGTCAATTTCGCGCATGTGCCGGGCGCACTTGTTTATAACCTGCGCTTACCCAATGATATCGCAAATGAGATTTCAGGCTACCCCTGTCCGGCAAGGTTTGCATGTGCCCCGGACGAATCAGTCGCGCTATGACGGGACGCGCTCGGGGGCACGGACAGGACCCCAGATACGATCACGACGAAGCGCCGCAAACTCTACGTGAGGCAGGATCATGCGTTACAGGCCGCTGGGAAACTCGGGTTTGGTCGTCTCGGTCGTCGGGCTGGGCTGCAATAACTTCGGCAGGCGGCTGGACGTCGAGCGGACCAGGGCCGTGGTCGACGCCGCGCTCGATGCGGGCGTGACCCTGCTCGACACCGCCGAGACCTACGGCGGCCGCGGACAGTCCGAGGAGCTACTCGGCGAGGTGCTGGCAGGCCGTCGCGACCAGGTTGTGCTGGCGACCAAGTTCGGCTCGCAGGGCGGCGACATGGGATATGGTCCGGCGGCCGGCGCAAAGGGCGGCCGCGCCTATGTCCGGCGGGCGGTCGAGCATTCCCTGCGTCGGCTCCGCACCGATTACATTGACCTTTACCAGCTCCATACGCCTGACCCCGTGACACCGATCGAGGAGACCCTCGCGGCCCTGACCGAGCTGGTCCGGGCCGGGAAGGTCCGCTACATCGGGCACTCGAACTTCTCCGGGCTGCGGACCGCGCAGGCTGCCGCCGCCGCACGGGAGCTGGGCACCACGCCGTTCATCTCGGCGCAGAATCACTGGTCGCTGCTCGAGCGGGCCGCGGAGCTCGATGTGGTGCCTGCCGCGATCGAGTGCGGGCTCGGCGTGCTTCCCTTCTTTCCGCTCGCCAACGGCCTGCTGGCCGGCAAGATCCGCCGTGGTGTCCCTCCGGCGGACGGGACCCGGCTGGCGGGCCGGGATGACTACATCACCGACGCCAAGCTCGACAAGGTCGAGGGCCTGGCGCAGTGGGCGGAGCAGCACGGCCGGTCGCTGCTGGACGTGGCCATCGGCGCGCTCGCCGCTCAGCCGGGATGTACCTCGGTGATCGCCGGCGCGACCTCGCCCGAGCAGGTGACGGCGAACGTGGCGGCCGGCCAGTGGCAGCCTTCGGCCGAGGAACTGGCGGAGATCGACAAGATAGTGCCAGCGTTGGGGTAGGGGAACGGCGGCCGCCCGTGGCGGGTCTGGACTTACCGGCCGGCCACGCGGAGGTCAGCCAGTATCACCGCGGCCAGCAAGGAGTAGGTGCATGCGCGCAGCGCGGTATGACAGCTATGGCTCGGCAGCGGACGTGCTGCGAGTCGTCGATATCGAGCGCCCCGAGCCGGGGCCGGGCGAAGTCAGGGTCCGGATGGAGCTGTCCGGCGTGAACCCGACCGACTGGAAGTCTCGCAGCGGTGCCACGCCACGGCCGATTCACGGTTTCCAGGTGCCGCATCAGGACGGTGCGGGCGTGATCGACGCGGTCGGCGAGGGCGTCGACCCCGGCCGCGTCGGCCAGCGGGTCTGGACCTTCCTCGCGGCGGCCAGCGGATGCTGGGGTACCGCGGCCCAGTGGTCGGTGGTGCCATCGCGGCAGGCCGTTGCCTTGCCGGACGGCGCCTCGGCCGAGCTGGGCGCCTGCCTTGGCGTGCCCGCGATGACCGCGCACAGGGCGCTGTTCGCCGACGGAACGGTCGAGGGGAAGGACGTGCTGGTGGCCGGCGGTGCCGGCGCGGTTGGGCACTTTGCCATCGAGCTGGCCAAGTTCTCCGGCGCGCGAGTCGCGACTACGGTCAGCGGACCGCAGAAGGCCGGGCTCGCCGCGGCCGCGGGCGCGGACCTGGTGGTCAACTACCGGGACGCGGATGCGGCCGAGCAGCTCCGCGCCTTCGCTCCGCAGATGGACCGGATCGTGGAGCTTGCGCTCGGCGCCAACCTGGAGCTGGATCTCGCGCTCTCCGGGCCGCGGACGCACATCGTGGATTACGCCGCTGAGCCCGCCGATCCGGTGCTGCCCGTGCGCAGGTGCATGAGCGCGAACGTGACGCTGCGCTTCATGCTGCTGTACACGGTCCCCGCCGACGCGCAGGACCAGGCGGCTGCCGATATCACCAGGGCGCTGGAGGCCGGCGCGCTGACGGCGCTGCCGGTAACTCGGTTTCCCCTCGACCAGGTCGTCGCGGCCCAGCAGGCCGTCGAGGGCGGCGCCGTGGGCAAGGTGGTCGTCGAGATCCCGTAGTGGTCCGCCCTGCGGCGGGCCGCTGAGGTCCACAGGACATCCGAGGCTCAGGCCACGGGTCACGCGCTGTAAACCTGCCGGGAACGCGAAGCGGTCCGGCCAACGCGTTTACAGCATCCCCGGATAACGGTTATCCTCTGAGGGCTAACCGTTAGAGGAGGGCCCGTGCAGCAGGAAGTCGTGCTGGCGATGCTGGCGAAGGAGCCGTCCCACGGCTACGAGCTCCGCGCCCGGCTGCGGCAAGCGCTCGGGCCGGTTGGCGAGGCGCTGAACGACGGCCAGGTGTACGTCACCCTGGCCCGGCTGGAGAAGGCGGGCCAGGTCACCTCGGAGCAGCTGCACGGCCAGGCCGAGAGGTCGGACCGCAAGGTGTACGCGCTGACCGCTGCCGGGCAGCAGCGGGTCGCCGACTGGCTCGCCGAGGTCAGCTGGCCCCGGCCCGACCTCGCGGAGTTCCATCTCAAGCTGATCGCCGCCGCGGCGGCGGGACTGGCGGATCCCATCGCGATCGTCGACGCACAGCGCCGCGAGCTGCTGCGCCGGCTGCGCGACGCCCAGCGGGCGGCGATGGCCGAGCCGAGACGCTCGGACGCCGGGCTTCTCCTCGAGGGCATCGTGCTCCGGCTGCAGGCGGACCTGCGCTGGCTCGAGGCCTGCGAGCGCAACTGGACGGGCCGCAGGGCCCAGGCATGACACGCATGAAGGGCACGGCGAAGACAGTGAATGACACCGGCAACTCATCCATGGTGCGAGCGCGTGACCTTTGCAAGCACTACGGCAAGGACGCGGGTCTGGTCCGTGCGGTCGACCACGTCGACCTGGACGTGGCCCCGGGGCAGACTCTCGCCATCATGGGCCCGAGCGGATGCGGCAAGTCGACCCTGCTGCATCTGCTCGGCGGGCTGGACCGGCCATCGGCCGGCGAGTTGTGGCTGGCCGGGCAGCGGCTGGACCAGATGAGCGAGCGGGGCATGGCCGCCCTGCGGCGTGACGCCGTCGGGTTCGTGTTCCAGGCGTTCCATCTGATGGACGAGCTGACGGCAGTCGAAAACGTCGAGCTGCCGCTACTGCTGGCCGGGCGCTCGGCCCGGAACTCCCGTCGGCGCGCGATCGATCTGCTCGAGCAGGTCGGGCTCGCCGACCGGGCCAGGCACCTGCCCTCACAGCTGTCGGGCGGTCAGCGCCAGCGAGCGGCCATAGCCCGGGCCCTGGCCAACGAACCGCTGGTCGTGCTCGCCGACGAGCCCACCGGCAACCTCGACAGCGAGGCGACGCTGGAGGTGCTGCGGCTGCTCGACAGCCTGCATCAGGCCGGGCAGACGGTCGTGATCGTCACCCACGACTCGCGGATCGCCGCCACCGCCGACCGGCTGATCTCGATGCGCGATGGTGTCTTCGTCGACGACACCCGGCTCACCGGTGGCACCGCGGGCGAGCTTGGCGCACTCGCGGGCCTGACCACGCTGGATGACTGAGCCGGTAAACGCGGTCCCGCCCGCAGCCGAGACCCTGACGGAGGCATGAAGCATGAGCCGCCTGTTCCTGATCGGGCGTCTGGCCGTTCGCGACCTGCGGGTCCGTCGCGGCGAGGCCATCATGATGCTGATCGTGCTGACGGCAGCCACCGCGACACTCAGTCTCGGCCTGTTGCTGAGCGGGGTGACGTCCAGCCCGTTCCAGCGCACCATGGCGGAGACCGCCGGGCCGGACGTGGTCGCCATGACCGGCAATCCGGGCGCGCCGGCAGCTCTGACGAGCCTGGCGCACGCGCCCGGCGTCACCGCCGCGGGCGGCCCGTATCCCATGCTCAACCCGGTCCTGACGGTCGGCGGCCGGACCATCGGTCAGGGCTTCGTCGCAGTCGGCCGGGCCGTAGCGCCGGCACCGATCGACCAGCCGAAGGTGATCGACGGCAGCTGGGTGCGGCCGGGCGGCGTCGTGGTCGAGCCGACCTACGCTGCCGAGGCCGGGCTGGCAGTCGGCGACAGGATCGCCCTCGACGGCCGCCCGTTCCGGGTCGTCGGCCTGGCTGTCGGCGTGGACTGGCCGTCGGTGAACGCGCCGGGCATGATGTGGCTGACCGAGGCCGACGCGCGTGCGCTGAACAGTCACGCCGACCCGGCGACCTACGTGCTGGAGCTGAGGCTCAAGAATCCGGCGGCCGCGAATGCATTCGCGAACCGGTACGGCTCGGCAGGTTCCGGCGGAGCCTTCTCCTGGCAGCAAATAGAAAATCATGACGCGCGCCAGCTGCAATTCGAGCAAACGGCGCTGGCTACCGGCGCGTGGCTGCTCGGCCTGCTCGCCATCGCCAGCATCGCAGTCCTGGTCGGCGCGCGGATGACCGAGCAGCGCCGCCGGGTCGGGCTGCTTAAGGCGGTGGGCGCCAAGCCCGCCGCGATTGCCGCGATCCTGCTGGCCGAGCACCTCGTGGTCGCAGTGGCAGCGGCACTAGCGGGACTGGCCGCCGGGTGGCTGGCCGCCCCACTGCTGACCAGCCCCGCTGACGGCCTGATCGGCGCGCCCGGCGCGCCGCGGCTGACGGCAGCGACGGCAGGTCTGGTCCTCGGGACGGCCGTCCTGGTCGCGCTGCTGGCGACCCTCGGTCCGGCGATCCGCGCGGCGCGGGTGAGCACGGTCTACGCACTCGCGGGCGCGGCCAGGGCGCCTTATCGCAGCGGCGCTTTCATCCGGCTGTCCCGGCGGCTGCCGGCCCCGCTCCTGCTCGGCCTGCGGCTGGCCGTGCGCCGACCCCGCCGGACGATACTGGCCGCGGGCACCGTGGCGGTCACCGTGGCGACCATGGTCGGGTCGCTGCAGATCCTGTTGCGCCGCCACACACACCGGGTGCCGGGCGGGCTGGTTAACCCGGTAAACACGGCCGTAGATCACATCCTGCTCATCATCGCGGCGATGCTCATCGTGCTGGCGGCGGTCAACGCCGTGTTCGTTGCGGCGGCGACGGTCCGGGACTCACGTCGCCCGCTGGCGGTTGCCAGGTCACTCGGCTCCAGCCCGGAGCAGATCAGCGCGGGGGTGGCGGCTTCTCAGCTCGCCGCGGCCGTGCCCGGCGCGCTGCTGGGCGTGCCGTTCGGCATCGGGCTGATCGCGGCCTTCAGCCACGGCGGCACCTCGATCGTGCCGCCGGCCTGGGGCCTGCTCGGGGTCGTGCTGGTGGCGCTGGCCGGGATCGCCGCGCTGACCGCGGGGCCCGCCCGGGCCACCGCCCGCCAGCCGGTCACCGAGATCCTGCACGAGGAGCTGTAAGAGCATGGAGCGGATCCACCTCATTGCCCGGCTCGTCCGCGCTGACCCGCGGCACCGCGGGGCCGGGGCGCCGCTACAGCCGACACAGCGAGCCGCTGGCGGTGCCGGCCGGCGAGCCCAGGGGGGAACCTGGACAGCGCGGCCACGCCGGACGTGCGACGGCAGCCCCGCGCACTGGCGGGACCGAGCGGTCGGAGGACTGAGCCGATGGGACGCCTGAAACTGATCCTCCGGCTGGCGTGGCGGGACGTGCAGCGCAGGCGCGCGGAATCCGTCCTGCTGCTGCTCGTGATCGCCGCGGCGACCAGCACGCTGACGCTCGGGCTGGTGCTGGACGGGGTAACCAGCCAGCCGTACCAGCAGACCCGGGCCGCGACAAACGGGCCGGATATCGTCGCGACCTTCCTGAACCTCGCCCTGCCGCCGGGCGTCACGGTAGCCCGCGGAGT
>JASHOV010000177.1 GCA_030038495.1 Streptosporangiaceae bacterium
AAAACCGCGACCGCGAAAACCGCGACCGCGCACGCCAGCCGGGTGTCGTCCGCCCCCTCCGCCACTAGGGCGGGAACGTCGGCCGCCGCGGTCGCAGCCGACCTCACCGACATCCACGGCAGCGGCCTGGGCTTCGACGCCTGCACGGCGCCGTCGGTGCAGAACATGGCCGCCTGGCTAGCCTCCCCGTACCGGACGATCGGCACTTACCTCGGCGGCGACAACTGGGCCTGTGACTACGGCAACTTCACCGCGGACTGGGTACAGCAGGTCGCGGCCATGGGCTGGCGGTTCATCCCCATCTGGGTAGGACCGCAGGCACCCTGCACCGGGATCCCCGGCGCGGTCACGATCGATCCGGCCGATGCCACGGCCCAGGGCCAGAGTGAGGCCGCGAGTGCGGTTGCCACCGCCCAGTCGTTCGGCTACGGCAGCGGTACACCGATCTACTTCGACATGGAGGGCTACGACAACTCCGACACCGCCTGCAGCCAGGCGGTGCTCTCCTTCCTTGACGGCTGGACGGAGGGCCTGCACGCGGCCGGATACCTCTCCGGGGTCTACTCAAGCGCCGGATCGGGCATGGTCGACCTGGCCTCTGAGTACGGGCAGCCCGGCTATGCAAGCCCGGACGACGTCTGGATCGCGGACTGGAACGGCAGCCCGCAGCTGACCGATCCCTACGTGCCCGATGCCGACTGGGCAGATCACCAGCGGCTGCATCAGTACTACGGCGGCCACAACGAGACCTGGGGCGGCATCACGCTCAACATCGACAACGACTCCATCGGCGGCGACGTGGCCGGATCGGCGGCAGCGCCGTCCGGGCCGAGGCCGGTTCTGGCCGATGTGCCCGACGCGGTGACCGTGGCGGCCGGTGGCGCGAGCACGGTTGCGCTCGCGCTGCACGCGCCGTCCGGCCAGTCGGCGCGGGTCCGCTGGCAGGTCAGCGCGCCGGCCGGGCTGAGCGTCGCGCCAGGGTCGGGATCGGCGGAACTGGCTCCGGGCGGCACTGCCGTGGTGCCGGTGCGAGTGACCGCAGCAGCCGGCACCGCGTCCGGCCGCTACGACCTGCCAGTCACCGCGACCGCGGGCTCGGTCACGCTGACCGAGACGTTCGAGCTCGTCACCGTGACGGCGGCAGGCGGCGGCACCGTGGCCACGCCCTACCCGGTCGTGCTGTACGCGGCCGACCCGGCCAGCATGGCGGTCGCGGTCAGCACCGCGGCCAGGCTCGGCCTGCCCGCGTCCGATGTCACCGGAAACTTCGAGACCGCATGGAACGACGTGGATAACGGCAATGACCTGGTGGTGGCGGTCGGCCAGGCGGCCGGTAACGCGCTGAACCAGAATCCGTGCGGCTGGACCAACCCGGCAGGGACAGCGGCCGGGTCGACGCCGTTCTATTACATCGGGGTGCCGCTGACCGGGCCGGCCGGCCCGGATGTGTTCGAGCCGAGCGGCGGCACCAGTCCGGCCCTGACCGCCCTGGTCACGGCACAGCTCATGCACTACGCGCTCGCAGGCAGCCTGCCGGACGACGGCGGACCGCCGGACGGGCCGGTGCCGCCCGCCGACACCTGCCTCGGCAGCGCGAGCGTGCCCGTGCCCTAACCCGCTGCGGCAAGACTCCAGAGGCGCCCGGTCCGCGGGACGCTCAAACGTGTGCGTCGCTAGTGATGCTCCTCCGACACCAGCGACGCACACGTTGCCCGGCGGCCGACGGTGCGGGAACCGGGCGCCCCCGGCGCGCAGCGCTGCGGCATGACAGCCAGAGGCGCCTGGTCCCGCGGGGGTGCCGGGCGCCTCTGGGCTCTTTGTGCCGAGCGCGTTCGCACTGCTCGGGCTCGACATCAAGCCGTACCTGGCCGAGTTCGGCCCCCGCGGACCTGTGCGCCAGCCGAGGTGGTCGGCGGAACTGATGGCGGAGTACTACGAGGGCGGCCGGCTCAGGCGGCCCGGCGGTCGTGCCGCGCGATCGCGTGCTGGGCCAGCGCGACCAGGACGTCGCGGCTCGATTCGCGGCTGCGCGCGTCACAGGCGATGACCGGCACGTCACCGGCGAGGTTCAGCGCCTGCGTGATCGACTCGAGCTGATGACGTCGCTCGCCGTCGAAACAGTTCACGGCCACCACAAAGGGAAGTCCCTTGGCCTCGAAGTAGTCCACGGCAGGAAAGCAGTCGGCCAGCCGACGCTCGTCGGCCATCACCACGGCGCCTAGGGCGCCGTAGGCCAGGTCATCCCACATGAACCAGAACCGCTGCTGGCCGGGTGTGCCGAACAGGTAGACAACGAGATCGTTCCTGATGGTGATGCGGCCGAAGTCCATGGCGACGGTGGTCGTGGACTTCTGCTCCACCCCGTAGAGCGAGTCGACGAGCTCGCTGCGCTCGCTCAGCGTTTCCTCGGTCCGCAGCGGCCGGATCTCGCTGACCGAGCCAACCAGCGTGGTCTTGCCCACGCCGAAACCGCCGGCAACCAGGATTTTGATCGCCGTCAGGGAATCCGTGCCATTCTCGTGGCCGGATGCTGCCCCGCGGTCAGATGCGTCGTAGGCCATCGACCACCTCCTGGAGGATCTTGAGATCGCCAACACCGGCGGGCTGCGCCCGGTGAATCGTGACCAGGCCGCGCTCGCGCAGGTCGGAGACGAGGATCCGGATGACGCCGACGGGCAGGTTCAGATCGGCGGCGAGATCGACCAGCGGAGCCGGAATCTGGCAGCGCTCCAGTACCTCGGTCTGCTCGGGAGCGAGCTGCGGCATGTCCTGGGCGGCTCGCCTGACCACGCCCACCATGTCCAGCAGGTCGAACCGCTGCCCGGACGGCCGGGTCAGGCCGCCGGTGAGCGCATACGGGCGGACGACCGGGCCGGCATCCTGGTCGAGCCACTCGGAGTCGAATGGCTGCACCCCTGTCACCCCACCTCGGCCGGCGCCCGCCGGCCGACTGCAAGGTGCTGGCCGACCCGAGTGACCAGCAGGGCCATCTCATAGGCGACTAGGCCGACATCCGCGCCCTGCGCGGTCAGGACGGCCAGGCAGCTGCCCTCGCCCGCGGCCATCACGAACAGGAACGCCGAGTCCATCTCGACGACGGTCTGGCGTACGGCCCCGCCGCCGAACTGCTGACTGGTGCCCCTGGCCAGGCTCTGGAAAGCGGCGGCCGTGGCGCACAGGTACTCCGAGTCCTCGCGGCTCATGCCGTCGGATGCCCCGACCGCGAGGCCGTCGCGGGACAAGATCACTGCCTTCGTGACCTTGGCGACACGCGCGACCAGATCATCAAGCAGCCAGTCGAGCTGACCTGACGGGCGCATATCAGGCCTCCTCGTGGTGAGCGCGATGCTTGGGGGAACTCGGCTCTTGGCTCGCGGTCTCGTCCCGCGACTGCGGGGTCTCCAGGGGGTCGCCCCCGTGGGCTGGCGGCAGCGCGGCGCCCGTCGGCCCGGCCGGCGAATCCGCCGCGACAGCCCGGCCGAGTTCCCAGCCGCGCTGCATCGCGGACATCGTGCTTCGGACCGTCTCGGCCAAGGGTGCGGACGCCTCCGGGGTAGCCGCGGGCAGTTCCCCGGTGGCAGGACCGGCATCGAGCATGTCCCCGGCCGGGCCGCGTTCCCGCAGCTGGGGGGCCATGCTGGCCTGGCGCACGCGGACGGGCAGTCCGTTCGCATCGATCGCGGGCGCATGGCTCGCAGCGGGACCCGGTTCGACCTCGGTAGCGGTAACGGCCGCCTGGCCCGCCTGCACGGCGTCGGCCGCCCGGTCGCTGGCCACGGTCGGCCTGATCCACCAGCCAGAGTCGTCGGACCCGGCCGGGGGCGCCGGACTGGCGGCGTGCCCGTTGACGTCGGTCAGCGTTGGAGTGCTGCCGTTTCCGCCATGACCGTTGGAGCCGTGCCCGTTAGCACCGCTGAGCGCCGGCACCGGGGCGTCGTTACGGAGCGCGTAGCGAGTCGCCGTCACGGCCGGGACCTGGGCCTCGTCGGTGACCACCAGGCTGGTCGGGATGATGACCACGGCGGTCGTGCCGCCGTAGACCGACGAGCGCAGCGCGATGCTGATGCCGTGCCGGTGCGCCAGCCGCCCGGCGACGAATAGTCCCAGCCTGTCGCTGCCAGAAAGGTCAAAGGCGGGAACGCTGGTCAGCTTGTGGTTGATCTCCGCCAGCTGCTCATCGGCCATGCCGAGGCCGCGGTCCTCAACCTCGACGCAGAAGCCGCGGCCGACAAGCTCGCCCTGCACCCGTACCACCGTGGTCGGCGGCGAGTAGACCGCGGCGTTCTCGACGAGCTCGGCCAGCAGGTGGACGACGTCGGCGACCGCCGGGCCGGCCAGAGCCGCCTTGGAGTGGACCTCGACCCGGACCCTGGCGTAATCCTCGACCTCGGCCACGGCCGCGCGGAGCACGTCGACGAACCGGACGGGCTGGCGCCAGCCACGGCCAGGGGAGTCGCCGGCCAGCACGATCAGGCCCTCGGCGTGCCGGCGCATGCGGGTGGTCAGGTGGTCGATGCGGAACAGGTCCTCGAGCTGGTCCGGCTCCTCGGCCTTTCTTTCCATCCCGTCGAGCAGGCCGAGCTGACGGTGCAGGAGCACCTGGTTGCGCCGGGCCAGGTTGCGGAAGACCTGGTTGATGCCGCGGCGCAGGTTCGTCTCGTCAACCGCGGCCGCGACCGCGGTGCGATGAACCGTGTTGAACGCCTCGCGCACCTGATCGATCTCATCCACGCCGGGCTGCCCCGGCGGCGCCTCGGCCTCGACGTCCACCGTCTCGCCGTCCCGCAGCCTGGTCATGACCTGCGGCAGCCGGTCGTGAGCCAGCTCGAGGGCGGCCTGACGCAGGCTGTTCAGCCGGCGCATCAGGCGGCGGCCCATCAGGAGCGAGAACGCGATCGACGCGATCACCAGCAGCAGGCCGAGGCTCGCGACCACGATCAGCGTGGTCAGGGCCCTGCGGGCCTGGGCGGTGACCTGCGACTGAATCCAGACCGGGCTCTTAGTCAGCACGACCTCGAGGTGAGTTGCGTAGGGGACGAGCGTGTCCTGCCACTGGCTCAGCGACACAGCCGGCTTGGCGGCTCCGGCCGGCGCGGCGATGATCGCGTTCTCCTCGCTGGTGAGGGCGGCCGACAGCGAGGCCGGCACCTCCTGCTGCAGGAGCCTGGATGCCTCGCCGTCAAGCTGCGGCACCGCGTCCGCGACCAGGTACTGGCGCAGCCCGGCGAGCTGGGCGAACTCCTTCTGGTCCGCAGTCGGCATCTGCCCGGTCGCGACGTCTCCTGAGTAGATGGCGTTCTCCTCCAGGGCGACCATCTCGGCCTCGAAGAGGCTCGCCTCCGCGCGCGCCGTGATCGCCAGGGGCTGGGCCACGTAGTTCTCCTGAAGCGACTGCTCGGCGACGCGCAGGCCGTCGGTAATGATGGCGCTGTAGGCGTTGACGGCGGCGGTGCGGCTGATGCTGTTGCTCAGGACCGCGCTGCGCAGTGACTGCAGCCGGCCGTTGTCGTCGCGCACGAACGTCGCGGCGTCCGCCTTGTCCAGCGCGGTCGCGTTGGACACGACCGGCCCGGAACTCGTGACGGTCTTGACGATCCGGAACTGCTTGTCGGTGGCGGCCTCGTCCTGCTGGAACGCGGCTGCCGCCGCCGGCGACCCGGATGCCAGGTACTGAACCGCGCTGGTCCGCTCGGCGTTCAGCGCCGTCATGGTGTCGGTAACCGGCGTGATCGTCGTGCCGCTGATCTTGCCGGCGTTGGCCAGGCCGACCGCCGTGCTGACCTGACCGGCGACCGCGTAGCCGTAGACCAGGATCAGGGCCAGCAGCGGGACCAGGACAAGCAGGAAGATCCGCGTCCTGATGGACGTATGACGCAGCGTCATGATGTGGGCCCCCGGGGGAGACATGGGTCAGCGGCACGCCCGGCATGGCGACTGGAGGTGGGACAAACCCCCTACACCTAACTAAACCGGCGAATCCGCCCGTTATTTCAGTCACGAAGGGTGCCATACACATGACAATGCGTCAAATCCACAGGAGCGCTGGGCCTGTGGCGAGCCTGGCCGGTGGTGAGCGCGAGTCGCGCCGATGGCCGCCGTGAACGGCATCACCCGGGCGGGATTGCCGGCTGCAGGCCACCGGGCGCGTGAACTGGATCACTTAGTCCGCGCGGCGACACCGCGCTGGAACTCTGCCGGCTCGCGGAGCCTCGGCGGGACGCGGCGCCGTCGGGCTGCCACGAGAGGACGGAGAGTTCCGTTGTGGCAGAACGGAACCTTTCCGCGCTGTTCGGATTGGGGCGCCGCGGCGTCGCCGGTTACCGAGGCTGGCGGGTGGTCCGGGTCCAGCCGCCGCCCGTAGGCCAGCAGGCCGCGCTGGACCGGCGGGAGCACTTGGCGCGCCGCCGCGCCGGTCAGAGACCGTATTGCCATCGGGTGGCGCGCTGTGTCCTGGTCCCGGTCTGGATCTGGCTGTGGCCGGGCAGATGGCGGGGCTGCTCGGTCACCAGCCAGGACAGGCGGGCCAGGCCGCCGGCAATTAACGCGATAACCAGCAGGGTGAGCATCACCCGCCGGCACCGGGTGGCGCGGCCTGGTGGCCTCTGCCGGGTCGTCGGGGTGAGTCGGCGTACGGGCTCGTAGGCGCGGCGGCGGGCGGGGGGCTCATGGAACAGCGCGGGCTCGCCCTGGCCGGCCTGCAAGGCACGCAGCCATAAGTCGGCTCGGTCG
>JASHOV010000178.1 GCA_030038495.1 Streptosporangiaceae bacterium
TGGCGACATCCGCACCCGGGCCGACATCGCCGCCCGCGGAAGGGTCGTCTACACGATTACGGGAATAACGCCCCCGGATGCGCTGAGCATCAGCGCCACCGCCACCGTGCGTTCCCCACGGCGCGCCCTCGATCGCGGCTGCCAGCCTGGGTGCCGCGCCACCGAAACCTCAACTGCCCGGCCGCGATTCACGCTTCATGTCGTCAGGACCCTGGACCCGGGGCCGCTCGTTCCAGGGGCGCGGGTCACCTACGCGCTCACGGTGCGGAACGGCGGCCCGTCGGATGCCTTCGGCGCACGGGTTGCCGGCCCGAAGCCGCGTCGGCTGCGGTCGGTCACCTGGACCTGCAGGGCGACCGCGATGCCGAGTAGGTGCCTGGGTACCGCGGGTACGGGAGGCATCGACACCATCGCCGATATCGCGGCAGGCGGAAGCGTGACCTACACGGTCACCGGTACCGTGCCGCAGGGCCGGGCAAGCACGGCCGTCCGGGACGCCAGGCCGCCGGAACTGACACCCCTTCGCCGGGCTGCGCGCAGCGGCTGCGCTCGCCAATGCTCACCGCCAGCGGCGGAGCCGCCATTGCCGTCTCGGCCAGTTTCCGGCGAGGACTACGTGCTTGACGTCGCCGCCGGACTCTGGATTCTGCTGTTCGGAGCGCTGTTCCTGCTCATCCGCAGCACGCGGCGGAAGGCGGCCGCGCGGCGGTGCGCCGAACTTGGCAGCACTGGCAACGGCAGCGGCGCGCGCATCGTCTAACCAGTAGGTCAGGCTGGGAACGGGAGTCACGATGCGCCGTCACGCTGGCACGTACCCGCTCGTCATCGTGGCCGCGGTCATGACGCCGGCCATCCTGCTGTCCGCGTGCGGCTCGCAGACTGCCACGGCAGGCGCGGGGGCGACGGCGGGGACGCGCTCGCCGACCGCTTCGTTCGTCCGGCAGGCCAGGCTTGTAATCGGCCGCTGGGACCGGTCTCGGGCGGCCATGCTCTGGCAAACCGGGCTCGTGCTGACCGCCCAGGGACAGCTGGTCCAGATCCCCGACAACGCGGGCTTCGACAGCCAGCGGCAGAAGGACATGTTCAACTCGGGGCACTTCAGCCTGGCCACAAGACTCCCGGCCGGGTCGCCGGGTGATGTCGTCCGCTGGGCCAGCGGCGCAACCCTGCGGCTCCCGGTGGAAGACGCGCGGGCCGCGTTCGCCGAGCTAGCCACCCAGACGCCCTGCGGCGGCCCGTACCGCTGCAGTTCGCTCGGCGACCTGTCGGTGGTCAGCATGCGCCCGGCGACGGTCGCGCTGTTCACCAGCCGCGGCCTGGCGCAGGTCCCCGCCTGGCAGTTCCGGGCGGCCCAGCTGCCCTGGGCTTTCACCCAGGTGGCCGTGGAGCCACGGGCCCTGCTCGTGCTGCCGTACGACCTCACGGCAGAGGTCGGCGGCCCGCTGAGAGTCTCGAAGGACGGCCGGGAGCTGACGCTGACAACCATGGTGGGCTACTGCACCGGTCAGCCTGAGCCGCGGGCCACCGCTCAGGTCTATGAGACTGCGGGGGCCGTGGTCGTCGGCGCCCGGGTAACGTACGCACGAGTTCATGTACATGTGTGCGCGGGCGTCGAGCTGAAAATCCAGTTCCGCGCTGCGCTCGCCCGTCCGCTCGGCAGCAGGGTGGTGCTTGATGTCGGGTCGGGTCAGCCGCTCGCGCTCGGCAGCCCGCCGTGATGGGTTAGGGCGTCGGCATGAGGCCGTGCAGCGGGAAGACTGCCGTCCTGGTCGCCATGATCGCCTGGTCGACGGGCTCGGCCGGGTCATAGCCGGTCTCGAACGAGGAGAACCTGCCGTCGGCGCCCTCGGTCATCAGCTCCGGCGCCTCCTCGCCGACGGCCCGGGCCGCAGACTCGCGCCAGGCCCGCGGTGTCGGCGTGGCCGGGTCGACCGGCGCGCCAGCCGCCTCGGCCAGCAGATGGGTCCAGGAGCGCGGTACCACCTGGGCGATCTGGTACCCGCCGCCGCCGGTCAGCAGCCACCGGCCGTCGCAGACCTCGTGGGCCAGCCTGTGCACCGCCGCGTGCGCCGTGCGCTGCCCGTCCACCGTTACCGACAGGTTCGCCAGCGGGTCGCTCCAGTGCGTGTCGCAACCGTGCTGGCTGACCAGGATCTGCGGTCGGAACTCCCGCACTAGCTGCGGCACGACGGCGTCAAATGCCCGCAGCCAGCCGGCATCCCTGGTACCAGCGGGCAGGGCCACGTTGACCGCGAGCCCGTCCGCGTCCGGCCCGCCTGTCTCGGCTGGCCTGCCAGTGCCGGGGAACAA
This sequence comes from Streptosporangiaceae bacterium, assembly GCA_030038495.1. GTDB lineage: Bacteria > Actinomycetota > Actinomycetes > Streptosporangiales > Streptosporangiaceae > JAJYUU01. Next base: position 2,311 of record JASHOV010000178.1, read on the forward strand.
GGTCGCCGGATCCTCGTGCAGGCTGATCGTCAGCACCCGCGGGTCGTTCCAGAAGGCGGCCTGCACGCCGTCGCCGTGGTGGACGTCGATGTCCACGTAGGCGATGCGTTCCAGGCCCTGCCCGAGCAGCCAGGTAATCGCGATCGCGGGATCGTTGTAGATGCAGAAGCCGCTGGCGGCGGAGCGCATCGCGTGGTGCAGCCCGCCGGCGATGCTGGCGCCGTGCTGCACCGAGCCCGAGGCGACCGCGCGCGCGGCGGCGAGGGTCGCCCCGGCGACGAGGGCGGACGCCTCGTGCATGCGGGGGAATACAGGGTCATCGGCGGTGCCAAGGCCATGACGCAGCAGGCGCATGGCGTCGACCTCGCCCTGGCCCCCGGCTAGCTCGCCCGCATATCTGACTGTCTCGACGTACTCCGGGTCGTGCACGAGCTCAAGCTCGGCCTCGGACGCGGGCCCCGCCGCTGCCATCGTGACCTGGTCGCCCGCGAGTACCCCGAGTGCATCGGCGAGCTCCATCGTGAGCTTCACCCGGATCGGCGCCAGCGGATGCTGCGGGCCGAAGTTGTACGCGACCAGCCGATCATCCCAGGACACGTGCAGCGTGCAGGTCATACTCTGATCTTTCCCCGGATCGCGGCGACAGTGCCTGGCACTTCGCGAATCGAATCCGGCGGCGCGGCCGCCCGACGCGCTTGACGTAGCTATCATGTGCTAGCTATATTGAGCACGACGAGACCGAAGGCCACGCCCTGAGGAGGAGAAATGGCCGAGTCAAACATTGGACAGGACGTCCAGGCCGAGGTCCTGAACGCCATCCGCAAGAGCCAGGCCGTGATCGTGGACACGATCGAGCGCTGGGCCAGCACCGTGCAGGCGGTCCGGCCGGAAATGCCGGAGCTGCCGTTCGCGGACAGCCTCAACTTCGCCGACAAGCTGCCCAAGCCCGACGAGCTGGTGAAGAACGCCTACGACTTCGCGGAGGAACTGCTGGCGAGCCAGCGCAAGTTCGCCGAGGACGTGCTGAAGGCGACCGCTCCGCTGCTCGGCGCTCGTGATGCTGGCGCGTCGCCGAATGAGAGCGGCTCGGACGCCAAGTAATTCGGCCACCGCGACAGCCTGATCGGCTTACTGGGAGCGTTACCGTCCAGAGCGGACGGTAACGCTCCCAGTTGTCGGGGAAGGGTGGCCCGGGCCGGGTCCGGACCGGCGCAAATGCTGCCTGCGATACTGAGCACAGGCCGTGGAGCGGGCCAAGACGGGAGTGACATGACCAGCCAGTGGGACGCACAGATGGAGGCGTTCGGAGCCTTCATCCGCAGCCAGCGCAGGCTGGCGAATCTCACGCTCCGGCAGCTGGCCGAGCTGACGAGCCTGTCCAACCCGTACCTGAGCGAGCTCGAGCGCGGCATGCATCAGCCGACGGTGCGGGTACTGAAACAGCTTTCCAGCGCGCTGAACGTGTCCGCCGAGATGCTGCTGGCCGAGGCTGGCCTGCTCGAGCGGGAAGCCGGCGGCCGGGGCGAGGATCGCGTGTCTTCCGACACGGTGGAGCGGGCGATCCGGACCGATGACCAGCTCGACGAGACCCAGAAGGCCGCGCTGCTCGCGGTCTACCAGAGCATGGCTAAGGGCGGGGGGACCGGGGGGTCGTCCTCCCGGGACGGCACTGGCGGGGCGGCCGGGGGGTCATCCTCCCGCGACAGCGCTCGCGGGGGGACAAGCAGCGGTATGTCGGGGGAGCCGGGCTAGCCCGGGGCTCGATGACCACACCCGCCGGCCCTAGCACCTATGCCCTCCTCGCCGACGGCAGCACCGTCGAGATCCGGGCGGCCGTTGGCCAGGACGCAGCGGCGGTCCGCGAGATGCACGCCAATCTTTCCCCTGATAACGCCTATTTCCGGTTCTTCAACCTGAGCCCGCGGGCGCCCGAACGCGAGGCAAAGAGGGTCTGCCGCCCGGAAGATGACCGCCATGTGGCGCTGCTCGCGCTGCTCAGCGGCGAGCTCGTCGGGGTGGCTACCTACGAGGCGACGGACCGGCCCGGCCGGGCGGAGATCGCATTCGCGGTCTCCGACGACATGCACGGCCGCGGCATCGCCACGCTGCTGCTCGAGCACCTGGTGTCGATGGCCAGACAGCGCAGCCTGATCGCGTTCGAGGCCGAGACGCTGCCGGACAACTACGCGATGCAGCGCGTGTTCGCCGACGCCGGCCTCCCGGTGGAGCGGAGGTTCGAAGAAGGGGTCGTCAAGCTGACCTTCCCGCTGCCCGCGCCGGACAGCGAGAACCTGGACAGCTACCTCGACGCCGTCGCGGTCCGGGCTAGCCGGGCCGAGGTCGCGAGCTTGCGGCACCTGTTCCGGCCCGCGTCGGTCGCGGTCGTCGGTGTGAGCCGGCAGCGCGGATCGGTGGGTCGGGAGATTCTGCACAACGTCGTGGCCGGCGGCTTCCCCGGTCAGGTGTACGCGGTGAACCCGAGCGCAGAGACGATCGAGGGCATCGCCAGCCTGGGCTCCGCTCTCGACCTGCCGGAGGGCGTGGACATCGCGGTCATCGCACTGCCACCGCGGGAGGTGGCGCCGGCGGCAGTGCGGTGCGGGCGCCGGGGCGTCAGGAACCTGGTCGTGATTACCTCCGGGCTCGGCACCAGCGGCGCCGACCTGATCGCCATCTGCCGCCGGTACGGAATGCGGCTCGTCGGCCCCAACTGCTTCGGCATCGCGGTGCCAGGCGCCCGGCTGAACGCGACCTTCGCCTCATTCCAGCCGCAGGCCGGCCGCGCCGGCCTGGTAATGCAGTCGGGCGGCATCGGCATCGCGCTGCTCGAGCAGCTTGACCGGCTCGGCATCGGGGTATCGTCCTTTGCCTCGGTCGGTGATAAGTACGACATCTCCAGCAACGACCTGCTGACCTGGTGGGAGCAGGATGGCCAGACCAGGCTCGCCGTGCTCTACGTCGAGTCGTTCGGTAATCCGCGGGCCTTCGCCCGGACGGCGCGTCGGGTGGGACGCAAGATGCCCGTGCTCACGATCATCGGCGGTCGGTCGGCGGCCGGTCAGCGCGCTGCGGCGTCGCATACTGCCGCGACCGTCACGCCGCTGCTGACGCAGGAGGCGCTGTTCGGCCAGGCGGGCATCATCGCGGCGCGCAGCCTGGGGGAACTGGTGGAGACGACCGCATTGCTGGCGTCCCAGTCGCTGCCCGCGGGCAGGCGCATCGCGATCGTTTCCAATGCCGGGGGAGCGGGCGTCCTGGCCGCGGACGCCTGCGCGGACGTGGGGCTCACCGTGCCGGTGCTCAGCGACGGCACCCAGCGGCGGCTGGCTGCGCTGCTGCCGCCCGGCGCCGCGATCTTTGGACCGGTCGACACCACAGTTGCCGTGGACGCGGCCACCTTCCGCGCCTGCGTCGAGGAGGTGGCCGGTGACGAATCGGTGGACGCGCTCGTCGTCATCTGCGTCCCGACCGCGATCGCCGACCTGGCGGCCGCGGTGACCTCGACCAGGATCGGCAAGCCCCTGGCAGTGGTGATGCTGGACCAGGCCGACTCGGTCCGGCTGCTGCCTGCTCAGGACGGGAACGAGGGCCAGGTGCCCGCCTATGCCTATCCAGAGAGTGCCGTTACCGCCCTCGGCCATGCGGCCAGATATCGCGCCTGGCGCGATAGCCAGCGCGGCACGCTGCCCGAACTCGGCGATCTCGATGCGGCGGCAGCGCGTTCGATCGTGTCCGGATTCCTGGCCGCCCAGCCGGCCGGGGGCTGGCTGGGCGGAGCCGAGGCCGCGCGGCTGCTGGGCAGCTACCGGATCCCTGTCATCTCCACGCGGGTAGTCGCAAGCCCGGACGACGCCGTGCGCGCCGCGGCCGGACTGGCCGGACCGGTGGTGCTGAAGGCGGAGGTCGCCGGGCTCGTGCACAAGACCGACGCCGGGGCGGTCCGGCTGGACCTGCGCGCGCCCGGCGACGTCGCCGACGCCTTCCGGCAGCTCACCGGCCAGTTCGGTGCGGATCTGCAGCGGGTGTTGTTGCAGCCCATGCTGGCCGGGGGCGTGGAGACGCTGGTCGGCGTCGTGCAGGAGCCGGTCTTCGGCCCGCTGGTGGTGTTCGGGCTCGGCGGCGTAGCGAGCGAGCTGATCGGCGATCACATGGCCCGGCTGTCGCCGCTGACCGACGCCGATGCGGAGGACATGATCGGCGGGGTACGGGCGGCGCCGCTGCTGACCGGCCACCGCGGATCGCCGGCGGTGGACACCGCGGGCCTGGCCGACGTCCTGCTCCGGGTGTCGAGGCTGGCCGATGATCTGCCCGAGGTAGCGGAGCTCGATCTCAACCCGGTGATCGCCCGGCCGCAGGACGTCCAGGTGGTGGACCTCCGGGTCAAGATCTCGCCTGCGACGCCGCGGGATCCGTTCCTGCGCCGTCTGCGCTGAACCGCGGCCCAGCGCGGCACCGCGTGGCCCGATCCCCCCGTTCCCTGCCCCGATAGCCCTTCTGTAGCTGGCGCAAATCGTGGACTATGGCAACTAGCACGCGGATCGGAGGTGGCCAGCCGGTGAAGCACTGGTGCCAGGGCCTCGCGCACCGCTGTGGCTGGGACGGCGCGCCGCTCCGGCGCGTGGTGGACAGGACCGAGTCGGTGGCGATGGCCGCGCTGGTGGTCGCGTTCGTCGTTGCCGGGCCGCTGCTGGCGGTCTTCGTGGGCCGGGCCGCCGACGCCGCGGCGCTCCGCGTGCAGCGGGCCCAGCAAGCCTCAGAGACGCAGGTACGGGCCGTCCTCCTGCAGAGCGCTGCGCAGGCGGTCGAGGGCTACCTGGACGTCGCCTTCCCCCGCGCGCGGTGGACGGCACCCGACGGCCGGCCGCGCGTTGGCACCGTGGGTACCGGGCTGAACGCCAGGTCCGGGCAGCCGGTGTGGATCTGGGTTAACCGGACCGGGACGCAGGAGCCGGGGCCCCTGTCCGGGGCGGACGTCCGCGACGAGGTCATGTTCTCGATCCTGGTGGCCGTCACCGCCCTGTCAGTGGTGCTCGGCGCCGGCGCCGTGGCGGTGCGGGTGCTGGCCGACCGGCGCCGCATGGCAGGCTGGCAGCGGGACTGGGAGGCGTCAGGACCGCTCTGGTCGCGACAGGGCTAGCGCACAGCGGCCGGCGCCGGTCGAGAAGGCTGGAGGCCGTTTTTGCGCGCATGGATTGTTGAGACCCCTGGCCCGGTCGACGGCGGGCCACTGCGGCGGGCCGAGAAGGACGAACCGGAGCCGGGCCGGGGCCAGGTCCGCGTTCGCGTCGCCTGCTGCGGCGTGTGCCGGACCGACCTGCACCTGGCCGAGGGTGACCTGCCGCCGCGCCGCGCGGGCGTTGTGCCTGGCCACGAGGTCGTCGGGCGGGTCGATGCGACCGGGCCCGGCGCGACCCGGTTCGCCGTCGGCGATCGCGTGGGAGTGCCCTGGCTGGGGGGAACGGACGGCACCTGCCGGTACTGCCGGCACGGTGCGGAGAACCTGTGCGTGGCACCGGTGTTTACGGGCTGGGATGTCGACGGCGGATACGCGGACGCATGCGTTGTCAACGAGGGATTCGCCTATGCGCTGCCCGATGCCCTCGACGACGAGCATGCGGCGCCGCTGCTGTGCGCGGGGATCATCGGCTACCGCGCGCTGCTTTGCGCGGACGTGCCTGCGGGCGGGAGCCTGGGCATCTACGGGTTCGGCGGCAGCGCGCACATCATCGCCCAGGTCGCGCTGCGCCAGGGCCTGCGCGTGCACGTGCTCACCCGCGGTGCCGGCAATCGGGAACTCGCGGCCGAGCTCGGCGTGGACTCAGTCGGCGACGCGGCTGATGTACCACCTGAGCCGCTCGATGGTGCGATCCTGTTCGCTCCCGCGGGCGGGCTCGTCCCTGTCGCACTGCGGGCGCTCGCGCGCGGCGGCACGCTCGCGGTCGCTGGCATCTGGCTCTCGGACATACCGGCGCTGCAGTACGAGGAGGAACTGTTCCAGGAGCGGAAGCTGCGCAGCGTCACGGCAAACACTCGGGCCGACGGTGCGGACTTCCTCGCGCTCGCGGCCAGGTTCGGTGTGCGCACGACGACACACGCCTATCCCATGTCGGCGGCCCGGGATGCCCTGGCCGATCTCGCCCACGGCCGCTTCAGCGGCGCGGCGGTGCTGCATAACTAACGACACTCCCGGCCCTGTCATCTGGCGGCAGCGGATCGAGCGGCACGGGCCGAGCTCAGTCGTGATCTCGCGCGCGGACGACGACGACGGGGCAGCGCGCGTTCGTCGGACCAACCGCGGCGCACGGTGCGTGCGGCGGCTCAAGCGGATGTTTACCACGCCCTGAGCGGGAAGCGGACCGCCATGATTACCTCACTTCGTTGCCAGCGACGTTCCTTGTGGTTTGTCGCGATGTCCGCTCTGGGCGGAACGGCGCTGCTCGCGGCGTGCGGCTCGGCGGGGTCGGGCAGCCCGGCGGCCGGAACCTCGGCTTCGTCGGAGTCGCCGACCTTCAGTGCCGCCGCGGCCTGCGCGAGCGTTACCTCCCTCCGGGAGTCCCTCACGAACCTGGGTCAGGTGCAGGAGAGCCAGCGCACCGTCGGCCAGGTCGCGGTCGACCTCGGCAACATTGAGACTCAGCTGAACACGCTGAAGGGCCAGGCGCAGGCGGCCTATGCGGGCCAGTCCGCTCAGCTGACCGCGGCGGTCCGCCAGATCTCCGTGGCCACTCGTGCGCTGGCGGCCCATCCGTCGCCGGCGAATCTCACTGCGGTCCAGTCCGCCGTGAGCGCGCTCCAGACCAGCTCAGAGGCCCTGATCATGGAATTCAAGGCGGCCTGCGGCGGGTCCTGATGCGGCGGGTCCTGATGCGGTGGGTCCTGATGCGGTGGGTCCTGATGCGCTGCGGACACGATCGTGGCAGGCGCGCTACGGCAGCGTGCCCGCGGCGGCGAACCGATCGAGCGCGATCTCGTATGGCCGCACGTCGATGCCCTGCTCGCGCAGCCAGTCGTCGTTGTAATACGTGCGCGCGTACCGATCGCCGCCATCGCACAGGAGCGTGACGACAGAGCCCCCACGTCCCGCGGAGCGCAGCTCGGAGATGATGCGGAAGCACCCCCACAGGTTCGTGCCGGTAGAGCCGCCGGCCAGGTAGCCGGTCGCGGCGGCCAGCATGCGCGCCGCCGCGATCGAGGCGGCGTCCGGCACCTGGATCATCCGGTCGACGATGTCCGGCATGAACGACGGCTCCACGCTGGGCCGGCCGATGCCCTCGATGCGCGAGCCCCGGCCGGTCGTGTAGCCAGGGTCGCGGCCGACCCAGCCGGGGAAGAACGCGGAGTTCTCCGGGTCCACGACGCACAGCTGAGTGTCGAGCTGCCGGTAGCGCACGTATCTGCCGATGGTTGCGCTGGTACCGCCGGTGCCTGCCCCGACGACGATCCAGCGCGGCACCGGATAGCGCTCCTGCGCGAGCTGGCTGTAGATCGATTCGGCGATGTTGTTGTTGCCCCGCCAGTCGGTGGCGCGCTCGGCGTAGGTGAACTGGTCCATGAAATGGCCGCCCGACTCGGCCGCGAGGCGGCGCGACTCCGCCACCACCTGCGTGGCGTCGGCGACAAGATGGCAGCGGCCGCCGTAGAACTCGATCAGCGCGATCTTCTCAGTGCTCGTCGAGTCCGGCATGACCGCAATGAAGGGCAGGCCGAGCATCCGCGCGAAGTACGCCTCGGACACCGCGGTGGAGCCCGAGGACGCCTCGATCACCGGCCGGCCCTCCCTGATCCAGCCGTTGCACAGCGCATACAGGAACAGGGAACGGGCCAGCCGATGCTTGAGCGATCCGGTCGGGTGGGTCGACTCGTCCTTGAGATACAGGTCGATGTCCCAGTCGGCGGGCAGCGGAAAAACGAGCAGGTGGGTGTCGGCAGACCGGTTAGCGTCGGCTTCAACTTTGGCGACGGCCTCGTGCACCCAGCCTCGGCTGGCCTGGCAGGCGGCATCGGTCTTGTCCGCGGCCTCGGGCATAGGGAGCAGCTCCTCGCTGGTCAGGCGTACCAGGCCGAACAGACCGCCAGTGCCCGGCGGCACTCTCGCACCCTCGCGGCGACCGTACCGCCCGGCGGAACGCGGGCGACCAGCGGGCTGGTCGCGCGCTGGGCGGCCGAGCTCGCTGCGCTGCGTGCGCCGGCCTGCATATCCGCGCCCCGCGACGCCACAGGATCGCCCGAGAACGCTTAGCGGTAGTGATTGGGGGCCACCGGACCCCAATCACTACCGCTAAGAATTCGACCGGCGCGTGAGTTGTCTACAGCGCGTGGTTATGGCCGGTTTGCGCGGTCAGGTCAGCGGCCCGCCCGAGCGGAAGATCGCCTCGGGCGGCCTGCCGATGACGCCGAGCGGCCTGGCCACGTCCTCCAGCGACTTGCCCTCGGCGGCAACGCCGAGGAACGCCGCGACCACGCCGCCGAGGATCATCGCGTCGGCTCCGAGCAGGTGGCCCAGTACAGCGAGTTCGTGTCCTTGCCGGTGCCGATCAGGTGCCCGTACCGGTGCGTGCCCGCAGTGACGCGCTTCACGCGAGCATGTGGGCAGGTCACGGCGCTGGAGGCGGCGCAAAGCGGGACTAACCAGGCGGGTAAGCAGAAGAAAATGATCAGTTACGGAGTGTCACATGAACAGCACGTGTCGTTGTGTTCGGGCGCTCTAAGCTGGGAACACTTGCCCACACTGGGGGTACGGGGGTCGTCCCCCCGGGCAGGCACGGGGGGACCATGACGAGCACCGTCACGCGGAGTTGGCCCGCGTACTACGACGACCAGGATCTCAACTACCGGGATTACTGGACGAGCCGGGATTACGAGCACGACGCCGAGGTGATGGCGGTGCGGCGGCTGCTGCGCGGCCGCACCTTCGAGCACGCCGTCGATATCGGCGGCGGATACGGGCGCCTGTCGGTCGTCCTGGCCGACTTCGCCGGCCGGGTGACGCTCGTCGACTCGAGCAGGCAGCAGCTGGACCTTTCTGCCGCGTACCTGCGCGGGCACCCGCGAATCACGCCCCGGCTGATGGACGCCTCGGCCCTGCAGTTCGAGGATCAGAGCGCGGATCTGGCCTGCCTGGTCAGGGTCCTTCATCACCTCCCGGATCCGGCCACCGAGATGCGCGAGCTCCACCGGATCCTGCGGCCGGGCGGATACGCGCTGATCGAGGTGGCCAACCTGGCCCACGCGGTCAACCGGGTCCGGTACCTGCTGCGCGGCCGGCCGGTGCCGCTGAGCGCGGTCGACCTCCGCTCGCCCGCATTGAAGGCCAGCGGCGGCATACCGTTCGTCAACCACCATCCGGCGACGGTCATCGGGCAGCTGCAGGCGACCGGCCTGCGGCTGGAGCAGATGCTCTCGGTATCCAATCTCCGGCACCGGGCGCTGACCCAGCTGCTGCCGCGGCACGCGCTGCTCGCCGTGGAGCGGGCGCTGCAGGACCGCCTGGCGCCGGTGTACTTCGGCCCCAGCATGTTCCTGCTGCTGCGCAAGGGCCAGAAGGCCGACTGGGAGCGTCCCGGCCGGTTCTGAGGTGATGCTAAGTCACTGCTGGGAGAGGATCGCCTCCAGCTCGGCCAGCGGGTCCCGCACCACCGGGCCCGTCACCCGCACGCGCGCGCGGCGGATGACCCCGCGGAAAGGGAACGGGGCCTCGTAACCCGCGCCGACCGCAGGTCCCCACTCGTACCCGCAGGTCAGCCCGGCGCCCACGCCGTTGAACCCGGACGGGGTGAACCGCGGGATGACCGACCTGGCGATCTCGACTCCGTCGCAGCGCAGCACTCCGCTGCCGCCCGGGCCCTCATCCTTGGTGAACTCGTACTCGATGTGATGCTCGCCGGCCGTGACCGCGGCCGCCGCGGCCACGACGTGGCGCTCCTTGCCGTACAGGTTGTGCACGTAGCGGACCCGGCCGCCCAGGATGTGCAGCGACCAGCCGCCGAGCGCCGACCCGAGGGCGAGCAGGATGCCGTCGGCGTCGTCGGGATCGGCGATGCTGACGTCGACCGTGAGCGCATGCGAGCGGTTGCGGACGTTCACCGCGACCGACTCGGGCACCTGCGCCCCGCCGGGGAAGTACTGATACTCGTCACGGGCCCGCCGGTGGTCGGGCTTGGGGTTGACCAGCGCCCACAGCACGCGGTTGTCCAGCGGCAGGACCTGGTTGCGGCGGGCCTCGTGCCACCACAGCTCGACCAGCTCGTGCAGCATGCGCGGATGTTCCCCGGCCAGGTCGCGCGTCTCGGACAGATCCTCGGCGACGTGATACAGCTCCCAGGTGTCCTCGTCGAACGGCGCGTTCGGGTCCTGGTCGTCATAGAGCGGGCCGACCGGGTGGAACGCGACGGCCTTCCAGCCCCGGTGGTATATGGCGCGCGAGCCGAACATCTCGAAGTACTGCGTGTGATGGCGTTCCGGCTCCAGCTCGCCGCCGGGACCCAGCAGGTAGGCGAAGCTGTCGCCGTCCACTGGTGCCTGCTCGATGCCGTCGAGCTCCGCCGGGAGCTCGATCCCGGCCAGCTCGGTCACCGTCGGCAGCACGTCGATCGCATGGGCGAACTGATGCCGGACCGCGCCGGGCTCGACCGGCCCGCCCGGCCAGCTGACGATGCAGGGATCGGCCACGCCGCCCTCGTGCACCTCGCGCTTCCATCGCCGGAACGGCGTGTTGCCGGCCATGGTCCAGCCCCAGGGGTAGTTGTTGTGCGTGGTCGGCCCGCCGATCTCGTCGATCCTGGCGAGCATCTCCGCGTCACTGGCCGGGTCGATGTTGACCAGCCGGACGTCATTGATGGACCCCTGGGCGCCGCCCTCGGCGCTGGCCCCGTTGTCGGAGACCACGACGACCAGGGTCCGGTCCAGCTCGCCGCGTTCCCCGACAAAGGCGAGCAGGCGGCCGATCTGCTCGTCGGCGTGCGACAGGAACCCGGCAAAGCACTCCATGAACCGGGCGGCCACGGCGCGCTGCCCCGGTGCCAGGGAATCCCAGGCGGGGACCCAGGGCGGCCGCGGTGACAGCACCGTGCCGGACGGGAGCAGGCCCGCGGCGACCTGCCGCTCGAAGGTCTCCGCCCGCCAGGCATCCCAGCCCGCGTCGAAGCGGCCGCGGTAGCGCTCCAGCCACCGCGGCGGCGGCTGGTGCGGCGAGTGGCAGGCGCCGGTGGCGAAGTACAGGAAGAACGGCTTGTCCGCGTCGGCGGCGCGCAGGTCGCCGAGGAACTCGATGGCCCGGTCGGCCAGGTCATCGGTCAGGTGGTACCCGTCCTCGACCGATCGCGGCGGGCGGATGGCGTGATTGTCGTGGTAGAGCGCGGGCACGAACTGATGCGTCTCGCCGCCGTGGAATCCGTACCAGCGGTCGAAGCCACGGGCCAGGGGCCAGGTCGCACGGGACGCGGCCATGTTGGTCTCGTCCTCGGGTGACAGGTGCCACTTGCCGACCGCGTACGTGGCGTAGCCGGCCGCGCGCAGGATCTCCGGCAGGAATCCGTTCTCGCGCGGTGGCCTGCCCCAGTAACCGGGATAGCCGATCGCGAGATCGGCGACCCTGCCCATGCCGTTGCGGTGATGGTTGCGGCCCGTCAGCAGGCACGCCCGGGTCGGCGAGCAGAGCGAGGTGGTGTGGAAATTGGCCAGCCGGGCGCCGCCGGCCGCCAGGCCGTCGAGCACGGGCGTCCGTATATCGGAGCCGTAGCAGCCGAGCTGGGCAAAGCCGACGTCGTCGAGCACGATCAGCACGACGTTGGGCGCTCCGGCGGGCGGCGCGGGCATGGATGGCCACCACGGCCGCGAGTCGCGCCAGTCCCGGCCGATGACGCCCTCGAACTCCCCGCCCATGAAGCCTCCCTCGGGCCCGAACCGCCAGTCGCGACAGGCCCAAAGTCTTGCGCATAACGCAGTTGTCCGAGGTCAGTCTGTAGCGTGGCAACCGTGATCGAGGAGCGCGCGCGCCCCCGTGCGGGGCGCAGGCTGTCGGAGGCAGCCCGTTATATCCTCGGTGTCCTGCTCGGGATCGTCATCCTGCTGCTGCTGTTCGGCAAGCGCAGCGAGCTGCTGGCGTCCTGGCATCAGCTCGGCCAGGTCAGCTTCGCCTGGGCCGCGGTCGCCGTCGGCGCCGAGGCGCTGTCGCTGTGGATCTTCGCCTTCCTTCAGCACCGGGTACTGCGGCTGAGCGGGACCCGCATCAGGATGCCGGCCCTCTATCTGCTGACGCTGGCCAACGACGCGATCGCGGCGACCGTGCCGGGCGAGCCCGCCGTATCCAGCGCCTACCGGTACCGCTATTACCGGCGCCGGGGCGCCAGCAGCGCGAGCGCGGGCTGGACGGTGTTCACGATCCTGATCGCGCAGGCCATCGGCATGTCGCTGCTCCTGCTGCTGGGAGTCGTGGTCGCGCTCGCCGCCAGCACCAGCGCCGCGGGTACCGGCGTGACGCTGCTGGGCCTGGTCGTGGTGGTGGGGGCCGGTGCGGTGCTGGTCCGCAGGGACCTGGTGCTCCGGCTGGCCGGACGGCTCGTGCGTCTATTCCAGCGGCTGACCGGTTATCCGCGGGGGAGCGTGGGCGCACGGGTGGAGGCAACCCTGACGCGGATGCGCGAGATACCGCTCGGCCCCGTGCCGACCGTCGTGGTCGTCGCGCTCGCCGCGGCCGTATGGTTCTCCGATTTCCTCTGCCTGGCGTTCAGCTTCCGGGCCGTGCACGCCCCGATCCCGTGGGATGGCGTGCTGCTCGCCTACGGTGCCGCGCAGGTCGTCGGGTCGTTCCCCATAGTGCCCGGCGGCCTGGGCATCGTGGAGGGCAGCCTCGCGGTGATCCTGGTCGCCTACGGAACGAGCCGGGTGGCGGCGCTGTCCGCGGCGATCATGTTCCGCGCCGTCAACTTCTGGCTGGCGATAGTGATCGGCTGGCTGGGCGTCGCCGCGATCGCGCTGCACGAGCGGCGGGTGGCCCGGCCAGCCCCCGACCCGGCTGCCGGATCGGGGCTGCAGCCCGTCGGCGCCGCGCCACCCGACTGACCACCGGCTCGCGACCCGACTGACCACCGGCCAGAAGTCGGCTCTGGCTGCGCCCGGCGGCCCTCAGCTCTCAGCTCTCCGTCGGGGCTGCCTCCTCGGGCGCCTTCTGCTCGACGAGTTCGCCCTCGATGGAGATCTGAATCTCGTCGCTGACTACCCAGCGGCCGTCCAGCAGCATGTTGAACGTCAGCCCGTAATCCCGCCGGTCGATCTTGGTCGTCGCGCTGTAAGCGATCCTGTGCCCCATCATGCCAGGGTCGTTGAACTCGCCATACCTGGTCACCTCGAACGAGACCGGCCGGGTGTTTCCCTTGATCGTCAGATCACCGTTCAGGGTCCACTTGTCCGGCCCGGCCGCCTCGACGCCCGTGCTCTTGAAGGTCATCTGCGGGTACTTGTCCACCTCGAGGAAGTTCGAGGAGCGCAGGTCGTTGTCCCTGACCTCGTGGTTGGTCTTGATGCTGGCGGTCAGGACCGTCACCTCGACGCTAGCCGCTTCCGGATGGTCAGGATCGATGTCGGCGGTGGCGCTGACATCGGCGAAGTGACCGCGCACGGTCATCATTCCCAGGTGCTTGGCTGAGAACTCGACTTGCGTGTGGTACGGGTCAAGCTGCCAGTTACTCAAAGCCGACCTCCTAGGGGTTCACCGGTGTCCGGCGCACGCTGTTTGGCGCACCGCGCCGGTGGCAGCAGCGGCTGCCAGTACCACCCTAATAGCCTGGTTTCCTTGTGCACGAGGCGATGGCGATCCTCGCAGGTCCCGCCGGGCAGGGCGGAGATCAGGACAGCTGGAAGGCGGCATAGATGATGGCCGCCAGCCTGTCGTTCATTTCGTCCCTGGGCATCTTGACCTCGGCGCACAGCAGGTAGTTGACGCGTTCGAGCATCATCAGGCAGGCGACGGCGGTCAGCTCGGCGTGCGGGGCCGGCGTGCCGTCGGTGGCCTTGCGGGCCGCGGTCATGCCCTGGGTCATCGTCTCGGCCAGCTGGAACAGCAGCTGCAGGCCGTCCGCGTAGAGTTCGTCGCCGACCAGCTCGGCCTGGCTCAGAATCTGGATGACCGTCGCGTGCACGGCGTAGATGTCGCTGAATCGCTGCACCCACCGCCGCAGCGCCGCCCGGCCGGCCTCGTTGCTGGTCACTACCGGGAACTCGCCGGTCACGATGGATATGTCCTCCAGCGCGTCCTGCAGCAGCGTGCGGAACAGGTCGTCCTTGTTGGCGAAGTACAGGTAGAACGTGCCATGGGAGGTCTGCGCGCGGCGGACGATGTCTTCCACCCTGCTTGCCTGCAGGCCCATCTCGGCGAAGACAGCCAGCCCGGCCTCGAGCAGGCGCTGCATGGTCTGCCGGCCCTGCGCGCCGAGTCCGCGCTGCTGGGCCGGGATGCCGCCGCCGAGCGACGGCCGCTGCGGTTCGGACTGACCGCCGGCGCGTCTGGCTGTTCTCGGCGCGCGGCCGGTGACATCGGCGGGCGTAGCCTGACCCGGCGCCGGTGCCCGCGCCGGGCCCTCGGCTGGCAGCGCATTGCGCAAGGCCGTCGATGGCCTGCCCGTGTGATGGCTTCCGGCTGGAACCGCCTGTGCTCGGCCTGGCGTCCCCAGCCTGGGTTCCCGGCTCATGCGGCGAGACTAACCCGCCGCAGGTACAGCAAACAATCGGGACCGCCCTGAACGCGCCGGCAGGCTGGTCGGGCAGGGCATTCACATGGATCGGATTTTCACCGAGAATGCTGTGCTATGGCTGTCGCCGGCGCGAGATGATCAAGATCAGGTTCTGGCTTTCGGCAGCTAGCTGACGCCTATATCAGGTGACGCTGACGTCATTATTGCCTTTGCATCGAATACTGAATCGTGCCGCAATAGGGCTCATGACAAATGATCAGCCGGGGGCGATGGCCGCCCCGCCCGCGGCTGATGGCGTCGTGTTTGGCGACCCCACGGTGGTGGGCAGACAGGACAGCATCGGGTGGAATGCGACGTCAGCCGCGCGTGCGGTGAGTCAGGCTAGCGAGGAGAACTTTCCCGTCGCGCTGCGGGTGCTTCCCCGTCGCTACCGGCGGCATCTGCTCGCGGTCTATGCCTACGCCCGGACTGTCGATGACGCCGGCGATCTGGCGCCGGCGGGGGAGCGCTCGCAGCTGCTCAGTGACCTCGCCGAGGACGTCAGGCGGCTGTACGGGCCGGCTGGGGCCGGGCCGGCGTCGCCGGCCGTCAGGGGTCTTGCGGGCGCCGTCGCCGACTGTGCGATCCCGATGCAGCCCTTCCTGGATCTCATCCGCGCGAACGAGCAGGACCAGGTCGTCACCCGGTATGAGACGTTCCAGGACCTGGAAGGCTATTGCCGACTGTCGGCTAACCCAATCGGGCACATAGTCCTGCACATTTTCGGCTGCCATACCGCCGACCGCGCCCGCCTGTCCGACTCGATCTGTACCGGACTGCAGCTCGCCGAGCACTGGCAGGACGTGGCCGAGGACGCCAGAGCCGGCCGCATCTACCTGCCGGGGCAGGACATGCGCGAGTTCGGTGTGACCGAGGACGATCTGCTGCGTGCGCAGTCGCCGCCCCGGCTGCGCCAGCTCATGGCGTTCCAGGTCCGGCGGGCGGGCGGGCTGCTGTCGGCCGGGGCACCACTGATCGGCGGCCTCAGCCCGCTGCCGCGCGCCGCCGTCGCCGGGTATGTCGCTGGTGGCCGCGCGGCACTGGCGGCGATCACCGGGGCCGATTACGACGTGCTGGCCGCTAGCCCCCGGCCCGGCAAGTGCAGAACCGCGGCGGAGCTTATCCGGGCCTTTGTGCGGGCACGGTGATCCGATGACCAGCGATGCGGTGATGAGCGCGCCATTCGGCCAGACGCGCATCAAGGCCGCCTACGCGCACTGCGAGGCGGTGGTACGCGGTCAGGCCAAGAACTTCGCGTACGGCATCACGCTGCTGCCCGGTCCCAAGCGACGGGCGCTGTCGGCGGTCTACGCGTTCGCCCGGCGCATCGACGACATCGGCGACGGGACCCTTCCGGCCGCCGACAAGATCGCCGCGCTGGACGCCGCCCGCGCGTCCGTCGCGCTGATCGCCGCGGGTTCCGGTGCCGCGGGTTCCGGTGCCGCGGGCGCCGGCGCCCTCGCCGACGCGATCGCCGACGACCTGGTGCTGCAGGCGCTGTGGCACGCGGCCCGCGTCTTCCCGATCCCGGTTACCGCATTTGGCGAGCTGATCGACGGCTGCGAGGCCGACGTGCGCGGCACGCGGTACGCAACCTTCGCCGACCTGGAGCATTACTGCCGGTGCGTGGCCGGCTCGATCGGTCGGCTGTCCCTCGGTGTGTTCGGCAGCTCTGACCCGGCGGCCGCGGGGCCGCTGGCCGACGCGCTGGGAATCGCCCTGCAGGTCACCAACATCCTGCGGGACGTCCGAGAGGACCTGGACAACGGGCGGGTCTACCTTCCGGCCGAGGACCTGGCGAGGTTTGGCTGCGCGCTGAATCCGCCCGGAGCCGAAGGCGCCGGCGGCGCCCTCATCGCGGGCCCGATGCCCGAGGTCATGCGGTTCGAGGCCGGCCGGGCCCGCGAGTGGTATGCCGCCGGCCTGCGCCTAATCCCGCTGCTCGACCGGCGCAGCGCCGCCTGCACCGGCGCCATGGCCGGCATCTACCGGCAGCTCCTCGAGCAGATCAGCGCGGCACCCGAGGTCGCGCTCGGGCACCGGATGTCGCTGTCCGGCCGGGCGAAGGCGCGGATTGCCGTCACGGCCCTGGCCGGGATGGCACGGCCGGCCAGGACGCGCACTGCGCATCCCGCGCCGTCGGCGGGGCTGCCCGTCAAGCCGGGTCCCGCCGACGGCACTCAGCCAGCCGCGCCAGCACGGGACAGCTCATGACGACGGAGCTGACCACGGGCCAGCTGACCACGGGCCAGCTAACCGCGGGCCAGCTAACCGCGGGCCAGCTAGCCACGGGGCGGCAGGTAGCGGTGATCGGCGGCGGGCTGGCCGGGATCACCGCCGCGATCGCGCTGCGCGACGCCGGGCTCGAGGTGACGCTGCTGGAGTCCCGCCCGCGGCTAGGCGGCGCCGCGTCCTCGTACACCCGTGGCTCTTTGATGATCGACAATGGCCAGCACGTCTTCTTGCGCTGCTGCAGCTCCTACCGGGAACTGCTGGCCCGCCTGGGCGTGACCGGCTCGGTGGCGATACAGGACCGCTTCGATGTGACCGTGCTGTCGCCGGCCGGTCAGGCGGTTACCGCAGCCAGGCTGCGGCGCAGCGGCCTGCCCAGTCCGCTGCATCTGGCCGGCGCCCTGGCGACCTATCCGCTGCTCACGGTGCGGCAGCGGCTCCGGGTGGGCCGCGCGGCGCTCGCGCTCAGGCGCGCACACGCAGCGCACACCCGGGCGGGGCGGGCCGGCCCGGCCGGTGTCCGCCTAGACGATGTGCGGCTGGGCGACTTCCTGGCCGCCCACGGGCAGGACGAGCAGGCGCGGCGCAATCTCTGGGACCTGTTCGTCGTCTCGGCACTGAACATCGCCGGCGACGATGCCAGCGTCCCGCTCGCGGCCAAGGTCGTCAGTACCGGGCTGCTCGGCGGCCGGGACGCCGCCGACATCGGCATGGCCGCCGTCCCGCTTGGCGACCTGCATGCCGTCGCGCCGGCCGCGCTGCTGGCCAGGCTCGGCGCGCAGGTACGGCTGCGGGCCAGAGTCGCCTCGGTCGGCAGGCAGCCCGGCGGCGGCTTCCGGATCGGGTTCACGCAGGCAGGCGCGTCCGGCGACGGGCAGCCGTTGACCGCCGACGGCGTGGTGCTCGCGGTACCGCCGGGCCAGGCCGCGCGGCTGGGTACCATGGCCGGGGTGACCCGTGCGCCCGAGTGGGACGACCTCGGATCGTCGCCGATCGTGAACGTGCACGTGATCTATGAGCAGCGCGTCATGCGGCTGCCGTTCGCCGCCGCCGTCGACTCGCCGGTGCAGTGGGTATTCGACAAGACCAGCCAGGCCGGGCTGGCATCCGGCCAGTATCTGGCCGTGTCCCTGTCGGCTGCCGACCGCTACGTGGACATGCCCGCCGCGGAGCTGCGGCAGGTCTTCCTGCCCGCGCTTGAGCGGCTGTTCCCGGCGGCGGCAGGCACCGCCGTCACCGACTTCTTCATTACCAGGGAGCGCCGGGCTACGTTCCGGCAGGCGCAGGGAAGCGCGCGGCTGCGGCCCCCGGCCGCCACATCCGTGCCGGGGCTTGCGCTCGCCGGCGCGTGGACCGACACTGGCTGGCCCGACACGATGGAGGGTGCTGTGCGAAGCGGTCAGAATGCCGCCATGGAAATTATCCGCGAGCTGGCCGGGCTGGTTGATGCCGGCCCGGCGGCGACGCCGGAACCTGCCGGGCGCGGTGCGCGATG
>JASHOV010000179.1 GCA_030038495.1 Streptosporangiaceae bacterium
CCGACGCCATCTCCGACACGCCAACGCTCGCCGCCGAGATTGCCGACCTGGACGTCCAGCTCGCCGAGGAACGCCTTGACCGCGCCAACCTCGCGGCAGCGGGCCTGGCCACCATTAACGCTTACGAAGACGACGAGCCCGACCCGCTGTCCTACCTCCGCGACGAGCTAGCCGCACAGGGCTACGACCGCCGGCACGGGAAGCCCCGATGACCGCGCCCAGGCAGCTTCGACGGCACGCGCGCCGCGTGCGCCGCTACGGCATACAGCCCATGATGTTCATGGGCGACGGGGATCGGCTGCCGGACACCGTCGCCGTAATCGTCGGTCGCTGGGCCTGGCGGTACCGCTCCGAACTCGGGCCAGCCGCCTGCGCAGGCGTGCTGTTCCTCGCTGGTCTGCTCCTGCACACCAGGCAGCCAGGCTGGTGGCCGTATGCCCTCATCGCCGCGACCATCACGGCAGCCGTCACGCTCACGCTCGGAGAACGCCTCGGCCTGCCCACCAGAGCCGAACGCCTCTACGCCGCGACGGTAGCCATAAGCGCCGGCGGATGGCTCGCCGTCGCCATCGTGGCCGGAGCGACCCGGCCGCCGCTGCCGGCGACGCTCGCAGTTGGCGGACTGATCCTGGCCGTTCCATGGTGGGCACACGGACGCCGCCGCGCCCGGGTTCGCGTCGAGCGCAAGCTCGAAGCCTGGCCGGTCATCGCCCAGGCAGTCGGTCTGGCTGGCTCACGGGTCATGGAGGCCGTGGTCGATGTCTGGGGCTGGCACGCGAGATTCGGCCTGGCCCGTGGTCAGACGATTGACGACGTGCGGGCAAAACTCCCGGCTATCGAATCGGGCCTGGGCACGTTCCGCGGCGCGGCCCGCGTTTACCCCACTGCCGACAACCTCGCCCACCGCTTCGAGCTGCGCGTGCTCGACGAGGACCCGCACGCCGACGCCATCGCGTGGCCAGGACCCTCGGTCACCACCATCACCGAGCCGATAGACCTCGGCCCGTTCGAAGACGCAGCTCCCGCGACCGTCCTGTTCCTGCGCCGGCACGGGCTTATCGGCGGCACCACCGGCTCGGGCAAATCCGGGTGCGTCAACGTCTTGATGGGCAACCTCACCGCCTGCGAAGACGCCGTCATCTGGGCTATCGACCTCAAGCAGGGCATGGAACTGCAGCCCTGGGCGCCGTGCATCGAACGTCTGGCCACCACCCCGACCGAAGCCCGCGCCCTGCTCCGCGATGCCGCCGCCATCATCCAGGCCCGCGCCAGCTACCTCACCGCCTCGGGCCTGCGCACCTGGCAGCCCACCCCGCAGATGCCCGCGCTCGTTGTCATCATCGATGAATACGCCGAGCTGGCCGACACCGTGCCCGACGCGCTCGCCTACGCGGACTCCGTCGCTCGCCTGGGCCGGGCGGTCGCGGTCACCCTCATCGCCGCGACTCAGCGGCCCACCCAGCAGGCCATGGGCCAGCGCGCCATCCGATCCCAGATGGATGTACGGATCGCCTTCCGTGTCCGCGAGAAGGGCGATGCCGACCTGATCCTCGGACGCGGCATGCGCGCCGCCGGCTGGCACGCCGACACCCTCAACGCACCGGGAAAGTTCCTCGTCTCCGCACCCGAACACGACGTCCCCCGCCGTGCCCGCGCCTACCTGATAACCGACGAGACCGTCGATGCCACCGCCGCCGCGCACGCCGACTCACGGCCCGCGCTGGACGACATCTCCGCCAGCGCCCTGCGTTCCGCCGACCACGGCAGCGGCGCGAACACCGCACCCAACGCCCAAGGCCGTGCGCACGCAACCGGGCCGGACTACGGCAGCGGCGGCACGCCAGAGGCGATGCTCTGGGTCGCACTGTCCCTCGCTCCGGACACAGGAGTCTCTGTCGCCGAGCTGATGAGCGCCACCGGCATGAGCCGCCCCTGGGTCTACCTCAGGCTCCGCGAGCTGACCAGCCGGCACCAGGCAACCCAGGTCAGCCGCGGATTCTGGAAAGCCACCGACGAACACGAACCGTAATCGTCTACGTCTACGTCTCCTCGCGCGCGTCTGCACTAGCAGCACGGACACGTAGACGTAGACAAACGAAGACCAGCCACGCAACGTAACCAGAACCCCAAGAAGTGAGGTGGTGGCTAACGCAGCCAGCGACCATGCACACCGGAAGGAGGTGAGGTCCCATGCAGCAGGCATACACCGTCGAACAAGTCGCCGAGATCCTGCACATCGGCCGCGACAAGATCTACTACCTGCTCCGCACCGGCCAGCTCCGCAGCATCAAGATCGGCAACTCCCGCCGCATCACCGGTCAGCACATAGCGGAATTCATAGCAGCCCTGGAACAGGACACCAAGGTTCGTTGACCGATGTAGCACGCCGTGCTACGTTGCTCTACACGCGACAGGGCACGCCCCGCAAGCGGGGAAGGCCCGACACGGCGAACGCCATTTGACAGCAGAACACAGGCCACCTCGCGCCGCACCCGCACGAGCTGCACTAGCAAAGCAAACCCAGTAACAACGGGAAGGCTCTAGCGATGCGCGACACCACGCTTCCGCCCGTACGAGTGGAAGCCGAATTCAAAGAACGGCTAGTCCGATATGCAGCGACACAGGACCGTGACGTCTCCTGGGTCATCAGGAAGGCGGTCGAAGAGTACCTCGACCGGCACGAGAAGGGGCGATGACCACGCCCAGCCCCGGCCACCACGATCACGGTGGTACGCCACGACGGCAGACCGGGGCACGCCAGGAATACCACTCCACTAGAACCTGGCATGAAAGGAGGGATCACCCATGACCAAGATCATCATCGGGAAGTACGAGGGAACCGTCTACCCCGAAGGGGACGGCTACACCGGCGCTATCGACATCGGCTGCGACGGCGCGGGCAACCGCAAGCGCGTCAAGCGCAAGGGCCGGACTAAGGCCGAGGTCAAAGACAAGCTCAAGAAGCTGGTCGATGAGCGCGAGAAGGGAATCAAGACCGGCAAGGAAGCCGACAGCTACACCGTCGCCGACGCGGTCACCGACTGGCTCAAGTCCGGCACTCGCAATCTCAGCCCCGGCACCGTCAGCGGCTATCGCGTCACGGCAGACAAGCACCTTGTGCCCGCCATCGGCATGACCAGGCTCAAGCGGCTCAGCGCCGGCGACGTGGACACCTGGCTCGACGGCTTAACCGGCGAGCTATCAAGCCGGAGCCTGCAGTCCATCCACTCCACCTTGCGGCGCTCGATCCGCCACGCCCAGGCACGCGACCTCGTTGAGCGCAACGTGGCTGACCTGGTGAGCACTCCCAAGGGCAAGACCGGACGGCCCAGCAAGGCACTCACGCTCAAACAGGCGCGGGCAGTGATCCAGCAGAGTAAGTCGTCACCGCTGCACGCCTACGTCGTGCTGACCATCATGACTGGGGTGCGCACCGAGGAAGCCCGCGCGCTGCGCTGGGACCACGTCGTCGCCTGGAATGACAAGGCGGAGGCCTGGCAGCCGGTTACCAGCGCAGGATTCGGACACGAGCGGTACGCGGTCTACGTCTGGCGGTCGGTTCGCGTTGATGGCGACACCAAGACCGAGCAGTCGCGCCGCACCCTCGAAGTACCCGCCGAAGCCGTTGCCACGCTCAAGGCGCTACACAGGCGCCAGGCCACCCAGCGGCTCAAGGCCGGACCGCGATGGCAGGACACCGGCCTGGTGTTCACTACCCGCACTGGCACCGAACTGTCGGCCGGATACGTTCGCCGGACGTTCGCCGACATCGCAAAGGATGCGAAGGTGGGCGACGACTGGGTGCCGCGCGAGACCCGCCACACCTTCGTCTCGATCATGAGCGACAACGCGGTGCCCATCGAAGTCATTGCCGACCTCGTCGGGCACAAGAACCACACCATCACCGGACGGGTCTACCGCAAGCAGCTCAAGCCCGTCATCACCACTGGCGCCACTACCATGAATGCCATCTTCAGCACGAAGCCAGCTACCAAGACAAGATCGCGCAAGGCGGCAAAGTCCGCATGACCCGATGGCTCCCCGTCTGGCTCCCAGCCCGAATTTCAAGATCAAAAAAGGGTTCCGGAATGATCTCCGAAACCCTAGCTGACCTGCATGAACGCTATGTGGAGCTATGGGGATTCGAACCCCAGACCTCTTGCATGCCATTGACGGCGAACGCGTCTGACGGCATCGCGATCGGTCTGATTCTCGCAGGTCAGGGCACGGCTGCCGTCCGGCGCCGGATGCCCGGATCGAGTGGAATCGGGGTGCGTAGTCACTGCGCTAGTCACTGGTTTTCCGGGCCTCGCCCCCTGGAGGTGAGGCACCGTGTCCATCAAGATCAGCGACCACCACATGCAACTGGAGATCAACGGCCAGATTATCGCGACCGCCAACGAAGACGGCCGGGAATGGTGGACCGTTACCCACTGGCCCCGGCGCTTCCGCCGCGACCAGGCCATCACGGCACTCGCCGTCATACAACTGCTAGAGACCG
>JASHOV010000180.1 GCA_030038495.1 Streptosporangiaceae bacterium
ACCGCAGCCAGCGCCGCCTGCTCTTCGGCCGCCAGCGCCAGTGCGACGAGGGACGCGTCTGCGCGGGCCGGCACCAGATCCTCTATGTCCACCCCGACCGGCACGTCCCAGGCAAACGCCACGGCGACGCGCTGGCCCGAGTGACTGATCGACATCTCCAGGTTTGTCCCGCGCACGCGCGGCTTCCCGTGCGGACCGCCGCAATTCGCGCAGACAGCGTCGAAATGCAAGAGTTGCGGCGCCTCGCCTATGAGGCCTCCGGCCACAAGTCGCGCGAGCGCGTGCGCGGCGACATAACACGCCCGGTCGGATTCGAAGCGAAACCGCATCGCGCGCTCGCGCTCGGCGTCGGGCAGAAGGGCGGCCAGGTCCAGGTCGCCGGGGCGCGGCGATATAGACCAGATGCCACAGGAGTCTGAAGGCAGCTCCACTGACATCAGGGCCCGACGGTGTAGACGCGGTCGGTGTATTGCAGGTAGCACACGTGGTAGAGAATAGGCCGATCTGCCGCCCGGCCCGACGCTCGAGGACGATCATCGTGGGGTCCGCGGCACTCGCCAGCCCTGCGAGCGCGCCCGCGATCACCCACCGCCGGTCGAGCACGGCCCACAGGCAGGTCGCGGCGAGTCCGGCGCGTCGCCAGCCGGGTCCTCTAGCCGATGCCGGCGAGCGCGCGCGCCTCCCCGCGATCGCGGCAGGCGTGCAGCCCGACGATGAGCCCGTCCCTGACCGTCACAACGTCATAGGTCCTGTCGTCGGCGTGCCGGTTCCGGTATTCATCGACCCCAGGCGTCCGCATCACCACCATCACCCGGTCACCGGCCGCGACGACCGCTTCCAGCTCGGCCCGCAGCCCCAGGTCCGCCTGCCGGCGTAGCGCCTTCTCCAGCTCCTCGCGGCCATGGCAGACCTGCGGCTGCGGGTCCTCCTGGCCCGAATCGAGGAAGGTCCACTCCAGGTCCGGGTCCACGAAGTCCATCATCCGCGCCATGTCGCCCCGGTCATAAGCCAGGAAGGCCTCGCGCACGATCCACTCACTCTGGTTGCACATCGGGAGTTCCTCACGACGGTAATGCACCAGCAAGGTGCCTGCGGGCAGGCGTCACCCACTATTCACCCAAAGGGACGGGAACAGCAAGCCTCGCCAGGGCTCCCATGGGGTCCCAGGCCGGCAGCACGATCGGCTCGGCGTCGAGTACCTGCTGCAGCTCAGCGGGCAGGCCGTCGCGCCGGGCTGCGATCTCGAACACGTACTGGTCGAACCACGAGCCGTTCATGGTGTAGAACCCGTCCTTGCCGCGCTCGGATCCCCAGCTGTTCTCCACCCGCCACCGCCGCGTGACCCCGTCCAGAACATCCACACCGGTAAAGAGCATGGCGTGCGTCATCTGGGTCTCGTGGTAGGCGAGCCGGGCCGCCTTGTCCAGCTCGAACTGCGCGTCGTAGAGCGCGGGGAGGTCATACAGGCGGGCATCCCAGATCGCGAAGTCGTTGCTCATCATCTTGCCGACGTCGCAGCCGAACCATACCGGCTCTCCGCCCTGGATCGATCGCGCGGCGACGTCCTTGATCACGGACATGTCGACGTTCAGGTAGATGACCGGCGGGCCGCCGACAACATTGCCCAGGTACTCGACCGTGAAGGTCCGGCCGGTCGGGCTGGTCGGCCGCGGGTCGTGAACCAGGCAGACATAGTCGGCGACGGGCAGCTCGACATACCTGGCCGCGAACTCCTGCGGGGTCAGCGTGCCGTCCCGGTGGAACTGCTTGTCCTTGTCGGTCCACTGCCAGTCGAAGCTCTCCGGCGGAGTGCCGAGGTGGATGCAGAGCACGCGGTAGATGACCTGGAGGATATCCGCCTTAACCGCGCGGGCGGCGTCAATGCTCTCGGCGGCTGCGGTGCGTACGGCCCTGCTGCCCTGCCGCAGCTGGTACTTCAGTATGGAGTTCATCCGCGCGGTGTTGGACGAGCTCTGGGTCTCCGGCATGTAACCCTTCGGGACCAGGCCGTGCTTGGCGACCAGCGCTGCGAACATGTTCCACTGGCCGCCGTCGCTGGCCACGCTTTCGAGCAGGAACGCCACGGTCCTGTCGTCAAGGTCGCGGCCGGCTGTCTCGATGATGGCCTCAAGGAAGTAGTTTGCGCGCTCGATCTTGTCCCAGAACATCGCGTGGTTCTGGGAGAACTCGAACTCCTTCAGCCCGGTCTTGCGCATGACCCCGACCCGCAGCAAGTTCAGCCCGGCAAACAGCCAGCAGCGCCCGCTGCGCTCCTGGTTGGTCGCCTTCCAGTCGTCCAGGGTCGTGGAGAGCGAGTGGTCGATGGTATTGAGGATCTCCCGGTTGATCGCGACATCGTCGACGGTGACGCGCGTCACGGCGTTCTGCGCCAGCCGGTACCCGGGATTCGCGGTGAACTCCTTGCGCAGTTGCTCCAGCTCAGCGGCGGCGAGCGTGCCATCCATACCGGGCGTCCTCCTCTAGTTGTTAGCTCCGCGTATGGTTTCAACCTATCTCGGATGACGTGTGCCGTCGTCTCCCCGATCGGCCAGGCAGCCGCCGGTCCTGGGAATCAAGCAGACAAACCACTGTTGTAATCAGGCGGCAGCAGCGATGAGGGTACAACTCATAACGGTCGGCTGACGTTTCAGCGCCATCCGGGGCACGGAGTCAGCGCGGGGCTGAGGCAGGAGTAGATGGACAAGGCGATTCCGTTCGCGCTAGCCGCGAGCGTCTGCACGGCCACATCCTCGGTGTGCCAGCGGCTCGGCGCCAGGAACAGCATGCCCGCAGGCTTTGACTTCTGGCTCATATTCCGGTTGGCGCGCCGCCCCGTCTGGCTGCTCGGCATTGCCAGCATGATCCTCGGATTCGCCTTCCAGCTTGGAGCACTGCATTACGGGCCGCTGGCGCTGGTGCAGCCCATCCTGGCGCTCGAGCTCCTTTTCGTGTTCGGCTACATGGCCATCCTCAGCTCCCGCCGGGTGGCGGCGCGTGACTGGCTGGCTGCCGCAGCCATGTCGGTCGGCATTGGCCTGCTGTTGTTCGCCGCGGCACCGTCTGGGGGGCGACAGCACGCGCCTGGATACTTGTGGTTGATAGCTGGCGCGGTGACCCTCGCTGTCGTCCTGGCCGGGCTGGCGCTGGCCTTCACACTCCATCGCCGGTCCCCCTCATCCCCTTCGCGACAGGCCGCAATCCTCGGGGCAGCGACAGGCGTTTCCTGGGGGTTCGTGGCCGCGATAATCAAGGAGTTCAGCTCGCACCTGGGCGGCGGGGCAGCAGCGATCTTCTCCAACTGGTCGGTGTACGCCCTGATCGGCGTCGGCGCGGCCAGCCTGCTGCTGGCATCGCACGCGCTCGCGGCTGGCCCGCTCGCCGCGTCGCAACCGGGCTTCACGATCCTCGATCCGCTCGCGGCCAGCCTGCTCGGAATGTTCCTGTTCAATGAGCACGTCGAGGCAGGGACCGTCTCCCTCGCCCTCGAGGCGCTGGCCCTGGCCTTCATTGTCGGGGGTGTCACCGGGCTGAGCCACAGCCACCTCATCGGAGGCGAGGCGGACGCCCGGCCGGCCGGGCAGGCAGCGAATGCACCATCGGTTCGGGAGCGGCCGAGCACCAGCTAGCCCGCTCGCCCTCGGGGTTACTCCGCGCTCTCGGGCAGTACCTGGCCGCCGTCGATGATCAGGGTCTGGCCCGTTATGTACCGCGCCTGCCTGGAGGCAAGGAAACGGACGGCCCAGCCGACATCCTCGGGCTCGCCGAACTTCCCGAGCGGTATGGCCGCGAGCATGCGCCGCCTGTGCTCAGGCCCGAGATCAGCAAAGCCGGGCGTCTGGATGTTGCCGGGCAGGACGGCGTTAATCGTGATTCCCGCGGCCGCGACTTCCAGGGCCGCCGAGCGCATGAGGCCGAGCATGGCCGCCTTGGTGGCGCCGTAGTGGGCGTAGCCAGGCTGTCCCACCACCGATCCGGTAATCGACGAGGTGAGCACGATACGCCCGTAGCCCTGGCTGGTCATCTGCGGCAGGCACGCCTGGATGGCCAGCAACGCGCCACGGACATTGACCGCCATGATCTGGTCAAAATCGGCGACCTGAAGATCAGCGAGCGGGACGTGCGGGTATATCCCGGCGTTCGCCGCAAGAACGTCGATGCGGCCCCAGCGGCTAACCGCGTCGGCCGCCATTCGCGCCGTGTCCGCTTCCCTCGTGACGTCCACGCCGATGCCGAACGCGTGCTCACCCGCGCCATCTAGCCGGGCCGCCGCCGTCCGCGCGCCGGGCTCATCCAGATCGGCGACCACGACATCCGCGCCCTCGCCGCGAAGCACGGTCGCGATGCCGAACCCGATGCCACGCGCCGCGCCCGTCACGATGGCGACCTGCCCGCGCAAGCTCTCCATGACCCCTCAGCTCCTCACCTGGCTCGCAGTTGGGCCGATCGCCGCCAGAAGATCGCGCCGGCCATTCCCATAATGCCCACCGACTTCCGGCCTCGTTGTGCCGGCGCACAAATTGAACGACATCCGATTTGGTCCGCGCCACAAAGGTCAGCCCGGCATCGGTAACGGCGTCTCATTAAGTCTTGCGCCTATGCCGACCCAGCTTTAATATCGGCTCACCTCGCCCAATTCGAGCGGGTTTATTGCCATCACCACCCAGAGGTAGAGGGCAGGTGCGAAAGGTCATGCGCACTACGAATGTGCGGGCAATTCTTGCGCTCCTCGCGGTAGTCGGAATGGTCGTCCTAGCCGCCTGCGGCAGCTCGCCCGCCCCGACCAAGCCGCACAGCAGTCCGAGCAGCACTGCGGTGGCCACGTCGCAGTGTGGCACCAAGCCGGGAGTGGCCGCCACCGGCACGCCGATCCCGCTGGGCGGGATAGTCACCGACCAGCCCGGAACCTCGTTCACTGACATCGCGAACATGGCAGCCGCGTACTTCACCTGCGTCAACGACAACGGGGGCATAAACGGCCACCCGATCAAGTACTACATCGAGACCGAGCAGACCAACCCGGCCCAGATCGCGGCCGAGGCCAAGCAGCTCGTCCAGACCGACCACGTGGTCGGGATCGTCGGCAACACCAGCATCATCGAGTGCTCGATCGACTCGTCCTACTGGCAGAAGCTCGGTTACGACATCATCGACTCCGGCATCGCACCCGAGTGCTGGTCGACGCCGAACAGCGCGGCCGTCAACATGGGGCCGCGCTACAGCTCCGACGGGGCGGTGCAGTACGCGCTCACGCAGCACGTCGACAAGATCGTGTTCGACCAGTCGGACGTGCCGGGCACGGGGTACATAGCCGCCGGCCCGGCCGCGCTCGCGGCCGCCGCGAAGGTGCCGATCGTGCAGCTGACCGAGCCCGTGCCGATCACGGACGCCGACTCGGTGGCGATCAAGGAGGTCGACGACGCGGGGCCTGGCGGCGCGGTGGTGCTCAACTTCACCCCGCCGGAGGCGCTGGTGATCCTGCAGGCCGCGCAGAAGCTCGGCCTCGAGGACAAGGTCAAGCTGTGGGGCTGCTCGACGCCGTGCAACACCGACTACCTGGCCGCCTCACTCGGCCCGAAGTGGAACGACAAGCTCTTCGTCAATGCCGAGCTGACCCCGCCCGATGTCACCAACACGCCGACGATGAACCTCTACAAGGCGATCTACAAGCAATACGGCAAGGCGGTGTCCGGCGGCATCGGCAGCTTCAGCCAGATGGGATTCACCGAGGCGGAGATCGCGGTGCACGCGCTGGAGACGATTACCGGCTCGTACACGGTGGCGAGCGTCAACGCGGCATTCAAGGCGGTGACGGACTTCAACACGGGAATGCTGTGCCAGCTCTGGAGCTATGGAAATTACTCGATGCACATTCCCAACAACGAGGACTACACCGTGACGCCCGATAACGGGAAGATGGTGACGGCCGAGGGCTGCACGCTAATCTCCTCGGTCGACCCGCAGATCGCGGCATACCGCAGCCTCGCGGGCACCGCGTCGCTGGCGCCGTGAGAAACCGGGAGAGGAAGCCGCTGGAACATACGGGCAGAGGCTGAGAAATGCCGAGCTGGCAAGACTTTCAGCCGTTCATTGTGACCGGTCTCGCCCTCGGAGGGGTCTACGCACTCTCCGGGGTGGGACTGGTCGTGCTCTACCGGGCCACCGGCGTCGTCTACCTGGCGTTCGGCGCGGTCGGCGGCATGGGCGCGCTGATCGCGTGGTCGCTGATCAACGCCGGCGCTCCCGGCTGGGCCGGGTGGCTCGTCTGCGTGCTGTTCAGCGCCGTCGTGACCCTGGCCTACGGAGCCGTGTTCGGTCCGCTGCTGGCAAAGCGCGACGCTCTGGTGAAGGCGACCGCAACCCTCGGCCTGCTGCTGGTCCTCTTCGGGCTCATGGACCTGCTGTGGACCACCAGCGGCGGCGAGTCCCGCGCGATCACCCTGCCGACCGACAACAGCGGCTTCACCGTCGGTCAGATCCAGGTGAACTGGACGCAGGTGATCGGCCTGGCTGTCGGCATCGCGATCACCGCGGCAACCGGGGCGTTCCTGCGCTACAGCAAGCTCGGCACGGCGATGCGGGCGATGGCCAACGACCGGGAGATCACCGCTACACTCGGCGTGCCGGTGCGCCGGGTCGAAGCGGCGGCCTGGCTCGGCTGCGGTGTCCTGGCCGGCGTGGCCGGGCTGCTGCTCGCCGACATGGTGGCGCTTGACGCCACGACGCTCACGTTCCTGGTGATCTCGTCCCTTGCGGCGGCGCTGATAGCCAGGCTGCGCTCGATCACTCTCACCTTCGCCGCGGCAATCGTGATCGGCCTCGTGCAGAACGTCGTCGTGCCTATTCCTTCGCTCTCCAATTACAGCGACATGACTCCGTTCGTGCTGGCGGCCGTGGCGCTGCTGCTGCTCGCCCGCGGACAGGTCATGACGCGCTCGCGGGAGGAGAGCTAGTGCGCCGGCCGCCCGCCAGGACGGCGCTGCGCGCGAGCATCAATGCGCTGCTCCTGTTGTTCGTGCTGCTGGCCTTGCCCCAGCTGATCAGCCTGTACTACGTCGACACGATGACCCAGGTGGCCATCTACGCGATGGTGGCGCTTGGGCTGGGCCTGCTCGTCGGCCGCGTCGGGCTCGTGTCACTCGGCCAGATCGCGGTGCTCGCGATCGGCGCCTGGGTGGCGGCCAGGCTCCTGTTCGCCACGGCCCAGCCCTACCCCCTGGTGCTGCTGGAGGCGGGGCTGATCACGATGGCGGCCGGAATCCTCATCGGGCTGCCCGCCCTGCGATTGCGCGGGCTCTACCTGGCCCTGATCACGCTGATGCTGGCCGGCGCCTTCGCCATCGTGCTGGAGACCACCAACTTCCCCAACGGTGGTCACGGGTTCCTGGGCTACAACGGCGACCTGGTGCGCATCCCGCCTATCCGGCGCCCCAGCCTGGCGACCACCGACCCGGCCTACTTCCGCTACGCGGTCGTGGTCGCCGCGCTGATGTTCCTGCTTGCCTTCGCGCACATCAGGACGCGCCCGGGCCGGGCCTGGGCGGCCATCAGGCAGAGCGAGCCAGCAGCGCTCGCGGCCGGGATCAACACGACCCTCTATAAGCTGTGGGCCTTCGCGCTCGCCTCGTTCATCACCGGCATCGCCGGCGGCGTGTACGCGGGCGCCGTGCATTACCTGTACTCCATCGACTTCCCGGCCCAGGACTCGATAATCCTGCTCGCCGTGGTGCTGATGGGCGGCGCCTACAGCATGTGGGGAGCCGTGGTCGCAGCGCTGCTGCTTGAGTTTCTGCCGGCGCTGCTGAACAACTGGGGCGTGTCCGCCGACTGGCTGACGATCCTGTTCGGCGTCGGCGTACTGCAGGTGCTGACCACCGCCCCGGCCGGCCTGGCCGATCAGGTGCCGAGGGACCTCGCGCGGCTCGGGCGGCTGCTGGTCCGCCCGCTGCACCGGCCCGCTCCGACCGGGAACGAGGCACCATGATCGAGGTCAGCGACCTCACGGTGAGGTTCGGCGGGGTGACGTCGCTCGACAGCATGAGCGTGGCGTTCGAGGCCGGCACGTGCGGCCTGATCGGGCCGAACGGCGCCGGGAAGACGACCTTCTTCAACGTACTGTCCGGATTCGTCCGGCCAGCCAGCGGAACGGTCCGCGCCTTCGGCGATGACCTGCTGTCGATGGTCCACTTCCGGCGGGCGCGGTGGGGGGTGCGGCGGACGTTCCAGACCGAGCAGGCCATCGAGGGCCTCTCGGTGTTCGAGAACGTCGCGCTCGCGCACGAGCACGCGCGCCTCGCCGGCCGCTCCCGGCGAGCGGACGTGCTGGACGCGATCTCCTTCGTGGGACTCGACGCCGATCCATACGGCCGCGTCCGGGCGCTCAGTGCCGCCCAGCGGCGGCTGGTGGAGGTCGCCAGGGCCGTGGTGGGCCGCCCGCGGCTTGTCCTGCTCGACGAGCCGGCCGCCGGGCTCCCGGACGAGGAGACGGTGAGCCTGGCCGAGGTGATCCGCCAGATACCCGGCCGTACCGGAGCGCTCACGATCCTGGTGGACCACGACATGAGCCTGGTGTCCGCGTGCTGCGAGACGACTGCCGTGCTCGACTTCGGGCGGCTGATCGCGTCCGGGCCGACGGCCGACGTGCTGCGGGACGAGCACGTCATCCGGGCTTACCTGGGCACCGCGGAGGTGCTGTGACCCCGCCGCCGCCAACAGGGCCGCCGCCGACCGGGCCGGAACCGTCGGCCGGTGCGCTGAGCCTGCGCGGGCTCACGGTCGGCCGCGGGGGGCGGACCGTGGCGAGGGATATCTCGATCGAAATACCCGCCGGTGAGGTGACCGCGCTGCTGGGTCCGAACGGGGCAGGCAAGTCGAGCCTGGTGCTGGCGGTGGGCGGCGTGCTACGGCCGCTGGCCGGGTCGGTGCTGATGCAGGGCCGCGACTATGCACGGCAGCGGCCCGAGCAGATCCGCCGGGCCGGGATCGCGATCGTTCCCGAGGGCCGCAGGCTGCTGACGGACCTGACCGTCGAGGACAACCTCCGCGTCGCCGCCTACTCGCTGCCGCGCGAGCAGGCCAGGACGGGTCGTGAGCGAGTACTCGGGCTGTTCCCCGAGCTGTCGAGGCGGCTGTCCGCGCCCGCCCGCACGCTGTCGGGCGGCGAGCAGCAGATGGTGGTGCTGGCCCAGGCGCTGATCGCAGAGCCTCGTTTCCTGCTGATCGATGAGCTGTCGCTCGGCCTGGCGCCTGTGGTCATCAACCGGCTGCTGCCGACCATCCGCGCGGTAGCGGACGCGGGCCTCGGCGTGCTCCTGATCGAGCAGTTCGCGGCGGTCGCGCTGGGCCTGGCCAGCGGCGCCTACATCCTGGAGGGCGGCAGGCTCCGGTTCTCCGGCCTGGCTAGCGAGCTGCGCGAGAAGCCGGAACTGCTGTCGTCGGCATACCTGCTGCGCGGCAGCGGCGCGGGCTGATGCGCGCGGCGATCACCGAGCGGGCCGGCTCCATGGTGCTGCTCGAGCGCCAGGAACCGGAGGCGCCAGGGCCCGGCGAGGTCCTGCTCCGGCCCGAGGCGGTCGGGATCTGCGGCTCTGACTATCACTTCTTCAGCGGGCGCATGTCGGCTGCGGCGGGCGGGTCGCAGTTCCCGCGCGTGCAGGGCCACGAGCTGGCGGGCATCGTCCTGGCGCTGGGCGCCGGGTGCCGGCCGGGCCTGCAGGTCGGGCAGCGCGTCGCGGTATGGCCGCTACATGCCTGCGGGCAGTGCTATCCGTGCAGTGTCGGAAGGGAGAACACCTGCGACCAGTTCAGGCTGACGGGGATTCACCTCGACGGCGGGCTGCAGGAGCTGCTGTCCATCGGCCAGAAGCAGGTGTTCCCCATCGACGTCGGCGATCCCGCCATCGCGGCGATGGCCGAGCCGGTGTCCATCGCTGTGCGGGCCGTGAACCGGGCGTCGGTCCAGCCAGGCGAGCGGGCTGTCGTGCTCGGCGCGGGCCCGATCGGGCAGTGCATCTGCATGGTCGCCCGCGAGCGCGGCGCGGAGGTGCTTGTGATCGACCTCCTGGACCGCCGCCTGGCGCTGAGCCGGGACATCGGCGCGCAGACGCGACGGTGGCGGGGCGCCGACGAGGTGGTCGAGTTCGCGCGCCAGTGGGCCGGGCCGGCCGGGCCGCCGGTGGTATTCGACGCGACGGGCACGGCCGCGGCGGTTCAGGCGATGATCGGCATGGTCGCCTCGGCCGGCCGCGCGGTGCAGGTCGGCATGTCGAACGAGGAGGCATCGATCAGGGTCGGGAGCCTGACAGAAAAGGAGCTCGACCTGCTCGGGGTGAGCTGCTGCGGCGAGCAGGAGTTCGCCGCGGCGGTCGCCGTGGTGCACCGCAACGCCGCGATGCTGGCACGCATGGTCAGCCACCAGTTCGGTCTCGACGAGGCGCCGGAAGCGATCCGCTTCGCGATGAGCAATCCCGCCGACGTACTGAAGGTGGTGATCAGGGTCTCGTGATCACAGGTAGAGGCGCTCGTCAATCGGGATGCCCTGCTCCTGGCAGTAGGTCTCGTAGTGGTTGATGAACCAGAACACATCGACGCTCTCCACCACCCGGTCCTGCTCGTCCAGGAACTCCAGCGGGCCGTTGAGCCAGAAGAACGTCTTCATGCCGTGCTCGGAGTAGAGCGTGTGGGTCCGGCCAGGGCTCTCCCTGACGAAGTCGCCGGGCTTGGCCACCCAGGAGTACTCCCGGTACAGCCAGCTGCCCTCGATCACGTAGCCGGAGACCGGCCCGCGATGCCGGTGCCGGCCGAGCTCGCCGCCGGCCTGCACCCACAGCACGTTCGCGGCGCTGCTGCTGCGGACATCGAAGGTGAGGTGCTTGATGAACACGTTCGGGATGAACGGCACCCACGGCGAGCCCTCGCCGTCGACGTAGCCCTCCTTCATGGCGTACTTGTCCCGCATCTTGTCCACGCGTGACTCGATCTGGATGTAGTTGCTGAGAACCTCATCTGCCGTCGTCATGAACCCGACGCTAAGGCCGCTGATCAGGCACTGCTTGACTCTGGGTGCATGGATAATTGACTCTGGATGCACCGGTAACTGCCCATTGACGAGCCCGCCATGACGGTCAGCTTCTCCACGGCCACGGTCGATCAGCGCTCCCAGCTGACCTACTGGCGCGAGGTCGTCTGCGCGACCTTCGTCCGGCTGGACGTGGTGCCGCTGCAGCGGCCGACGGCCGGCTTCCGCGCCCGGGTCAGCGCGGAGAGCCTCGGCGGCATGCGGGTGGCGACGGTGACCTCGCAGCCGCATGCCGTGTTCCGCTCCCCGCAGATGATCCGCAGCGCGCCCGACGATGACGTCTTCGTGAACCTGGCTGTCCGCGGCCGGGCCGTCGTCGCCCAGGACGGGCGCGAGGCAGTCCTGCGGCCCGGCGACTTCACGGTCTACGACTCCGCCCGGCCCTGCCTGATCTCCTGCCCCGACCCATTCCGGCTTGTGGTCCTCAAGGTTCCGAGGGACCTGTTTATCTCGCGCTGCCCGTTGCTGCCTGGCACGACCGCGACCGCGGTGGGCGGCGATCGCGGCGTGGGAGCGCTGTTCTCGGCCCTGCTGCGCCGGGTGCCGGCGCACGCTGCGGGCCTGCAGCCACAGACCGCAGGGCAGATCGGCGTCAGCGTGCTGGAACTGCTGGCCACCGCGCTATCCGAGCAGGCGAGCGGCGTCCGGCCCGCGCTGCCGCGGGAAGCGCAGCTACTGCGGGCACGGCGTTACATCACCGACCACCTCGGCGACCCCGACCTGTCGCCGTCCGCGGTGGCGGCGGCCCTCGGACTGTCGGTGCGCTACCTGCATGCGTTGTTCCGGGCCGAGCAGTCGACGCCCTACAGCTGGATCGTGGAACGACGGCTCGACCAGGCGGCTCGAATGCTCGCCGACCCGCGTCACGCCGGGCGCAGCGTCACGGACATCGCCTTCACCGTCGGGTTCAAGGACAGTTCACACTTCTCCCGCGCGTTCAAGGACCGACACGGCGTCGGGCCGCGCGGCTATCGCAACGCCTAGAACGTCAGCACCAGCCTGCCTCGGACGCCCCCGGCTCCGGCGGGCCGGCCGGGCAGGCGCCGCTGGCCGGGCTGGAAGCGATCGGCGTGTCGGCCTGGTTCGGCGGTCACAAGGTGCTGGAGCGGGTATCGCTGCACATGGAGCCGGGAAAGGTCACGGCCCTCATCGGGCCCTCCGGCTGCGGCAAGTCCACCTTCCTGCGCATACTCAACCGGATGCACGAGATGGTCAGGGGCGCGCAGCTCGCCGGCCGATCCCTGCCCGGCGAGGAAGGCGAGAGCGGCGTGGTACAGGACGGTCCTGCGCCGCGATGTCGGCT
>JASHOV010000016.1 GCA_030038495.1 Streptosporangiaceae bacterium
GCCGGCAGCTCCGACGCCGCCCAGGCACTGCTGGGCAAGACGGTCGCGGCCGCGGGCGGGGCGATGTACGGGCAGTACCGGGCCGTGGACGCCGGCTTCTGCCTGGCGCTGCCCGACGGAACGCCGGCCGTGGACGGCGCCTCCTCGTTCGTGAACCCGATGACCGCGCTCGGCATGGTCGAGACCATGCGGCTGGAGAACCACACCGCGCTGGTCCACACCGCCGCGGCCTCGAACCTGGGCCAGATGCTCAATCGCCTCTGCATCAGCGAGCAGATCCCGCTGGTCAACATCGTCCGCCGGGCCGAGCAGGAGGAACTGCTCCGGTCGGCCGGGGCCAGCTACGTAATCAACTCGGCGTCGCCGAGCTTCATGGACGACCTGATCACCGCGCTGAAAGAGAGCGGCGCCACGCTGGCATTCGACGCCATCGGCGGCGGCCGGCTGGCCAGTCAGATCCTGACCGCCATGGAGGCCGCGGCGAGCGAGGGCGACCCGTACAGCCGGTACGGCTCGAACGTGCATAAGCAGCTCTACATTTACGGCGGGCTCGACCGGGGACCGACCGAGCTGACCCGGAACTTCGGCTTCGCCTGGGGCATCGGCGGCTGGCTCCTGACGCCGTTCCTGGGCCGGATCGGCCTCGACGGCCTGGTCCGGCTGCGGGACCGGGTTGCGGCCGAGCTCACGACGACGTTCGCCAGCAGTTACACCGACCAGGTATCGCTGGCGGGGGCCCTGAGGCTGGACGCGCTCACCGCTTACGCGCGCCAGGCCACCGGATCGAAGTACCTCATCCTGCCGAACGCCTAGCCGACCGCGGATCGTCATGAATGCCGCACGTTCCATCGGACTGTTCATCGCCGCCGGGCTCGCCGAGATCGGCGGCGGCTACCTGATCTGGCGGTGGCTGCGCGAGGGCGCACCGCTCATCCTGGGCATCGCGGGCGCGATCATCCTGGTCTGTTACGGCGTCATTCCGACGCTGCAGCGCAGCAACGACTTCGGCCGGATCTACGCGGCCTACGGCGGGGTGTTCGTCGTCGCCTCGCTGCTGTGGGGCTGGGGAGTCGACGGGTTCCGGCCGGATCGGTACGACGTCGTGGGCGCGGCTATCGTGCTGGTGGGCGTGGGCATCATCTATTTCGCGCCGAGATGAGGGGCGGTGCCGATTGAGCAACAGGGTGACAACCGCAGATCCCGTCTCCGTCATCGGCGAGCTGTTCGCGAGCGAGGGGCTGGCGGATTATCTCGGCGAGCCGGTCAGCCAGGCTGCGCATATGCTCCAGGCCGGCGCGCTGGCCGAGCGGGACGGGGCAGCGCCGGCGCTGGTTGCCGCCGCGCTGCTGCACGACGTCGGGCACTTCACCGGCACGGTCACCGGCCGGGACCTGATGGCGGGCACCGACAACAGGCACAGCGAGCAGGGCGCGGCCTGGCTCGCCCGCTGGTTCGGGCCCGAGGTGACCGAGCCGGTGCGCCTGCACGTGGCGGCGAAGCGCTACCTGTGCGCGGTCGAGCCGGGCTATATGGCCCGGCTGTCGCCGGCCTCGGTGTACACGCTCGGCATACAGGGCGGCCCGATGGTGCCCGGCGAGATCGCCGCGTTCCTGTCCAGCGCCTACGCCGAGGATGCCTGCCGGGTGCGCCGCTGGGACGATGACGCGAAGGACGCCGCCACCCCGACCCCGGAGTTCGCGCACTTCGCGCCGCTGCTCAGCGCGCTCGCGCGTTAGCCCTCCGCAGCCAGCTCGGTGCCCCCGACCGCCGGCCCGGCCAGCCCGGCACCGCTGTGCTCGGTCCGCCAGTTCCGGATCAGCCGGGCCGCGACCGCGATCCCGAGCACTCCGCCGGGAACGAGGGTGACGAGGGCCGGAATCTGGTATCGCCAGGAGTACACGAACAGGTCGGACACGAGCAGCAGCCCCGCAGCCGAGACGAAGAAGAGCAGCGAGGCCAGCGCCAGCTGGGCGGTCGCGTGGTCGAGTCGCCGCCGCAGGAGCGCGGCCGCCGATCCGAACAGTCCGGTGAAGGTGAACAGCAGCAGCAGCGGGCCCGGCGTGTATCCGCCGTCCAGCTGATAGGACCGCAGGAAGTCCGCCACCGGCTGCCAGACCCTCGGCAGGCCGCCGCCGAACTGCCGGACGATCCCGTCGACCTCGGCCCTGGTCGCGTGCGGGCTGAAGTACGGGAACGACGTGCGGAACTGCCAGCGCGAGATCGGCGCGTCGCCCGTGTCGGTCTGCCGCGTGACCGAGTAGATCTTCACGACGTCGCGGAGGTAGGCGTTCAGGACCCGGAGTGGCTGCTGCGTGATCACGGCGTGGCTGAACCCGGTGACGGCCGTGTTGACCTCGGCCCTCGGCAGGTGATCGTAGTAGGCCTGGACCGGCGCGTTGGGGGCGAACTCCAGCCAGTTGTTGCCTCTGGCCTGGTCGGCCGCGTCCGGGCAGATGCCCCGCTCGATCGGGGTCAGCTTGATCGTCGCGCAGTCGACCGCCGCGGCGGTCCGGCCGTAGAACGAGGTGACCCCCGAGTGCGACAGGAAGAAGTCGCCGGTGACGAGGTACGACCCGGTGCAGTAGGCCAGGATCGGCACCGCGCAGGCGACGATCATGACGGCCGCCTTGCCGAGCGCACGCCGCCACCCGCCGCCGCACACGAGCAGGTAGCACGCGGCGGGCAGGATCAGCGCCTCGCCGACCTGGGCGACGGTCGCCGACGTGCCGATCACCAGACCGGCCGCGATGACCGCCCGCCAGGTGATCTTCTCGCGCCAGAGCAAGATCGCGAGGCCCGCCACGATGAGAGCCTCGAACAGGGTGCCCGGCATGATCGTCTGCTCCATCTGGAGCTGATAGGCGTCAAGCAGAAGCGGGGCGATGGCCAGGGCCGCGAGCCAGCGTCCCACGCCGCGGCGCAGCAGCAGCCGGTAGATGACGACGGCCATGGCCAGTCCCAGCAGGTGCTGGAGCGCGATCACGGTGTTGAGGTTCGATACCGCGAGGATCGCCCGCAGCGGGGCCTTGTATCCCTCGGGGTCATTTCCCTCGGCGTTGTAGAGGTACTTAACCGAGTCGATGTAGAAGAGCGCGGGCCGGTAGGCGAACTGCGCCATCACCCGCAGGATCACGCCGAGGGCAATCAGCGCGGCCGCCAGCCAGTGCTCCCGCAGGCCCGCCCGCCAGGCCGCCGGCCGGCCGGCCGGTGCGCTCGTATCAGCAGCGGCTGTATCACCAGCGGCGCGCGCGGTACCGGCGGGCTCGCTGACGTCTACGGCGGCGGGCGTAAGCCGGCCGTCTCCGGGCATGTCGCTCACCGCCCGATCATGCGTGCGGATAGTAGGAGCCGCCGCTGGAGTGCCACAGGGCGAGTACGACGGTGACGATCGCCAGCCATCTGGTCATGCGGTTGCGCGGCACCTGGGTGAGAGTGACCCACGCGAGCGCCGCATACCAGGCCATCGACCACGGCGCGACCAGTATCCAGGCGAAGGACACCGCGAACGGCCCGACGACCTCGAGCGGCTGATCGGAGGAGATGCGCCGGGAGATGAGCCAGGCGACCGCGATCATCGCGAGCGGCCAGAGCACGGTGATGATCGTTCCGGCGGCATGCGGGCTGAGACGCAGCACATGCACCCAGAACGCATCCAGGAACCACCAGGGCGAGGGGAGCTGGACCGTGGAGGTTCCCTGGGTCAGGAGCGGCTTGAGCGCGCTGATCCCGTAGAAGCTGTAGATCGCCGCGAGCGTCAGCAGCGATACCGCGGTGATCCGGGCCAGGCGCATCCACTCCCGCCGCATCAGCAGCGGCAGCGCCAGCCCGATCCCGACCAGGATGGCTGTTGCCTTGACCCCGCAGGCCACGCCGATCAGGACGCCGATCAGCACGTCGCCCCACCTGCCGGAGACCCGCCGGGCGACCTGGACCGCGCAGATCGCGGCCGCGGCCACGAACGTGTCGAGGTGCCCGCCGCTGACCAGCTGCTGGAGCAGCACGGGGTTAACGGTCCAGAACAGCGTGGCCCGGATCGGGTCGTCCGAGGTCTTGAGCAGCAGGAACCCGACGCCCAGGAACGCCAGGCCGTTGAGGATCATCAGGATCCAGATCGTGTGCGCGACGTTCGCGCCGCCCGCGTGGGCCGCCGCGGACTGGATCCCGGTAGCGATGGGGCCGTAGACCGACGCCTGGGTCTTCCACAGCTTTCCGATGACGCTGTAGTAGGCGCCGCTGCTGTGGAAAAACTGAGCAGGCGTGCTCACATAGGGGTTGCCGCCGCCCGCGGCGATGCGGCCGTAGGCGGCGTAGCTGGCGGTGTCGGACGATCCAA
>JASHOV010000181.1 GCA_030038495.1 Streptosporangiaceae bacterium
GTTTCCCGCAGCAGCCCGCAGCAGCGGGCCGGACCAGACACCTGGGGAGACTCATGAAACGGTTTCGGGCAATCGCGAGTCAGTCGCCGGCGATCGTCATCTCGGTGATAGCGCTCACCTTCTCGCTCGGCAGCGGCGCCGGCTACGCCGCCAGCGTGGCCGCGCACCACCCGTCGGCCACCAAGATCACCTGGCACTACCTGAGCCTGAAGAAGCCCTGGGCGCCCGTGGCGAAGGCATACGGAGTCGGCCGACCCGCCTACGCGGTCAGCAACAGCATCGTTTACGTCACCGGCGTGGCTAACCGCACTAACCAGTCCCTGCTGATTCCGGCGGTAGTTGGCGTCCTGCCGAAGGGAGCGCGGCCGAGTCACAATCTGTGGTTCGAGTCATACAACTACGCTGCGGCGGGCGAGTCCTCGATCGAGGTCTCGCCGAACGGCGATATCACGGTCGGGGGCAATGGAGGCGACGAGAACTATTTCACCTCGCTGGCTGGCATCGAGTTCCCACTCGGCTCGTAGGGGATCCATCGTTTCCGCGGCGAGCCCGGTCCGGGCTCGCCGCGGTCAGAACGGCCCTACCGGTCCATCCACTCCAGACGATCCCGTCTCCCCGGCGTCGGCGCCTATCTGCCCGGCCGCGGCACGCGCCTCGGCGACAATGTGTTCTGCCTCGTCCCGTGCCTCGGCGATGATCCTTGCCGCCTCGGCATTCGCGTCGGCGATCGCCTGGTCGGCCGTCTGCTGCGCCAGCGACAGTATGCGCGCGGTCATGTCCATCGCGCCGAGGCGTGAATCCGCCCGGCGGCCGCGGCTGCTTTTCCTCATACCCGTCCTCCGCCGCAGTCACCAAGACCGTCATAAGGATCTTAAGCCGACATCTAGCTTTTCTGCGGCGCACGTCGGGCCGGACGCGGTACAGCCGGATATGCCAGTGTTTAGCGGTGGTCGATAAACGGGGCATTACGGAAGGGTGACACCTGGGTCTTGCCACCGGCCCGGACGGTGGTGCAGTCTCGACTGCAAGGACTCACCCTCACCCTGGAGGTGCCACTTGTCCCTGACCCACTCTCCGGAGATGCACCAGAATCTGATCGCCCGCATCCCGTCCGTAACCGGACTTCAGCTCCGTGAGTGGTTCAGCCGGCTTGAATCGGGTCCCGCATTCCTGCGCTGCAACGAGCGCGCGCACTGGCTGTCGGACGAGCACGGTCTGTCGCACGGATATGCGACCGCGATCGTGCACGAGTACGAGATCCAGCGCCGCACTAGGCTCAACGGCGCCTGACCGCGCGCGGTGGACATAGCCAAGGCCACCAGCTTCCTGTCCGCCCATCCGCGGGCCGTCCTCGCCACGATGAGGGCTGACGGTCGCCCGCAGCTTTCGCCCGTCGTCGCGGCAGTCGACGACGTGGGCCGGATACTGATCAGCACCAGGGAACCGGCCATCAAGGCGAAGAATCTGGCCAGGGACCCCAGGGCTTCGCTGTGCGTACTCAACGAAGGGTTCTTCGGAGAGTGGGTGCAGGCAGAGGGGACCGCCGAGCTCATACACCTGCCAGAGGCCATGCCGATCCTGGAGGACTACTACCGCCGGATCTCTGGCGAACACGCGGACTGGGCGGACTACCGGGAGGCAATGCGCCGCGATAAGCGGCTGATCATCAGGATCACTGTCGATCGGGCGGGTCCGGATGTTAGCGGCTAGCGAGTCACAGGCTCGTGTAAATGGCGCTCCTGGAAAACGCCCGAAACGGTACTGCGGCGTCAGGAGTCACATTACGCTGCTTCCGAACCAGCAATTTATGCCCGTTGTCAGGCTGCTAACCCATTAACGCCCCTCGTGCGACCGAATCGCATTCTAATGCTGAACGGCGAGTCAGGGCGACCGGCCTGCGCACGCGACCCGTTCTAGCACGTCAGAGGCCCATCGGTACCCCCGGTCGGGGTCGAACCGACACTGGGGACCCTTTTAGGGGGCCGGCCTCTTCCTTTGGGCTACGGGGGCATAGCGATGATACCCCGCGCCGATCTGGTCACTCCAGATAAGCCAATTATGATCGTCGATTCACGGGCCAATGTCGTGTTTTTAATCGTTGTGCAGTTCACCGCTGACACAACGAGTGACCATTAGGCCATTGTTATTACCGTGAGTAACGGTACCTCACTCTGCGGGTGATGCGAGGCCCGCCAGCTCGACCGCGCGGCCGAAAACGGCGTCGAGCATCGCATCGGTGACCCGCCCGGTGAACGTGTTCTGCTGGCTTGGGTGATAGCAGCCGACAACCGTCACCGCGCCGGTAACCGCCTCGGCGCCGTGGCCGAACGCCGGGCGTGGCCGCGGTACCCGGTACCCGGCCGCCGTCAGCAGCGGCCACACCGACTGCCAGGCGAAGTGACCAAGGCACACGATGACCCGGAGATCGGCCCGCAGCAGTTCCAGCTCGGCGGCCAGCCACGGCGCGCAGGCATCGCGTTCCCCTATGGTCGGCTTGTTCGCCGGCGGCGCGCACCGGACCGCAGCCGACATGCGAGCCGAGAAGAGCCGCTGCCCGTCACCGGCCGCGAGGGATGTCGGCTGCGCCGCCAGCCCGGATCGCCACAGCGAGGCGAACAGGACGTCACCGCTGCGATCGCCGGTGAAGATGCGGCCGGTGCGATTGCCGCCGTGCGCGGCTGGTGCCAGACCAACGATCAGCACCCGCGCGTCCTCGGCGCCCCAGCCCGGCACCGGGCGGCCCCAGTAGGGCTGTCCGGCGAACGACCTCCGCTTCTGAGCCGCGACCTGTTCCCGCCACGCGACGAGCCGGTCGCAGGCGCGGCATACCGACTCCAGGGCTGCGAGCTCGCCGACCGACCCGGCGCGCGCGGCCAGTTCGCGCACCTGCGCGGGACTGGTCGCTACCGGCGTCGCGGCGGTGGCTGGGTCCTCCGGCCAGCCGCTGCCCGGCCGCACCGGCCCAGCCTGAGGCGGCCCAGCCTGAGGCGGCCCAGCCTGAGGCGCGCCGGACGGGTCAGGCACCGGCGATCGACCAGGCGATGCCATCCAGGATGTCGTGCTCGCTGATCACCATCTCGGCGAACCCGAACCATTCCATAATCTGATCGAGGATCAGCGCACCGGCACCGATCACATCCACCCGGCCGGGATGCAGGGAGCCGATCGCCGCCCGCTGCTCGTGAGTCTGGCCGAGTAGCTGGCTGGTCACCCGACTCACGTCGGCGGCGGACAGCCGCGCATGATGGGTGCGCCGCGAGTCGTAGACCGGCAGGCCCAGCGCGATGGCCGTCACCGTGGTCACCGAGCCCGCCACGCCGACCAGGGTCCTGGCCTCGGCCACCGGAATCGCCGCGGAGACCTCGTCCAGGACGCTATCGATGTCCGCGCGGGCCGCCTGGACCTGCTCTTCCGAGGGCGGATCGGAGCGCAGGTGCCGCTCGGTCAGCCGGACGCAGCCGACGTCGACGGAGATGGCGGCCAGATCACCCTGCGGGTCGCCGCTGCCCAGCACGAACTCGGTGGACCCGCCGCCGATGTCGACGACCAGGTACGGCGGTCGCGGGGGGTTACCGCCCGCGGGCTGCGGGCCGGCCAGTTCGGCGGTCGCGCCGGTGAAGGAGAGGCGCGCCTCGTCCTGGCCGGTGATCACCTCGGGGAGCACGCCGAGGACGTCCTGCACGCCGGCGGTGAACTCCGCGGCATTTCTGGCGTCTCTGGTGGCGCTGGTGGCCACCATCCGGATCGCGCCCGCCCTGGCCGCCGCGATGTCGTCGGCGTACTCGGCGAGCACCCGCATGGTCCGCTTGAGCGCCTCGGGCGCCAGCATGCCGGTAGCGTCCACACCCTGGCCGAGCCGCACGATCTCCATCCGCCGCTGCACGTCGGTCAGCACATGACCGACCGGGTCCACGTCGGCGATCAGGAGCCGCAGCGAGTTCGTCCCGCAGTCAACCGCAGCCACCCGGTGCCTCATCAGCCCGCCTCTCCGGCACTTGTCTCGCCGGCACTTGTCTCGCCGGTACGTGTCTCGCCGTCCGGCACGCCCAGGCCTAGGACGCAGGGTCCAGCGTGCCACCACGACCCGGCCGCGCGCACCGCCCGGGCGCCAACCGGGTTGGCGCCAGGCACGGCCAGCTCGTGCGCGGCCAGGGCGTGCAGGCACTTCACCCGG
>JASHOV010000182.1 GCA_030038495.1 Streptosporangiaceae bacterium
GTTACGAGCGCTACCGCGACCGCATTTTGGCGATGAACGGCGAGCTGCGGCGCCGGGGAACTTACTTCATCCAGGAACAGTTCCTGTGGTCAGGCACTTCCGGCCCGGGTGCGGTGCACTGCAGCAGCGCGATCGGCAACTTCTGGGCGGCGGGTCGCCGCTGAGTGAGCGAGCCCCTGCCGGACGAACCCGGCACGATTCGAGAATCGTGCCGGGTTCGTCGCTTGCTTATAGCTTGCGGACCTTCCCTTGCACCACGCCCTGCGCCCTCACCACGGGATGGAGGCTGCCACCGCCGTCGTCGTAAGGACTTATCCGATGCTGGAGGGGATTGCGAGCCGGCGCCGCGCGAATGCCTCGACCGCGTCGAGCGCATCTGACGCGCGGGGGATATCGGCGCCGCGTCCCGGGAACACATGTGGCATTCCCGCGCCGACGACGAGGTCCACGTCGA
The DNA here is from genome assembly GCA_030038495.1 of Streptosporangiaceae bacterium. Lineage (GTDB taxonomy): Bacteria > Actinomycetota > Actinomycetes > Streptosporangiales > Streptosporangiaceae > JAJYUU01. Next base: position 455 of record JASHOV010000182.1, read on the forward strand.
CGTCCGCCGCGGCGGCGCGCGTCACGAGAGCGAGCGCGTCGTCGAGCAGAAGCTCGTGTGTGCCCACGACGACGAGCAGCGGGGGCAGCCCGCGCAGCTCGGCGCGGAGCGGGCTGAGTCGCGGGTCCTCGAGCGGAACGCCGGCCGCGTAGGCCCCGAACACCTCCTCAAGGAGCGCCCGGGTGAGTGCGTCGTCGACGTCGGCCTTGGTGCGGTAGCTCGCGCCGGCCATGGTCAGGTCGGTCGCGGGCGAGTAGAGCAGCACGCCGCGCGGAAGTGCCAGCCCCGCGTCGCGGGCCGCGATCGCCAGGCCGAGCGCGAGCGTCGCGCCCGCTGACTCCCCGCCGATGAGCAGTTCATCGGCGGGTACTTGCTCGAGTACGGCGCGATACGCCGAGAGGGCATCCTCCGCCGCAGCGGGGAACGGATGCTCGGGGGCGAGGCGGTAGTCCACGCTCCGAACCTGAACTCTCGCCGCGCGGGCTGTCGCGGCGGCCTTGCCGATGGTGACCTCGGGTGTCCCCGCGACAAAGCCGCCGCCGTGGAACCACAGCAGCGTTCCGCGCGGCTCGATGTCCTCGATCGTGATGTCGAGCACGGGGATGCCCGCCAGGTGGCTGGCCGACCGGCGGACCCCGACCGGTACTGGCCGGGCACCCATCGCCTGGTCCAGCGCTGCGCGGATGTCAAGAAGGCGGGTGGTCTGTTCGCTGCTCGTGTACTTTTCGCTTGTCATGTACCGCGCAACACGTTTCCCGCGATGATTATTCCCAGGAATATAAATTGACGGCGGCTGATCTCCCGCTTCTGCTCGCACGGCTCATCGCCGTACAGGTGGAACTGTTCGAGGCCGCCGACGCTCGGCTGCGGACCGAGGCCGGGATGCCCCTCGTCGCGCTGCTGCCACTGCGAGTGGTTCGCGCGACACCTGAATGCCGTGTGCAGGAACTCGCCGCCGGGCTCGGACTGAGCGTGGGCGGTGCCAGCAAGTCGGCGGACCGGCTGGAGCGCCGGGGCTGGCTGTACCGCACCGCGCATCCGTCCGACCGCCGGTCGTTGCTGCTCGAGCTCACGAAGGAAGGCGTCGCCGCGGCGGCGGCCGGCGACGCGGTCGTCGAATCGGTGATGCGCGAGCTGGTGATCCCGATCCTCGGCGAGGCCGGGGCTGAGCATCTGTCCTCAGATCTGGCGCGCCTTCGCCGTGCCGACACGAGAGCTAACGCCGAAGACGACGACTAGCTCGACTCGATCAACACGCCGTGCCGCTGCGTGGCCCGGAGATGACGCGCGCGGCCGGTCTCGCCGAGAGCAGTCGAGCTTCCGCGAACGCGGCGACGAGGCATCACTGGGACAGGAGCTTGGCTGGCTGATTGCCAATCGCTCGTCCCTGGTCATGGACGAGCCAGTCAGGTGATCGCTCCGGGGAGGCCAGCGACCTGCCGTGGGCCGGCTGGGTCCGGGGCCGGTGTGGTGCTGGCTGACCAGGGCGGGGCTGGATGCGTGCGGCCTGCCGTGTAGAGCAGCAGGCCGCGGAAGTGCCAGTCCCGCGTCGCGGGCCGCGATCGCCAGGCCGAGCGCGAGCGTCGCGCCCGCTGATTCCCCGCCGATGACTTCATCGGCCGGTACTTTCTCGAGGCGTTACTGGCCGGGACATAAGATCCGTCGTCATGACAAGAGACATCTCGCTCCGGGCTGCGCGGGCAGCCGACTATGACGGCATTATCGCCGCGGTCGATGACTGGTGGGGGCGGCCGGTCCATGCTGCGCTGCCAAGGCTGTTCCTCGATCACTTCCACAACACGAGCTTCATCGCCGAGCTTCCTGGCGGTGAACTCGCCGGGTTCCTCGTCGGGTTCTGTTCTCCTGCTCAGCGCGATTGCGCATATATCCAGTTCGCTGGCGTGGCGCCCGAGGAGCGCCGAACCGGCCTGGCCAGATTGCTGTACCAGGCGTTCTTCGACCTGGCGGCGAAGGACGGCCGCCACGTCGTCCGCGCGGTCACCGCGCCCGTCAACAGCGCGTCGATCGCGTTCCACGCCGCCATGGGATTCGCTGTCACCGGCCCCGTCGACGACTACGACGGCCTGTCCTCAGCGAAGGTGCTCTTCGAGCGACGGCTCGGTTGGCATCGTGAAACCGCGTTGTCCCACCAGGGCTGCTCGACGCCATCCTGAACGCGCCCGGCGGCCTGCGGCTGGCGGACGACTTCGCCGAGCCGCGGCCCGCGCCGGGTGAGTGCGTCGTCGCAGTGCGCGCGTTCAGCATCAACTACGGCGAGACTCTCCTGCTCAGGCAGCGCCCTGATGGCTGGCGCCCCGGCCAGGACGTCGCCGGCGTGGTGATCCGCCGCGCTGCTGACGGCAGCGGCCCGCCCGAGCGCACCAGGGTCGTCGCCTACCTGGAGTGGGAAGGTGGGCCGAGCGGGTGCCCGCGCCGACCACCGCCGTGGCCCCGCTGGACGACCGGGTCTCCTTCGAGCAGGCCGCCACGCTCCCGGGTGGCCGGCCTGACCGCTTCCCGGCCCTGGCGCGGTGCTCGGCTGCCCGCTAGTCCGGCCCGCCGGGCTCGTCGGGGATGTAGAACATCCGCAGCTGCATGAGCCTGGCACCGGCCGGCTTGTCCTGTGCGGTGTGCCCGTATCTCGCCAGCAGCGCGGCGTAGTCGTCGAAGAAGGCGTCCAGGTCATCGGCCGTGTAATAGCCGGTCGAGCGGTAGGCCCGCGCCCACTTGCCGTGCCGGCGGAGATCGCGGACGAAGCGGTTGACCAGCGCCAGCTCGGCGGGAATCTGGCCGGCCCGCCACTCATCCAGCGCCGCCCGCTCCGCCGGGCTGAGGCTGTCGTAGTCGGGCTCGCGCAGATCGGCCGGAACGCTGCGCCACCAGCGCTCCCGGCCGTGCCCGCGCTCGGGTATCTCCTCGATTACCCCGGCGTCGGCGAGCACCCGCAGGTGATAGCTGGTGACCCCGGTGTTCTCGCCCAGCGCTGCGGCGATGGTCGTGGACGTCGCGGCGTCGTGCCGGCTCAGATACTGCAACATCTCCCGCCTGAGCGGGTGCGACATCGCCTTCCATCGCGCAGCGTCGCCGACCACCACCCGGCGCGCAGTCGTGCCCATGGACGAAGCTTAGCAGCTTGCGGAGGAATCTATGCAGAATCTGGTTTGCATAAATTTCTGTGCATGCCTAGGGTGGCGATCATGCAGAAACCAGTGAAGGCCCCGGTGCTCGCCGCCAGCGCCCTCGGCGCGATCGCGGCAGGCGCGGCCGCGGTGCTGTGCGACACAGCTCCCTACCCGTACGCGCTGCGCCGCCTGCTCGACATCCCGCTGCCGCTGCTGACACCGCGCCGCCTCGACGTGCTGCTGCAGCCGCGCCCCGGGGAGCAGGTCCTCGAGATCGGCCCCGGCACCGGGCTACAGGCACTGCACGTGGCCCCGCAGCTCGGCGCCGACGGCCGACTGGACGTCGTCGACGTGCAGCAAGAGATGCTGGACCACGTGATGGCGCGCGCCACCACGCGCTCGCTCCGCAACATCGCCCCGCATCGCGTCGACGCCACGGCGCTGCCGTTCGCTGATGGCCAGTTCGACGCGGCCTACCTGGTCACGGTCCTCGGCGAGATCCCGGCGCGGCTGGCCGCGCTCACCGAGCTTCGCCGGGTCCTGCGGCCAGGCGGCAGGCTCGTCATCGGCGAGTTCGCCGACAGGCACCACGTGCCGCTGGGAACGCTGGTGCGGCTGGCCAACGACGCGGGCCTGCACCTGGTGCGCCGGACCGGCGTCCCGCTGGCCTACTACGCGATGTTCACCCCCTGCACCCAACCGGAACACCTCAGATGATCGTGAAACCCCTCGTAAAAGACTGGCTGCTATCCCGCCGCCGGGACCCCCAGCTGGAGCGCATCACGGGCAATCTCATCGTCGTCGTTGCCGCTTTGCTGGCCTGCTGGGCAGTCTGGCTGGGATCGTCCCTGCCGCCAGACCCGCTCATCCAGCACTGGTCCCTCACCGCCGACATCGGGCTGGACAACTACTCCCTTACCTGGGTCGGCCTGGACTGCATCGAAGTACTCGGGCTCGCCGCCTGCGGCCTCCTGTTCCGGCGCGCTTCTCCCAGCGCGCGCACCGTGGCCCTGCTCACGATCCCGGTGTTCTGCCTCGATGCCTGGTTCGACATCATGACGTCCGTATCCAAGGCAGACCTGGCCACCGCGATAGTCATGGCGCTGCTCGGAGAACTTCCCGCCGCCCTCATACTCGGCTGGGTTGCCTGGAAGGCACTCTCATTCGAGGCGCGATCCCGACCCGGCAGCGACCCGCTCGGCAAATTAGGTCAGGGGCACTCGCCGGGAAATATCGGACGACTGATGTGCGACGAATTCTCGCCAGGTGACGTGCGATAGGCCTGACCTAGAGGACATCCGCCGGTCGCTTGGGGTGGCCCGGTGGGTTGTGCTGGGTCACTCCTGGGGGTCGGATCTCGCCGTCAGGTACGCACTGGACCACCCCGAGCGGGTAGCGGCCGTCGTGGGGATCGCCGGGCACGGGCTCCACAAGGACCGAAACTGGTCGGAGATCTACGAAGCCGGGCGGCACACCGAGGATGCCATCAACATCGACTGGAGCCAGGAGGTCCATGCCGCACTGAGCGAGTCGTTCCTCGCGTGGATCCACGAGCCTGCGCTGTACCGCTCACTCGCGGACTCACCCGTCCGGATGAGGTTCATTGCGGCAGCGAACGACATCCGCCCCGACTGGCCGTTGCGTCAGCTGGCGGAACTCGTGCCCGCTGGGTCATTCGAGCTGGTAGCAGGGGTGGATCACAACTTCTGGACCACCGACCCCGAACGCTGGACAGAAGTCGTAACCGCCGCCTGTTCGGAGCCATAAAGCCGTCACGCCTGCACCGGACGAGGCACGCTATCTCACGCTCCGCCCTGTCGCGGATCAACTGGCGGAGGAATGTCGCACGTCAGCCTCCAGAGGACACGCGCCTAGTCGGATCCGGGGCGCCTCGCGGCGACTGGGCCTTTGCCGTTCGAGTAGGGCTCCTCCCCGAAGCTTGCTCTCGAACGGGCGCCTGGGCAGCGGCTCCGGGCCATCCAGCAACGTAGGGCAGCTTGCGCCAGGCGCAGGTCACGCCATGCCGCGCCGCGATCACGGGTCAGACCCGACGGGCATGAGCTCCGTTGCTACAGCGGACTCTTAACCCGCTGGTGCTCGCCCCCTCGGCCCGGCAAACCGAGCTGTCCGTGCCTGTCCGTGGCACAATCCGATTTCTGTCCGCCCGACCCGCGCCGCGCCGGGGTGTCTGTCCGTGCAGCCAGAGGCTGTCTGTTAGTGCAGCCCGAGGCTGTCCGTCCGTGCAATCGCTGCCGACTCGCCCGAGCCGCGCCCGGCCAGCTCGCTTCTGTCCGTGGATCCTGGCCCCGGTGACCGATGACCTTGTGATCAGTCGAGGACAGCCAGTCCACGAGAATGCAGCCCCGGGCGATCTGTCGGTATCTGCCCGGCCGCGACTCCCGCCTCGCCCGGCTCGAATGCGGTCACCACAGCGGCACCTGGGTCTGGGCGACGAGCGACTGATGCACGAAGACCGGACAGCCTGCCAGCGCGCAGAAAGCGGCGCTCGCCAGGTCTAGCCGGGATAGCGGGCAGGAAAGCCCGGAGCTGGCCGGCGGCCAGGCCTCCGCAATCAGGCCATGCGGCCCCGGTCGCAGGACCAGCACCACGTCATCCGGCGCCTCGGTCGCGCCGCCGGGCGGGAAACACCACGACCACGCGGCGCCAGCCACCTCGAAGTGCAGCTCCCGGCAGCCCGCGCTGGCCGGGCACCAGGACGCACGGGCGAGCGTGGCGGGCAGCAGTCCCGGGGTCGGAGGCAGAGCACTGTCCCGGTTCCGCAGCCACGATCGGTAGCGCTCGTCGCTCGGCATGGCACGGCCTTCCTGACGGCTCAGCTCCGGTGCCGTCGTTCCATCGCCAAATGTTTAGCTCATCGCTAAACGTAGCGTGTCAGGCCACACCTTAGAAGGTCAACCTGTTGTCTACACTTGCCAGGGTGGACGTGACGCTTTCCAAGCGGGGCAGCTACGCGGCGGCGGCGGCGATCTGCCTCGCCCGTGCCTTCGCGAGCGGCAGGCCCAAGAAGCTGCGCGAGATCGCCGCGGAGATGGACATCCCGCGCACGTACGTGTCGCAAATCGTCGGCGACCTGGTGCACGCCGGCCTGGCAGTTTCCGCCTTCGGCCGCGACGGCGGCCACCGGCTCGCCCGGCCTCCAGAACTCATTAGCGTCGCGGAGGTCATCGAAGCGGCCGAGGGGCCACTGGCGTCGCAGCGCTGCGCGCTCGGAGACGGGCCGTGCCGCTGGCATGACGTCTGCCCTATGCACGAGACCATGAGCAGGGCTACAGCGTCGCTCCGGCAGGTGCTGGCCGCGACCACACTGGCAGTCCTGGCCGAGCGGGACGCGGCGATAGCGCGGGGTACCTATCCGGTCCCCGCCGACGCGCACCCGCACGCGGCAGCGATCAAGGTGAGTGACTCGGTGCAGGTCGAGCTGCCCGCGTATGACGTCGCAGCCCGGCTGAGCGCCGGCACATCCTGGCTCACCGCCCAGGCGCAGGCCTGTGACACCGATGAGCTCAAGATCAAGGTCGGACCCGGCGGTCCCGGCTGGCTCGGCCAGACTATTGCCGTGCACCTCGGCGAGGCAACCGGGGATGCCGGTGATCTCGTCGTTCCCTTCATCTGGGAGGCATCAGGTACTGCGGGCCTATTCACCAGGTTCGAGGGCCAGCTCCAGCTGGTGTCGCTGGATTCGGAGCGGTCCGAGCTTCGCCTATCCGGGTTCTACCGGCCACCCCTGAGCCGGGCCGGGCAAGCGCTGACCGAGGCATTTGTCAGCCGCCTCGCGCGGGCCAGCGTGCGCTCGTTCCTGCGCCGGATCGCGCGCGGACTGGAGCAGGACCAGTCGGCCGCCGCCGAGGGCGAGAAGCGCACTAGCCCGGCGGCGACGTAAGGCCGGGCTAGGCCGTTGCGGCGGCCGGGATTTGTCCGACGGCCCGGACAGCGACGCTCTCGGCCGCCGGGGCTGGGTTGTCCAGCGCGGCGCCGATGCGACCGACAAATGCGCGGATGGTCACCGTTGCCACGCAATGCAGGAGCGCCTTGTCCAGGCCAGCGCCGAGGACGCCGAGGGGCGGGCGGTAGACGCCATCCAGCGCGGGGAACAGCCCCGCGCCCGGCCCGATCACTTCCCACCGGCAGGCGAGGTGGGCCGAGTCCGGCGTGGCGGTCAGTTCACCGAACCGCACTGCGGCCAGCCGGGATATGCCGGGCGCCGGGCCGATCCTGAAGAGGCCCGTTCCGGCCTCGAAGGCCCGGTCAGATGCCGCCCTGAACATGCCCGAGGCCACGAGATTCGCGAGCCGGGCCGCAGCGACAGGCACCGGCGCCGCCATTGTCATCTGCTCGCTCACAACATAGGTGCCGGTCAACCGGGAGCCGCGCGTTGTGCGGTGCGGTCTTAAGGCCATAGCGGGGGGCCTTTAGTCCCTTCCCCCGGTGGTGCTTCCGCTCCCGGCTGGTCATCGCGTCGTTCGCGTAATGGCCAGCGATTGCGGGGACACTGGGCTGATGACGCCCTGGCGGATCCGGGATCTGCACGACGATGATCTTGACGCGGTGATCCGGTTGTGGGATGACCTGACCGCTGGCGGGGCTTCGCCGGCCTTCGGGGTATCTGACCTCATCGCCGCGGTCCGGTCGGATGCTCCCGCGGTCGTTGCCGTGGTAGGGGACGAGGTGGTCGGCGCAGTGGTGGCGAGCGTGAGCGGGACGCGCGCGCAGCTGATGCGCATCACCCTGGCGGCGGGCTGGCGGCGTCAGGGCATCGGCAGCGCGATGCTCATCGAGCTGGAACGGCGCCTGGTGTCCGCCGGGGTGCACCGGATTACCTGCCTGCTGGCGGCGGACAACGAGGTCGGTGCGCTGGCGCTGGAGCACTGCGGATACAGCGTCCATCCGGGCATGCGGCTGTTCGAGAAGCTCGAGCCGGTCGGGCCCGAGGACGTGGGCGTGCTGGCGCAGCTCGGCGGGCGCATGATCCGGGCCGGGCTATGGGAGCAGCTGGGCGGGATGACTAAGGAGAAGGAGCTTATCGAGCGGCGGATTATCCTGCCGCTCGCCAACCCGCTGACCGCCGGGCGCCTCGGTCTGGTCCCGCCGCAGGCCGTCATCCTCTTCGGGCCGCCGGGTACCGGCAAGACGACGTTCGCCAAAGGGGTAGCGTCCCGGCTGGGCTGGCCCTTCGTGGAACTGTTCCCGTCCCGGCTCGGCGCCGACTCCCCGGCCGGGCTGGCGGCCGCGCTGCGGGACGCCTTCGGCCTGATCGCCGAGCTGGACCGGGTCGTAGTGTTCATCGACGAGGTCGAGGAGATTGCCGGGTTGCGCCGGCCCGGCGTGCCAGCCCACAGCCAGGGTGTCACCAACGAGATGCTGAAGCTGATCCCGCCGTTCCGGGAGCGGGACGAGCGTCTGCTCGTCTGCGCCACGAATTCGGTGCGAGAACTGGACAGCGCCTTCCTGCGCCATGGCCGGTTCGACTACGTCATCCCGGTCGGCCCGCCTGACGATGAGGCCCGCCTGGCGATCTGGGAGCGGTACCTCAGTTCGATGCCGCAGGCTGGCGTGGACGTGGGGTACGTGGTCCAGGAGTCACGGCTGTTCACGCCCGCCGACATCGAGTTTGCCGCGCGCCGGACGGCGCAGCTGGTGTTCGAGCGCGTCGTGTTCGAGCAGGGCGGCGACGCCGCGACCACAGAAGACGTCCTGTCCGGCATACGGCAGACCCGCCGCACGCTGACCCCCGAGATCGTCGCGCAGTTCGAGCAGGACATCGCGAGTTACGCCCGCCTCTAGCCCGCGTGTCTTCGCGCCGGAATACTCGGGCGGGCCACCGAGGTTGTGCAGGTCTCGGTCTGCAGCAAGTGATACATGGCTCGGGCGTCGGCTTCGCTGACCGCCGCGGTGGTAACAAGGCGCCAGAGCAGATCACGCGTCCGGTTGCCGGCCGAGCCGGTCAGCGCTGTGAGGTTCAGCAGTTGATCGAGGCCGTGCGGCGATAGCGCGGCTGGCCAGTCCGGAGCCAGCGCCGGCGTTGGTTCCCGTCAGTTCCCGGTGCCGTGCTGGGTTGGGCACGTCGCATCTAGGTCACCTTGGCTGGATGCAGCGTCCGCTGATATGCGTCGGCACTATGCGTATGTACAGATCGCGCGCGCCGGGCGCCCAGGGCTGGAGGCGAGTTACGTCCTCAAGGTGCTGCACGTCACGCTCGTCGGAGACCTCGTGCGCGTGACCTAGCACTAGGACGCTCCAGCCCTCATGCAGCGGCTCATCGAAGTGGTCTGCTTCGAAGCTGAGGCGGGCATTGGCATGAAGGGCCAGCAGCGTGTCCGGTGCCGTGCGGAAGATGATGGCCCTTCCGCAGATCGCGAAGTTGACCGGCAACATCACGACCCCGTCCGCGGTTGTGAAACCGACGCGACCGATTCCGCCCGGTTCCAGCAGGTCGAGACACTCCGCGGGGCTGATCGCCCGCAAGACGCGGTCTTGGGCGGAGCGCCCGAGCAGCATAGCTTTCTGGCCGGAAGATGGCCCGCCTGGTCCGCCAGCCGCTTTCCTCAACGAAGCCACATCTCACCTCTCCGACTCGTCGCGCCCGGTCTTGGTGTTTGCTGGCATAGCCGCCGTCACCCCGCACGAGCCAGCCGGCCCAGCGAGGATACACACCAAGGTCAGGTCGTTATTCCGATCAGGCGGGCTGGTCATGCGCCTTCGTACGCGGCGCCGTTCGCGGCCCCTTGTCTGCAACAGCGCGGTCGGCATGCCCGCGGGTGACCTCGATCCGCCTGGGCTGCACCCGAGGCGATGCGGGAATCAGCACGTGCAGGACGCCGTCGGCGTACTCGGCTGTGAGGCGGTCGGAGTCCACGCCCTCGCCGAGGGTTAGCTGCCGGGTAAACGACCCCTGCGGCCGCTCGGCCGACAGGACCTGGGCGCTTGAATAGCGGGGCGTGCGCTCTGCGCGGATCGTCAGGGTGCCGTGCTCCACCGTCACCTCGATGCTGTCCGCGTCGACGCCGGGAAGATCTGCCTCGATGTGATACTCGCCGTCCTGCGACCGGTACACGTCCATGGGCATGCCAAGCGGCGCGTGAGTGCCGCTGGCTGCAAGGGACATCAGCCGCTCGAACGGGTCTCGGTAGGTGTCGTGCCTGATCACTGCCATCGCAGCCTCCCTGTTCACGTCTTGCCGACCCATGCGGCCCGCGGCCCGCAGGCTCACCGGCTGTGAGCAGGCTAACTCTGCCGACCGCATCGCCGGAGCAGACCAAGGTCCCGAAGACCGGGGCCGTTCGTTCCGGGCTTGCTCCGCGCTACTGACGCGATCTGAGCCTCATGATCTTGAGTCCGAGGTACAGCAGCAGCAGTTCGTCCGGGACTTGCGGTCACGGGCCGACAGGTCCTGATCCGGCGCAGCCGGGACGACGGTGTTGGGGTGCACCCGCAGCAACTCGGCGCTCCTGGTCAGGTTGAATCCCAATTCGACGCAGGCGCAGCGTCGGCACCCGTTCCGAGTGCTACTCGCTGTCGTATCGCAGCAGAGGCCGCTGGCGTCCTGACAGGCGAGGTCACGCGCCAGCGCGTAGCAGGCCCCCTGACCGAGTCGATCTTGGCCAGGCCGCCGAACGGAGACAGCCTGCCGGAGGTCGGCGCATCGGCGGGCGCCGCGGTTCAGCTGATTGTGCCGTTGAGGTGGCGCAGTCCTTCGCCGACGTAGATCTGCCGCGGGCGGGCGATCTTCTGTTCCGGATCGGCCGCACTTTCATGCCACTGGGCCAGCCAGCCGGGCATGCGCCCGATCGCGAAGAGCACGGGGAACATGCTGACGGGGAACCCCATTGCCTGGTAGATGATGCCCGAGTAGAAGTCCACGTTCGGGTAGAGCTTGTGGCTGATGAAGTACTCGTCGGCGAGCGCTATCCGCTCGAGTTCGAGCGCGATGTCGAGCAGGGGGTTGCGCCCAGTCACTGCGAACACCGAGTCGGCGATCTCCTTGATGATCGTCGCCCGCGGGTCGAAGTTCTTGTACACCCGGTGGCCGAACCCCATCAGCCGCAGCTCACCGCGCTTCGCCCGCGCGATGTAGGCGGGGATGTTGTCCACGGAGCCGATCTCCTGCAGCATCCGCAGTACCTGCTCGTTCGCGCCGCCGTGCAGCGGGCCGTACAGCGCGGCAGCGGCAGCCGCTGCGGCCGAGTACGGGTCGACCTGAGAGCTGCCGACCACCCGCATAGCGCTGGTAGAGCAGTTCTGCTCGTGGTCGGCGTGCAGGATGAACAGCGCGTCGAGGGCGTGCTCCAGCACCGGGTCCGGGCTGTACCTGGGCTCGGTCATCTTCCACATCATGTTCAGGAAATTGCCGGCGTAGGACAGCTCGTCGTCGGGGTAGGCGTACGGCAGACCCATCGCGTGCCGGTAGGCGAACGCCGCCAGCGTGGGCATCTTGGCGATGAGCCGTACCATCTGATCACGCTGGATCGCCTGGTCAGCGACCGCTTTCGCCTCGGGGTAGAAGGTCGACAGCGCGGCGACGGTGCTCACCAGGATGCCCATCGGGTGAGCGTCGTGGTGGAAGCCGTCGATGAACTTCTTGACGTTCTCGTGCACAAAGGTGTGATGGGTGATCTCGCGTGTCCACGCCTCGGACTCCTCCTTGCCGGGCAGCTCGCCGTGCAGGAGCAGGTACGCCACGTCGAGGAACGACGCGTGGCCGGCCAGTTCCTCGATCGGGTAGCCGCGGTAGCGGAGGATTCCCTTATCGCCGTCGATGAAGGTGATGGCGCTGCGGCAGCTGGCGGTGTTGAGGAATGCCGGGTCATAGCAGAGCAGCCCGAAGTCATCCTCGGATACCTTGACCTGGCGCAGGTCGATCGCCCGGATAGCGCCGTCGGTTATCGGAAGTTCATAGCTGCAGCCGGTCCGGGAATCGGTGACCTGCAGCACGCCGTTTGTGCCCATGACTACACACTCCTGACAGCCCCAGGTGTCGAGCGGCAGTCGCCGCGGGGCCCCCGGGCCCTTATGACTGCACGATAATCCGCCAGACCGGCTGGAAGGCGGGCCAAACGACCTGTACCGGCAGGACTTCGGTCTCCGGCCCTGGGAATCAGGCTCTGCGGAGGTGGAATCCTCCCCCGTGGGCGTGCAGGTACTCGCGGCCGACGGCCTGCGCCTCCGCCTGGGTGGCATAACCGGCCGTCTTGCCGATGTCCTGTGTCTGGCCCTCTGGCCGTCTCCAGATGACGTGCCACGGGCCGCTCTGATCCGCGGCCAGACGTCGGCCTATCTGCTCAACCACGGCGCAGCGCAGCGCCGCCGCCTCGTCATCACCGGCGGGCAGGCGGACGCACCGGTAGTAGTCCTCGATGTCGGCAAAGTTGTCGAGCTCGTCAAGCGACGAGACATCTGCGGGAATCTGGCCGGTGCCCTGGTCCTGCCTGATCATGGCAATCACGGCGTCGGTGTACCGTTGCACCTCGCTGACGTCGGTCATGGCTACCTCCTAGCATCCAGCCTCAGTATCAGCGGGCAAGAGCGCGCGCCAGCAGGGACTTAGGCCAGGCATGGCAGGCCGAACGGCCCCTTTGCAATGGCGAACGGCCCAGAGCCCTTCATTGCCTGCGCTGGCCGGGCGGACCTGAGGATGGGAGTCGATCCGCCGTTACGCGGTCTTGTCAGCCGTGGGGGGTCCCGGCCGCAACCTGGCTGAGGAACTTGCGGATGGGGGTGTGCAGGCCGCGCTCGTGGTGGTGGCGCTGCCGGTAGCCGGCCACCAGGCCGTCGACGCCGATCCAGCCCGAGGTCCGCCACATGGTCAAGATGACGATGGCCAACAGCGCGTGAAGGCGCACACCCTTGCAGTTCCCGACATCACGTAGCTGAACAGCAGCGTCAGGCTGCCGAGCGCCGCGAACCGGGTGAACAAGCCAAGGCACAGCGCGATGCCGATCGTGAACTCGCAGACCGCGACCAGGATGGCGATCCAGCTCGCGTTCGGGACCACGTAACCGGTCAGGCCGGGAACGAGGCCGCCTTAATGACGCCGTCACCGCGCCGCCGATCAGTGGGCAGCTTTGCTGACTGTCAGGAGGATCGCCGAGTCCTCGACAGCTTCCAGGGCGTGCCGAACATCCGGCACTACCAGGAGGTCGCCGGAACGCCCGTCCTGCATCACGTCGCCGACGAGCATCCGGACCCGGCCGCGCAGCACCTGGACGGTGGCCTGGCCCGGGTTCTCATGCTCATCGAGTGCGGAGCCTGCGGTCAGGGCCACGACCGTCTGGCGCAACGAGTGCTCATGCCCGCCGTGGTCCGCGCGGCTCAGGCAGGACCAGCGTTTATGCCTGCCCTGCGGATGGCCGTCATGCTGGCCGCTGCGCCAGGCGAGTTAGCCGGCCGCTGGGTGCTCTGCCATTGCGAGGTTCGGGTATGCGGCTACGAAGATCGTGGCCTCGCTGGCATCGCGGGGCCACCGGTAGGCGCGGCACCGTGCCTCGGCCGGCAGCACTAGGACCTCGCCGACGCCGAGCACGCGGTCGTCGTGATCCGGTGATTCGAACTCGAACTTCAGCTGGCCTTGCAGCACCATGATCAGGTCGACCGCCTTCATCCGGAACCAGCTGTCGTCCACGGGCTCGCCCTGCTTGCTCACCCATACCAGCTCCATTCTGCGACCCGAGAACACGGTGCCGACGTCTCCGAACGGCGTGGACCTGACGTGGTTTGCCTCGCCCCGCAGCACGTTGAACACCTGCAGTGCGGCGTCGTCGTGATCCGCTGCGGGCATCCGGCCGCGCTCCGGCGGCATCTGGCCGGGACCGTGCGACCCGCGGCTCGTGATGAGGCGGCCCGAGACGGACGCGGGCCGAATGCGGATCCAGAACGGTCGAGCAGGGTCGCTGACCCATGGGTCCAGGCCTCGCCGGTTCAGAGTTTCGATCTCGGCATCGTCGTAGACCACCTGGGCGTTCCCGTTGGCTATGACACTCCAGCCAGCGTGCCGCCCCTGGTCATAGTCATCGGCTTCGAACACGACCCGGCTCTGGCCGTCAGCTGCCGACAGCTTTGACCCGGCGCACGTTCTGAATGCCACACTCTGCCCGTCGACAACGTGATTGACCGGCAGGACGACTACTTCGCCGTCGGCCTGAAAGCCGATGCGTCCTACCGGAACCGAACCGAGCAGGCGCAGGCATTCCTCCGGCGGAAGGATCGCAAGCCCTGCGTGATCAGTGGGATATCCAGACATGGCACACCTCGCAGCCGCTGGGCCGGTGATTCCTCAATCGGCGAGTTGAGAGTCACATTGAATGCTGCCTGCGACGGGCCTGCCCACGCTGCGAGCAAAGGTCCCCTGTCGGCTGGGCCATTGGGCCCTTTGCACTTGCTATCGCTCGCCTGGCAGCTAGAGGGGCCCGAGTACCAGTCCGGAGGGTGACGGGGTGCGACCGGCCAGCAACCCCGTCCCGTGGTAGCAGCGCAGCGACTTGATGCTCAGGTAGGTCATCTGGCGAAGTCGCCGATGGACCGCCGCGTAGTCTTCATCGGCCCAGCCTGTCAGGTGCCCCGCGAATCAATCACGGCATCCGGCCTGGACAGTCCCCTGGAGGGAGGGTCAAGTAAGCGAGCTGGTCGCTATGCCTTTGCGGCCGGGTCGCTAGCTCAGGTAAGGCCAGCGGCCGGCCCATCCGGGTCGCCGGCCAGGGGTTGCAGCACTGCCTTCATCAACTCACCGACGCCGTCCTCGATCCCACGGGCCAGGACGTCAAGGTCGGGAGTGGAGGCTTAGTCGCCGGTGAGCCCGAAGGTCAGCTGACCGCAATAGCTGAAGACCGAAACGCCGGTGCGCAGGCTCGTCGCAATCGGAACGTAGGGAATGATCTCCACGAGCTTGCGGCATGCGGTAGGCGAGGCGAACAGTGCCTCAGCGGCCGAAGCCTCCCGTACCGCCTTGAGATTCGATATTTCCGTCCGGATGGCAGCAAGCCGCTCGAGCGGATCAGCCAGGTGAACGGGCAGGTCGGCAACGACCACGGATACCCGGTTTTCGTAGATGTCCTCTTCGCCCGGGCCGCGCAGCGACACCGGGATCAGCAGCGACGGAACCATGTGCGGCCCCGGATGCTCGCCGCGCGAGAGCAACAGCCGCTGCTGATCGCGGCCAGTACCACATCGTTCACGGTCCCGCCAAGCTCGTGCTTGATCGTCCTGACATCGGCTAGCGATGCACGGGCCCAGGCGTAACGTCGCTGGCGGCCGATGGGGCCGCTCAGCGATGACGCGGTGGCTGGCACGGCAGAGGTTGCTAGCCTCGCGACCGCGCGTGCCCTCTGCGACA
The DNA here is from genome assembly GCA_030038495.1 of Streptosporangiaceae bacterium. Lineage (GTDB taxonomy): Bacteria > Actinomycetota > Actinomycetes > Streptosporangiales > Streptosporangiaceae > JAJYUU01. The sequence continues at coordinate 15,920 of JASHOV010000182.1, forward strand.
CCTGCCGGACGGCCTCCCGCGGCCTGGCCAGAGCGGCGCTACACGGAACCGCAGCACTCGTCATAGCTGGGGGCGGGACCCTCGAAGACGGCTACCGAAGCGATCGCGAACGAGGCATGCCGGTCCTCCTCCTCCGAACTGCGCATCCATCGGCTTCAGTCGCTCCATGACGCCCCCTTTGCCCGATCCCCGCCTGGCCTCTACATGGACCTCGCCCAGCGGCTCGTCCATGACCGCA
>JASHOV010000183.1 GCA_030038495.1 Streptosporangiaceae bacterium
GTTGTGGCCGATGCTTTCGCAAACGTAACTATCCGGCTGCTCGGCAGCGATGGCTTCCTGCAACTGGCGAAGGACGCTGCCGCACGTGATCTGACGATGGCAGCCACGAATTCCGCGCTCTCGATCCCCCTGGCCGGCGTGCTGCCGCTCGACCGGATAGCCGGGACCCACGAGCGGATTGAGTTCGGACGCCCGGCGGGCCGCGCACTGGTGTCATTGCCGTGACCGAGCCGCTCCCAAGGTTAGGTCGCGTTACGCAGGAGCGCCGAGCGCCTCCGGTGTGGCCTGCACGCCAAGAGCTTCGGGCAATCGAGTGCTCATCGCCGATTCTGCTGAGAGCGCCCTTTACGCCTTTACATCGGGCGCCGCCTTGCTCGACGTCGGCCTCAATTCATCGCTGGCTGATCGTGGGAAGACCCCGCCGCAGCGCTGGCCATCGCTGCCCTAGCAGTCAGGGGAGGCGTCGAGGCCTGGGAGACCGCGCAGCTCCGCGCTAAGCGCCCCAATGGCATGGGTTTGAGAGGGTGTGAGGCGGGCTTCGGCTCGGCGGTTGTGCGGGGTCCCGGGATACTGAAGGGTGGTTATGTCGATCTGGGGCCTGCGTTGCTCGTCGTAGAGGCCGGGGCTCCGCCGGGGCCTGACACGATTGGACAGATCACATGGCAAGCTACTTGCTCTTGATTTCGGCGACGCTCAGCGGTGGGCGCCGATGACTGATGAGCCGGCAGCCTCCGCTACCGCCAGGTACCTGCGGACAGTGTTCCGCGACAGCCCCAGGCTCGCGGCGATCTCGTTCTTAGACCGCCCCGCATGCCAGTGCGTGAATATCTCGCAGATATCGATCACGTCGAACGTCCTCCTCGCCATCGGACCCCCGTCCCTTCGACGGAGGAATGATCCTCAACTCCCGATGACCAGGTCCACCCCGACATGCACGTCCTGACCATGGTCAATAACGTGATCGGGGTGGTCAATTACGTGATCGCAGCACGCCCCTCACTGGGCAATTTCGTGATCGCCGACAGTCGATGGCGGGACGGTGTAGCCAGGCGGGTCGGCGGCTGCTGCACAGGCGTCAGTGGCCATCGAGTGGTTCCTTCCGGCGGGGATCAGGGCGTTGAGGCTGCGGCGCGGGGGCTCGGTGAGCCCGGGTGTGCGCGGCCGACGGGGTTTGCCGGGGTTGCAGACAAGACAGGGTGGGGCCACGAGGGCAGGCTCTTATGAGGTCACGCCCGGAAAAGTCACGGTGAGGACCGGGGCCGCCCGGCGGATCGTTCGCAGGCCAGCAGGTGCGCGGCAGCCGAATAGCCGCCCATGGAGCTGTCCGCGCCTGTCCGTGGTGTCAGGCATCATGGCCGGTCGCTGGCCCCGGTGCATCGCCGCAGCCCACAAGGCCAGATTCCTGGGTGAATAAGTGACTGGCCGAGTGCTGGTGCTGGCAGAGCTTGGCACGGACCTGGGCGGCGTCGGGGTGGTGTAGGTCCGCCAAGATGTCCAGGGCTTGCTGCCAGGCGTCTTGGGCTCCGGGCAGGTCTTCGGCGGCGGCGCGAGTGTCGCCGAGGCGGGCTAAGGTGTCGGCCTGGCCGAAGAGCTCGCCGAGGTCGCGGAAGATGCCGAGGGCCTGCTGGTAGCAAGCTGTGGCGTGATCCAGGCGGCCGAGCTGGTGCTCGGCGTAGCCGAGGCTGTCCCAGGTTTGGGCCTGGCCGACGCGCGACCCGGTGTTGCGGTGCAGGGTGAGGGCCTGCTGGCAGAAGGCCCAGGCCTGCTGGGGGCGGCCGAGGAGGGTGTAATTCCAGCCGATGGCGTTGAGAGCGAGGGCCTGGCCGGCCTGGTCGGCCGCATCCGTGAACAGGGTGAGGGCCTGCTGCTCGTGGCGCAGCGCATCGGCGTAACGGCCCTGGTGCTCGGCGACCCTGCCGAGGGAGTGCCGGGCGTGGGCTTCGCCGGTGCGGTCGCCGAGCTTGCGGTGCAGCCGCAGGCATGCCGCTAGGTGGGTGCGGGCCTGCCGGTAGTCGGTCAGCCGGACACAGGCAGTGGCGAGGGCCCGGTGCGCCGCGGCCTGCGCGGCTATGTCGCCCAGGCGGGTCGCGGCGGCCAGCGCCGTGCGCTGGGTTGCGGCCCAGTCGTGCCAGTGCCCGCGGCGGTCCAGGAACTCGGTCATCGCCCAGGGCAGTATCCAGGCGCAGACATCGTTGCCAGTCCTGGCGGCCAGGCTGACGCAGCCGAGCAGGACCTGGTGCTCTGCTTCGAACCAGGCCAGTGCCTGCTGGTGGCCATCGAGGCGTTCGGGCGTGACGCCAGGGCAGGGCGGGGTGAGCGCCGGCACCGCCACGCGGTGGGGATTGAGCAGCAGGGCGGCGGCATGGCTGGAGTGCAGGTAGTAGCAGAGCACCCGCTGGATGGCGGCCCGGCGCCGGGGCGCCGGCTCGTGCTTGGCGGCTTGCTCGGTGGCATAGGCGCGTAGCAGATCGTGCAGGCAGTAGCGGCCGGGAACGTGCTCGGTGGCAAGGTTGGCTGAGGCCAGCGCATCGAGCGCCGCACGCGCGCCGTCGAGACCGATGCCCAGCAGGGCGACTGCCGCGGGGGTGGTGATGTCGGTGCCGGGGTGGACACCCAGCAGCCGGAACAGCCGGGCCGGCTCTTGCCGGAGGTGCTGGCAGGACCAGGAAAACACCGTCCGCACGTCGGTGACCGGATCGCCGGTTTGCAACGCCCCCAGTCGGGACGCCGAATTGGCCAGCTCGGCGGCCAGGACGGCCAGCGGCATGGCAGGCCGGGCGGTGGCCCGCCCCGCGGTGACGGCGAGCGCCAGCGGCAGCCCCCCGCACAGCCTCGCCAGTTCCCTGACCGCGTCCGGCTCGGCCGTGGCCCGCCTGGTGCCGATGCGCCGGGTCAGCAGGCTGCGGGCGTCATCGTCCGGCAGTACGTCCAGGGTGATCAGCTGCGCTCCCTCGGCGGCGGCCAGGCCGATCAGCCGGTTCCGGCTGGTGACCAGCATCATGCAACCGGGGGACCCGGGCAGCAGCAGGCGGACCTGCTCGGCGTCGCGGGCATTGTCGGCCAGGATGAGCACCCGCTTGCCGGCCAGCAGGCTGCGGTACAGTCCCGCACGCGACTGCGGATCCAAGGGGATCCGCTCGGCCGGTATCCCGAGCGCGTCCAGGAACCCGCGGATCGCCGTCGCGGCTGCCATGATCTCGTCTGAGGAGCCGAACCCATGCAGGTTCACGTATAGCTGCCCATCCGGGAACCCGGCGGCTGCTTCATGCCCCCAGCGCACCGCCAGCGCTGTCTTGCCAACTCCCGGCGGTCCGTCGATCGCCGCGACCACCACTTCAGCTGGCCGGCCGGGCCGGGCAGCGTCCAGCACAGCGTTTAAGGCGGCCAGCTCTGCCGTTCGGCCGGTGAAATGCGGCACCGGAGCGGGCAGCTGGTGCGGCGTCACCGCCGGTGCCTGGCTCCGGTCAGCGGCGAGCGGCCAGGCATTCTGCTGCACCGGCCCGCCGCTCGGCTGGTTTGGCCGGTCTCCTGGCCCAGGGCCGGCCGCGCCACCGCCCAGGCGCCGCCCGGCAGCGGCAAGGAATCCTGTCCGTGAATCACCACGCAGCCCCAGCGCATCGGCGAGCCGGTGCACGGTATCGGGGTGCGGCACTTTGGCCCAGCCGAGCTCGAGGTTGCTAACCGCCCGCAGGCTCAGCCCCGACCGTTCGGCCAGTTCCTGCTGGGTCAGCCCGGCTGACCGGCGATCGGCGCACAGACGCGTCCCGAATACGGTCCCTTCGCCGGTCACACCGGGCCCCGCAGCTCTCGATGATCACCAGCCATGGCCCCCTCCGCAGGTGAGCCGTCCGAGGCTAAACCCGGAACTGCAACCAGACGTACCAGTGATACTGCAGGTCAGGACTGTGGGACATTCCTCTCGTTCAGTATAAACGGCCCGGTCTCCCGAAGCGTGGATCGATCGTTCGAAGCGCTGCTGCGAGATGGCCAGCTTCGCCGGGGCCAGGGCACCAGCGCGCAACAGCGGTGAGCAATGCGGCGGACCGGGTTCTGGCGCAGCCACCTGGTGGGGCCGCTCTCTGGGCTGCTAATCGAGCGGATGCTCAGGCCAGGGCCGCCCTGCCAGCTCCTGCTGGAGCAGCCCGGCCGGCCAACGCCATGCGCACAGTACGGCCCCGGGCGCTGCGGCATGGCCGGTCCTTACTGGCCTCACTGGACTGGGCGGTACCTGGCAGATCGAAGCTGGCGCCAAGGCGTCAAGGAGGCACACGATCCGTGGCAGGTAGTCCGCCTCCGGAAAGTTCCAATAGTGGAGAAAATGCATATGAAAATGGTTATGAAATGCATATTAAAATGCCTGTTTCGTATCACCATGCTGAGCTACGTTCTGCTTGATCCATCTGGCGGGCCGCAGGGCCGGCCGATGGGCGAATGGCGGGACGCCGCGCAGGTGCTGGGCGGCGAGTATGTGCAGCCAACCGGAAGGCGATCCAGACCGAGACGCTGACCACCCCATGCCGTGATCAGCTACCCCGGAAGGACCCAGGGCGCAATCCCCTGAATCGATCTGGAGGGAACGTAGATGTCCAACAAGGCCAAGGTTTATCTCGCCGTGGTGGCGGTGATCGTGACAGCGGCTGTCCCCGCCAGCCTCTTATCCGCTGGCGTGCCCGCTGGCGCGTCCACCAGCGCGTGCGGGAGCTCGTGCACCAGCCCCTACAACCAGTCGCAGGGCAGCGGCGAGGTGCTGGCGGTGTCGGGGACCAGCGTGGTTCTGTCGGCGGCCAGCACGAGCAACTCGGCTGAGGACTGGACTCCAGAGCAGGAGGGGGACGTCGCGAACGCGGTCTCGGCCGGGGTGGTGTCCGCCAAGCTGAGCATGCTCTATAGCACCGATCCGCTGGTGGAGTACCAGTACGCGCCGCTCGGGGTCCCCTCGGACGAGTGCCTGGCGGACTCCTATACCGGTCCAACTACTGGCACTACGCCAGACTTCAACGCTCCGAACTTGTCGGTGGTGACGGCGCAGTGCGGGATCACGGCCGCCAGCCTGTGGATCGTGGATGCGAGCAACGAGGCCAACGGCTACGTCGACCTGATCAATGCGGGGTATGCAGCCTCGTTCGGCTATCTCGCCGAGAACTCTAATGCCGATGTCTCAAATCTGACCAGCCCATTCGCTGAGCCGGCCGTGCTGACGGTCAATAGCAGCGGCAAGGTGGTGCTGGCGTTCCTGAGCGAGATCGGCGGCGTTGTTTCTTCCACGCAGATGTGGGCGGACTGGTCAGCGTCGGCTGAGGCTGCGCTGCGGGCGGCGACCAAGAAGTCGGCCCGCGAGTCGTCCCGCTGACTGCCCCCTGCTCGGGCATGTCCTGGCAATCCATCTTCGAGTCGGCGTGCCCGTCCTTTGTGCTGGGCGGGCAGGTCGGCCTAGTAGTGCCCGTGTGTCGCCTCCCGGGCGGTGTCCCGGTAAGACGTGATGATCCCCGGTACCTGGCGGAGGTAAATGATGTTCTCCCGCATACCGAACTCTGTGTGGCGCCAGTGGCGCATAGCCGCGACGGCGCTGGTGGCGGTGGCGGCGCTGGTGGCGGGGTGTCTTACCGTGGTCTGGGTGACCGCCAGCCGTGGTGCCCCGCAGGCGG
>JASHOV010000184.1 GCA_030038495.1 Streptosporangiaceae bacterium
CTCTCTCTTCCTCGAGGTCCGGGGTCACCACGTCTTCTTGTAGCCGGTCAGGAGTTCGTCGCTCTTCTTGCGCCACTTCGGCTCTTCGTCTGCCGTCTTCGCGGTAAATCCCCGCAGGGCGCGGATGACCGTGCCGTACAGGCTGCTTGCCGCGGTCGAGACGCGTGCGCCCGGCGGCTCGTCCATGAACGGCATGAACTTGTCGGGGAAGCCGGGCATCGTGCACGCGATGCAGATGCCGCCCACGTTCGGGCAGCCGCCCACGCCGTTGATCCAGCCGCGCTTGGGCACGTTGCACTTGACCACCGGGCCCCAGCAGCCCAGCTTGACCAGGCACTTGGGCGAGCCGTACTCGGCGGCGAAGTCGCCCTGCTCGTAGTAGCCCGCCCGGTCACAGCCCTCGTGCACCGTGTTACCGAACAGCCACTGCGGCCGCAGTGCCTCGTCCAGGGGGATCATCGGCGCCGCGCCCGCGACCTGGTAGAGCAGATAGAGAATGGTCTCCGACAGGTTGTCCGGGTGGATCGGGCAGCCGGGCACGCACACGATCGGCAGGCCGGCCTTGGACCGCCAGTCCCAGCCGAGGTAATCGGGCACGCCCATGGCCCCGGTCGGGTTGCCCGCCATCGCGTGGATGCCGCCGTAGGTCGCGCAGGTCCCGACCGCGATGATGGCCGTCGCCTTGGGCGCGAGCCGGTCCAGCCATTCGCTGGTCGTCATCGGCTGCCCGGTTGCCGGGTTGTTGCCGAATCCGCACCAGTAGCCCTCGGACTTGATCGCCTCGTTCGGTATCGAGCCCTCCACCACAAGAACGAACGGCTCGAGCTCGCCGCGGTCGGCCTTGTGCCACCACTCGATGAAGTTGTCGGCGCCGGTCTCCGGACCGCACTCGAAGTCGATCAGGGGCCAGTGCACCGCGACCTTCGGGAGTCCGGGCAGCGCACCGAGCGCGATCTCCTCGATGCTCGGCTGCGTGGCCGCCGTCAGCGCGACCGAGTCGCCGTCACAGCCAAGCCCGCCGTTCATCCACAGGATGTGAACCGGCGACTCAGCGGCCTCGGCGCCCTGCGACGTTTCTGTGTTAGTGGCCATAGCGAGGCCACCTCCTCGCTTGTGAATCGGCTGGATGCCGGGCGCCTGCTCCCCGGTCGTTGCGATGGTGGCCACGGGAGCTGTGCTGCGTAGCGCCGGGCTGGCCCACGCCCGGCTGGCTCGCGCCGGGTAATAATGCAGCGCTTGACGTCACGCGTGCGGCCATGGCCTGCGAGGCCGCGCCTATGTACTTGATCAACACGCACCTCGCCTTCGGTGATGCGCAGACGCAGGCAATGCTAGACCCGGCCGGAATCGCCGACAAGGATTACCAGGCACTTCACTGGACAGAAATGTCTCATGCGAAGGGTTGAATTCCGCTAATTCTGGGTATTAGGCCGCAATTCGGGAACAGTCATTTCTGACCGTCTTCTTATCTCCCACCGTCCGGCCACAACTGCGGCGTGGCCGCCTAAATCTTGCGCACGGGGTTTCCGTCCGGCCATGCAGCACGTACATTGGCTACGAACCCCGCCGTGCCGCACGCTGGGGGACGGGCAGAGGGAGATTAATCGGTGGCGGAGCCTATCTACGGAGCCGCGGGTAGTCCGATTGAGGTCGTGCCCGTTGTCGTGCTCTCGCAGGTCTTCACCGCGCGCCCGTCGTCGATCCCGGACATTCGCGACTTCGTCCGGCGTTGCCTGGCCGAGTCACCGCTGACCGAGGAGGGCACACGGGAGGTCGGCGAGACCGTGTTCCGCGCGCTGCTCGACGCCGCGGGCCCGGACGGGTCGATCCAGGTCGCGTTCCGTATCTTCCCCGAGCACGTCGAGGTCGACGTGCTGCACTCTGACCAGGTCATACAATCGCCGGTCGCGGTCGGGCCCCCGGTCAGCTACACGAAGGCCGCTGCGCCGGAACCCGGCGACAGGGTGCCTGCGGGGGAGGCGCCGCCCGCGGCCAGGCCCGAGCGGCTCCGTCCGGTGACGCCGGCACCGGAGCGCCCGTCAGGCCCGCGCCCTGTCGTCCCCGGCAGCCGGGACAGCGCGCCGACGTTCGCCGACTGGATGCAGGACGTGCTGCGCACGCAGGGCCTCACTCAGGAGGCGGCTGCTCGCCAGCTCGGAGTCTCGGTGAAGACCGTGAGCCGCTGGGTTGGCGGCGCCACCGAACCGCGGATGCGGGACCTGCGCCGTATTCAGGAGGTATTCGGCGAGGTTCCCCTGCCGTAGCAGAGACGACGATGGGTCGCGCAATTGCGTGTGGCACTTCCAGAAAAAGGCCAGTCCTGTCTAGTCGGATCACTGGACGCGCCCCCACATGTGTCCTACGGTTCTCCTATGGCGATTCACGCGGGACGCCACCAGTTCGGAATGGATAAGGGCCGCATCACGTTACGGACTTTCCGCGAAGGGCTGGTCGCCCAGGCCGGTCATGACCTCATCATCGATGTCGCGCGCTGGTCGGCTGATCTGGTTGTCTCCGCGGATCTCGCTCCCGTGAGCCTCAAGGTCACCGTCGATCTGGGGTCACTCCTGGTCAGGGACGGTACCGGCGGCCTCAAGCCGCTCACCGACCGGGACAGGCGGGAGATCGCCGTCACCGCGCGCAACGTGCTGAAGGCAGACAGGTTCCCGCAAGCCGAGTTCAACGCCACCGTGTTTCAGCGGCGACCGGACACAAGTGACGGGTTAGCGGTCGCCGATGGCGGCGGGACCGTGCGCGGGACGCTCAGCCTGGCCGGCCAGACCGCCCCGGTCGAGCTCAACGTGCAGTCGGCCGGCTCGGGGAAGTACCAGGCCACGACCTCGATCCGGCAGACCGATTTCGGCATCAAGCCGTACTCCGCCTTCCTCGGCTCGCTGAAGGTCAGGGACGTCGTCGACGTGGAGGTCCAGGTCGACCTGTCGACCGCGCGGGAGCAGGAGACGGCGGCATGACCAGCTCCGACCACCGCCCCGCCCAGCAGGCCGCACCGCAGCAGGCCGAGCCGCAGCAGGCCGCACCGCAGCTGGCCGAGCCGCAGCGGACCTCGCTGCGCGGCGACCCGGTGGGGACTCTTTTCCAGCGGCGCGAGCAGCCGGTGCGCGAGTTCGCCGAGCAAGCCAGCGAGGTCGCGGCCGCGTGCCATCAGATGGCGATCAGGTTCCACCGGGGCGGCAAGCTGGTGGTGTTCGGGATCGGCGGCAGCAGCCCCGACGCCCAGCATGTCGCGGTGGAGTTCGTGCATCCGGTCATCGTGGGCAAGCGGGCGCTGCCCGCGATCGCGCTGACCTCGGACGTCGCGACCGTGACCGGCATTGCCGCGCGGGCCGGGATGGCCGCCATCTTCTCCCACCAGCTGCGGTACCTGGCTCAGCCCGCGGACATCGCGCTCGGGATCTCCGCCGACGGGAGCTGCGCGAGCGTGTTGTCCGGCCTGCTGACCGCGCGCGAGCTGGGCATGCTGACGATCGCGCTGGTCGGCGGCG
>JASHOV010000185.1 GCA_030038495.1 Streptosporangiaceae bacterium
GCACTGGCGCACGGCCGCGGCGTCCCACTGCACGCTGGTGTGCTGAAAACTGAACTTGGCCGCCAGAACCACGGCTCCGCACGCCTCGCAGGCGACCTCGCAGTAGCGGAACTGCCGCTCGTCCGGCCGCGCCGCGGTCACCGGCCCGGCTCCGGCCGCGCCCTGGCCGGTCATGGCTGGCGCACAGCCAGGTTCGCGGCAACCTCGGCTTCCCAGGCTTCGAGCGCGCGCGAGGTGTCGATCTCGAACTCGTGCCTGGCGACCATGTCCGCAGGGATGTCCTCGACGTCGAGGTAGAACTGGTCGTACCAGCGCCGTAGCTGGTATACCGGGCCGTCGTCGGCGCACAGGAGCGGGTTGTCGACCCGGCTCTTGTGCACCCAGATCTCGACGTCCTGCCGGAACCCGAGGCCGACGAACTTGGCGAACCTCAGCGCGACCTTATCTGCCTGCTCGGCCGAAAGGCCGGGCAGCTTCTTGACGATCACGCCCCACTGCAGCACGAACTTGTCCGGCGTGACCGGGTAGTGGGTGTTGATCAGCACGGCGTCCATCGGCGTGCCGTGGTAGTCGTAGTTCAGGTAGTCGATCATGTACGAGGGGCCGTAGTACGAGGCCTCTGAGTGCAGCCCGATCGCGCTCTCGGTCCCGTTGCGCGCGCCGCCACCCGCGGTTGGCGGGCCCGTGGCTGAGGCAACAGTCTTGCCGGTCTCGGCGTCGATGTCCCGCCGTGACCTGGTGTCCAGGTACTGCGAGGCGATGTGGCCCTCGAAAACGTTCCTGAAGTAGGTCGGCAGCGCGTAGTGGATATAGAAGAAGTGGGCCATGTCGACCACGTTGTCGATGACCTCGCGGCAGTTCGCGTCCACCTCCACCGTGTCCCAGGTCCAGCCCGACCACTCCTGCGAGTAGGCGCCGTCTATCCGCGGGATCGTTACCTCGGGCGGCGGCGGGTTCCCCTGCGGGTCGTGCCAGATGAACAGATGCCGGTTCTGCTCCAGCGTCAGCCAGGACCGGGTCCTGGCGGCCGGCGGCACCCGGCGCGAGTAAGGGATCTTGGTGCACTTGCCATCGGCACCCCAGTGCCAGTCGTGGAACGGGCAGGCGACGGAGTCGCCCTTGATCGTGCCGCGGCTCAGGTCACCGCCCATGTGCCTGCAGTACGCGTCCAGCACGTGCAGGTCGCCCCGGCTATCGGCGTAGATCATCAGCTTGGTGCCGAACGCCTCGATCGCGTGCGGGCTGCCGTCGCGGAACGGCTCAGCGAGCCCCAGGCAGTGCCAGCCGCGGGCAAACCTGGCCGGCGGCGCACCGGCATCGATGCTCCGCACTCCGTTCCGGTCGTTCATCAAGTTCCTCCGCAGCTCACCTGATGGTCGCTACCCCTAGAGTAGAACATGTTCTAGTCTAGGGGTATTGTTCAGCGCGCTACAGTCGCGGCGATCAGGAGGTTCGGTGTAGTGGCTGAGAACGTCGGGCACGAGGTCCTCGCCGGGGTGCGCGAACTGCTCCCCACGCTGCGCGAGCGAGCCCAGGAAACCGAGGACGCACGGGTCGTGTCGGCCGATTCGATCAAGGCCCTCGAGGGGACCGGGTTCTTCCGGCTGCTCCAGCCCGCCGCGTTCGGAGGATACGAGGCCGATCCCGTGACCTTCTATGCCGCCGTGCGGCTAATCGCAAGCGCGTGCGGGTCGACCGGCTGGGTCTCCTCGGTGCTCGGCGTGCACCCGTGGCACCTGGGCCTGTTCACCCCGCAGGCGCAGCAGGACGTCTGGGGCAGCGACCAGTCCACCCGCATGTCCTCCTCGTATGCGCCGACAGGAAAGGCGGTCACGGTCGACGGCGGCCACACGGTCGGCGGTCGGTGGAGCTTCTCCTCCGGCTGTGATCACGCCACCTGGGTGCTGCTCGGCCAGATCGTGACGGACCAGGAAAACCGGCCCATCGATTTCCGCACGTTCCTGCTGCCCCGCTCCGACTACGCCATCGAGGACGTGTGGGACACGGTCGGCCTGCGCGGCACCGGGAGCAACGACATCGTGGTCAGCGACGTGTTCGTCCCCGAGCATCGCTCGCTCAGCTTCATCGACGTGACCAAGCTGGTGGTACCCGGCCAGGAGCTGAACCACGGCGCCCTGTTCCGGCTGCCCTACGGGTCGGTGTTCCCTTACGGGATCACCGCGCCGATCATCGGCATGGCGACCGGCGCCTACGAGGCGCACGTCGCCTATACCCGTGAGCGCGTCCGGGTCGCATACGCCGGGCAGAAGGCGGCGCAGGACCCGCACGCCCAGGTCCGCGTCGCCGAGGCGGCGGCCGAGGTCGACAGCGCGTGGCTCGCGCTGGAACGGAACATGGCCGAGCTGATGGATCACGCGCGGGCCAGGGAGGAGATCCCGATCGGCCTGCGCCTGCGGGTGCGGCGCGACCAGGTGCGGGGAACGGCGGCCTCGATCCGCGCAGTGGACCGCCTGTTCGAGAACTCGGGCGGCCGGGCGCTGAAGACCGGAACCCCGATTCAGCGGTTCTGGCGGGACGCGCACGCGGGCCGGGTGCACGCGATCAACGACCCGGAGCGGGCCCTGACCATGTACGGCGGGGCCGAGTTCGGCCTGCCTGTCCCGGCCGACGCGATGTTCTAGCGTCGACGTCATGGCCGCCCACGCCCAGCATTTCACCGATTCTGCACCCCATAAATCGGATGAAACGCCCAGAACAGGGGGCACAATCGGTGAAATGTCGATCGGCGGGCGAGCAGGAGGGGTGCGATGACCGTTATGTCGGCGCTCGATGCGGAGTCGACTAGCCACATCGTCGAGATCGGCGGGCTGGCGGTGCGGTATCACGAGGCCGGCGCGAGTCCGGCCCATGTCGGCGACGGGCCTGGCGACGCGGGAACCATCGCCATGCTGCACGGGGGGGGACCCGGCGCCTCGGCGTGGAGTAACTTCGGCCGGAACCTGCCGGTGTTCGCGGAGCACTACCGGACCGTGATGATGGACCTGCCCGGCTACGGCCAGTCGGCCGTGCGCCCGCCGACCGCGAACTTCTTCACCCTCGCCGCGGACGCGCTGGCCGGCCTGCTCGACCAGCTTGGCATCGACAAGGTGCACCTGATCGGCAACTCGCTCGGCGGCGGCACCGCACTGCGCTTCGCCCTGAACTACCCCAAGCGGGCCGGGCGGCTGGTGCTGATGGGCCCGGGCGGGCTGACCCTGAACGTGTTCGCCCCCGACCCGACCGAGGGCGTGCGGCGGCTGATGGAGTTCGGCGCACCGCCAGGCCCGAGCCGGGCGAAGATGGAGGCGTTCCTGCGGATCATGGTGCACGACCAGCGCCTGATCACCGACGAGCTGATAGACGAGCGGTACGCGCTGGCCAGCACGCCCGCGGCCCTCGCCGCGATGATCGCGATGGGCGGGTCGTTCTTCGGCGAGCACGCCGAGGACGGCATGCTCTGGCGCGAGGCGCACCGCGTCAAGCACGAGGTCCTCCTGATCTGGGGCCGGGAGGACCGGGTGAACCCGCTGGACGGCGCGCTGATCGCGCTGAAGCAGCTGCGCCGCGCCCAGCTGCACGTCTTCGGCGGCTGCGGCCACTGGGCCCAGCTGGAGAAGTTCGACGAGTTCAATGAGCTCTCGCTGCGGTTCCTGTCGGGAGGCGCCCGATGACCGGCCTGATCAGCTCGCTCGGCTATCTGCGGATCGAGTCCACCGACACCGCAGCGTGGCGCGAGTTCGGCACGAAGGTGCTCGGCCTGACCGAGGGTCGCGGGCCGGATCCGTCGGCGGTCTACCTGCGGATGGACGACTTCCCGGCCCGGCTCGTCGTGGTGCCGGGCACGCGCGACCGGCTGCTTGCCTCCGGCTGGGAGGTGGCCGACGAGCGAACGCTGGCCGAAATCGCGCACATACTGACCGCGGCCGACGTTCCCGTCAAGACGGCCGACGATGCCGAGCTCGCGGATCGCAGGGTCGGTCGGCTGCTGCACGCCGATGACCCGTCCGGGAACTCGCTGGAGATCTTCTGCGGCGCGGTCCTGGACAACCGCCCCGCGATCAGCCCGTACGGCAACAAGTTCGTCACCGGCGACCAGGGCATGGGCCATGTGGTACTGCCAGTCGTCGGCGACCAGGAGACGCTGTCGTTCTACACCGACCTGCTCGGCTTCCGCCTCCGCGATTCGATGCGGATGCCGGGCGAGTTCTTCGGCCGACCCGGCGGCCAGGTATGGATGCGGTTCCTGGGCTGCTGCCGGCGGCATCATTCGCTGGCCCTCGCGCCGATGAGCCCCGCGGCCGGGATCGTGCACCTGATGATCGAGGTCGCGACCCTGGACGACGTGGGCCGGGCGCTGGACCGCTGCACCCGGCGGAAGGCCCCGCTCAGCTCGACGCTGGGGCGGCACGCCAACGATCTCATGGTGTCGTTCTACGTGCGGACGCCCGGCGGGTTCGACATCGAGTACGGCACCGACGGCCTCGTGGTGGACGACAGCACCTGGGTGGCGCGGGAGTCGACGGCCGTGAGCCAGTGGGGCCACGTCTTCAGCGCCGGCGGCGCGCACTGAGCTCCCCGATGGGCGCGTCCCGCGCGAGTGCGGTTACGGCGTCGCGGCAGACTGGTGCCATGGACCCGCAGGCAGTACATCCACCGGCCGGCGAGGCCGACCCGCAGCGCTTCCGCCAGGTGCTGGGCCACTTCGCCACCGGCGTGACCGTGATCACCGGCATGCACGAAGGCGAGCCAGTCGGGTTCGCGTGCCAGGCCTTCACGGCCCTGTCGCTGGACCCGCCGCTGGTGCTGTTCTGCCCCGGCAAGACCTCGGGGACCTGGCCCCGGATCGCCCGCATCGGCCAGCTCGGGGTGAACGTGCTGACCGCGGGCCAGCGCGACCTGGCCCGCAAGTTTGGCGTCAGCGCCCCGGACAAGTTCGACGGGGTGCGCTGGACGCCCGCCGCCAACGGCGCCCCGATCCTGGCGGACGTGCTGGCGTGGGCGTCGTGCGCGGTCGAGACGGTGCACGAGGCGGGTGACCACTTCATCGTCATCGCCAGGGTCACCGAGCTGGGCGAGTGCGTCGCCGGCGACCCGCTGCTGTTCTACCGCGGCCGGTTCACCCTGTCGGCCGCGACCGAGGCGGACAGCCCGCCGGAGGTGGTCGACACGCTGCTGGCCTGGCCGCGGTTCGCCGACTGGATGTAAGTGGCCGCAGCCCCGGACGACCGGCAGCCCCGGACGACCGGCAGCCCCGGACGACCGGCAGCCCCGGCACCGCCGCCGGGGGCTGCGGCGGTACCGGGGCTGCCCTGCGTGGCCGCACCAGCTACGCGCTCGGCATTGGCGTTGGGGAGACGCTCGGAGTCGGGCGGGAGGGGAGAGGGTGCGGCTTGAAGTGACGACGCGGCCGCGGCTTGTGCTGCGGCCGCGGCTTGTGCGGACGGGGCTTGTGGGTTGCGGCCGGGAACGGCGCGCACATCGGGCGAGGCGCGTGCGTCCCAGACGCGGACGGGCGCGGGCTCGGCGACCACGAGGGGCGCGGGCTTGGCGACCAGGAGGGGTGCGCGCTCGGCGACCCGGACGGGTGCGGAACCGCGACGTAGCAGTCGAAGCGCCGGAAGTGGTGGTGATGGCGCCGGTGCCGCGCAGCCGCGGAGGCAGAGCCGGCTGCGGACTTGCCGGCCGCCGATCCCGAAGAATGCGAGGAGTGGGCGGCGGGCGC
>JASHOV010000186.1 GCA_030038495.1 Streptosporangiaceae bacterium
GACGGTATCGGCGTCGACCGGGCCGGCGTGCGCGGTCCGGCGGCGCAGCGTCTCCAGGTCGGGCTCACACGCCCTGCGCACGTCGCGCGGCGTAATGGAGGAGAACGGCACCAGTTCGATCGAGTCGACCTCGATCTGGGCCGGCCCAACCGGATACCGGCCGCCGACCCGGACCTTCGGCCGCCGCCAGAGGCGGAACGAGACAGTGAGATCACCCGCGATCACCGCGGGCCGCAGCTCCTCGCTGAAATTCACTCTGGTCCCGTCCGCCATGCCGACATAAGGCTCATTCTGCCAGCGCGGCCGTCACCGCCCTTCGTCTGTGTGAATTAGGTAACACCCTGGTGTTACCTAATTCACACAGACGCCTGCTCTGTGCGTCTGGTCAGCCGGCGGCCGCGCGCGATTCCGGTACCGCGCAGACCATGCCGTCGCCCTGACCGAGAGTGTGACATCGCCGGCCGTGGGCCCGGCAGTCTTCCCGTTTTGCGGGTACAGTAAGACGTATGAGCGAACGTTCAGATATCAGCGACTTCGATGCCTGCCTCGTCCGGGTGGTGGACCGGGAGCGAGTCGCCGCGGTTCAGTCGGCGATGCCCGCTTCCGAGCATGTAGAGCAGGTAGCTGACGTGTTCGCGCTGCTCGGCGACCCGAACCGGGTCCGTCTGCTGGTCGCCTTGCTGGAGGGCGGGGAGATGTGCGTGTGCGACCTCGCCGCGGCGTCGGGTATGAGCGAGTCCGCCGCCAGTCACGCCATCCGCTGGCTTCGGGCCCACCGGATCGTCTCTGCGCCCAGGCGGCAGGGCCGCATGATGTACTACCGCCTCGATGATGCCCACGTGCGCGTGCTGCTCGATATCGCGCTCACGCACGCCCAGCACACCCAGGCGATGCACCCGGAGCGGGATTCGTGACCGACTGCGGCGGCGAGCACCCCGAGTCGGCCCGCGCGCTGGGAACTGACGGCGCGACCGTGGCCGGCGACCACGGTCACCCGGCCGGCGACGGCCACGACGCCAGCGGTTCCGGCCACGGCAGCGGTTCGGGTCACGCTCACGGGCTCGGCGCAGACGCGGACGCCCGGTACATCGGGATGGCGCTCTGCCTCATCACGGCGTTCCTGGCCTTCGAGGTGACCTTGGCGTTCGTGGCCCACTCGCTGGCGCTGCTTGCCGACGCTGGCCACATGCTCACCGACGCCGGCGCGCTGGCCGCGAGCCTGCTGGCCATCCGGCTGGCCAGCAGGCCGGCGGCCGGAGTGTGGACGTTCGGGTTCAAGCGCGCGGAGGTCCTGTCCGCGCAGGCAAACGGCATCACCCTGCTGGTCGTCAGCGCTCTCGTCGCGTTCCAGGCCATCGAGCGCTTGTTCCATCCCGTCACCGTTCACGGCGGCATCGTGGTCACCGTCGCGGCCGTGGGCGTGGCGGTCAA
Source organism: Streptosporangiaceae bacterium (assembly GCA_030038495.1). GTDB lineage: Bacteria > Actinomycetota > Actinomycetes > Streptosporangiales > Streptosporangiaceae > JAJYUU01. Next base: position 1,432 of record JASHOV010000186.1, read on the forward strand.
CGTCCTCGCAAGCTGGCTGATCTCCAGGGCCAGCCGCAATTCGATCAATGTCCGGGGTGCCCTCGCGCACATCGTCACCGATCTCTACGGATTCGCTGGCACCCTGGTCGCCGGCCTCGTCATCATCCTCACCGGCTTCCAGCGAGCAGACTCGATCGCCTCGCTGGTCGTCGTCGGTCTCATGCTGTGCGCGGCCTGGAAGCTGCTCCGCGAGACCGGGCGGATTCTGCTCGAGGCCGCGCCGGAAGGCTTTGCCCCGGCTGACATCGTGACCGCGATCACCAGCGAGCCGGGCGTCGCGTCCGTGCACGACGTGCACGTCTGGCTGATCACCAGCGGCTTTCCCGCGCTGTCCGCGCACGTCCTGGTCCGCCCTCCGGCCGACTGCCATGCCGTACGGCGCGACCTTGAGTGCCTGCTTGCCGACCGGTTCGGCCTCGACCACACGACCCTCCAGGTCGATCACGCGCCGGACGAGCTGCTGACCATAGGCACCGATCCGCACTGACGGCACGGTGGCCGCCGTTCCCGTCAATCCAGCCTGGCCGTCCACGATGGGAACAGCGGAGGGTCCGGGAACGCGGCCGCTCCGAGCATCGCACCGGCGACCGCGAGGTCGTCACGATGGTGGGCCGCAATCGCCTGCAGGCCGACCGGCAGGCCGCCCGGGAGCCCAGCCGTCAGCCAGCTGCCAGCCGGATCGGGCCTGGTCGAGGCGCCGATGGCAATCGCTCCGGCCGCCATCAGCCGACCGACGACGGGCGACCTCGCCGTCGTCCCGGCCCTAGCCAGGAACGGCACGCCCGCCACCGGGCCGCGGTCCTTAGGCGGCAGCGCATCGACACGGCCGGCTTCGCTCAGCGCGGACCCCGACCAGTCCTCGGCCAGGAAATGGAGAACGGGATCAAGCTCGGCCACCGCGTCGAGCGCGCGGGCCACCAGGTCGCTGGCGGTCAGCCGGCCGGACCGGGTGAGTGCGGCCATCTCGGCCGCGCTGGCCCGCGCGGTCACCTCGCCGCGACGTGGTCGGCGAGGATCGCGTCGATGACGCGCTTGCTGTGGGCGGCATCTTGGGGATCATCGCGCAGGGCGCGGACCAGGACGATCATTGCCTTCCAGATCGCCCAGCCGCGACCGCGAGCCCACGTCGCCTCGTCGAACGGCAGCCGCTGCGCAAAGACGCGGCTGCTCTCGCCGGACAGGAACGTCCACGCGATCGTCGTGTCGCAGGCCGGATCGCCGACGCCCGAGGTGCCGAAGTCGATCACAGCGCTGAGCCGTCCGGCCTGAACGATCAGGTTGCCGGGCTGCGCGTCGCCGTGGAACCACACTGGCGGCCCGAGCCAGGTCGCCCGGAGCGCCGTCTCCCACACCTCGGCCGCGCGGGTGGTGTCGATCTCACCCTTCAGCGCGGCGAGCGCGTCACGGGTCTCGCGGTCGTAGACGGTCAGCGGCCCGCCGCGGAAGAAGTTGTGCATGCCGGGGCCGGGCCCGCCGGTCGGGTCGATCTTGTAGAGCGCGACGAGGAAGTCGGCCAGGTCGGCCGCGAACGTGGCCAAGTCGGTGACGTCACCGTCGATCAGCGGCTCGCCTTCGATCCACCGGTACACCGACCAGGGCCGCGGAAAGCCGCAGCCGGGAACGCCCCTGACCAGGGGCTGCGGGATCGGCAGGGGCAGCTGCGGACCGAGGACCGGCAGCCAGCGGTGCTCCTTGTCCACCTGCTCGACGTAGTACTCGGAGCTCGGCAGCCGCACCGACATCATGTCGCCCAGACGGAAGCTCGTGTTGTCGACCCCGTCGTGGTCGACGGGCCGGACCGGCAGGTCAGCCCACCGCGGGAACTGCTCCGCGACGAGCCTGGCCACAAGCCCGGCGGTGATGTCCGCCTTGCGCACGCGCGCCCCGCCTCCTTCTCCGCCGCGCACGGCCTTTCCGGCGGGCAGCGGCCATCCAGGGTGCCAGCAGCCAGCAGGAACCACAACTCAATTTGCCTGGTGCTCGCTGTCGCGGCCGGCTCCGAATGCGCGAGAAGATGCCCGCATGCGGTACAGCAACGCGATCCCCTGGATAACGGGGAACGAGGCCGTCGCGGGCGGGCTGGCCCTCGAGATCGGCTGGGACGCCGGGGAGGCCATCCTCGAGCTCGTCGTGCCCGGCGCGATGCAGGCCGCTCCGGCGATCGCGCACGGCGGGTTTCTGGCCGCGCTGGCTGACCACGTCATGGGATTTGTGGCCGCGCAGCAGGGGGGCAGGGCCGCGGTGACCCGGCAGATGACGGTCGACTATCTCGCCCCGACCTTCACATCCCAGCTGCTAACGGTCCGGGCGCGGGCAGAATCGGTCACCGAGCGGACGGTAACCGTGAGCCTGGAAGGCTTGAACGATCAATCCGGTCAGGTCACCTTCAGAGCCCGCGGCGAATACGCGCGAGTGTCGCCATCCCGGCGGCACTTCAGCCAGACACAGATCGAATACGACACTCTGGAGGAGCGCTTCGACCCGACTCAGATCTTCGGCTGGCTGGTTGACGCGCTGAAGGACGCCTACCGGCCGGGCACGCTCGGCTCGCCGCTGCTGCTCGCCCTGGAAGTCACCGACGCCACACCCCGCCACTGGAAGGTCCGGGCCACAGGCGAGTCGCTGTCGATCGAGGCCGGGGGCGCCTCGGAGTGGGACGTGCGCTTCACGGGCACCGTGAAGTCCTGGCGTCAACTGGTGTACCGGCGCACGACCGCCGAGCAGCTGCTCGCGGCAGGCTCGGCCGCGATCGACGATCCTCACGGCCTGCTCCCCTCCTTCCTGGCCGCGCTGGGCACCTAGCCCTTCGCCATCGCGCCCGGCTGGAGTTGGCCCTGGTAAACTTGTAAGTGAAGGGGAGTAGTCCCTCGTTGGCTGGCCGACATACCGGCGCATTCGCGCCCGGCCACCGAGCCACAGATGTGGTGGACGAGACCTTCGGCTGTCGAACGCACACGGCCGAGGTCTCAGCTCAGATCCCGGTCGGAACCTCGATCGGGAGAAGGCCTCATGCATTACCTCGCGGTGACCGGCATCGCGTTCGTAGTAACGTTTCTGGCCGAGTTGCCGGATAAGT
>JASHOV010000187.1 GCA_030038495.1 Streptosporangiaceae bacterium
GTGATCAACGTCCAGAAGCTGCTCGGGCTGCCGGACGATACGGCTAACCCACATCTCTGGTACGAACCAAAAACGATGCCGGTCGTCGCGAAAGCGATCGCCGACGACCTCTCCGCGCTGCACCCGGCGCAGGCAACGTATTTCCACGCCAATGCGGACAAGTTCAGCGCTTCGCTCGAACCGTGGCATGCGGCAATCGCGGCCTTCAAGGCGAAATATGACAAGACCCCGATCGCCGTCACTGAGCCGGTCGCCAATTACATGCTGGAGGCGATGGGGTTCAACATCCTGACGCCGTTCAGCCTGCAGAAGGCGATCATGGACGGCAATGACCCGTCGCCCCAGGACATCACCATCCAGAACGACTTGTTTGCCAGCAACAAGGTGAAGGTGTTCGCCTACAACCAGCAGGTGACGGACGCCCTGACCAAATCCTTCCTCGAGGCATCGAGGAAGGCAGGTATCCCCATCGTTGGCGTCTACGAGACGATGCCCACGCCGGGCTATGACTACCAGTCGTGGATGCTCGCCGAGGTGAACGCCCTGACCAAGGCCGTGGCCGACAAGATCTCCACCCAGAAGCTGTGACGAGAGAAGAGGCACGGGGCGGCATGCTGACGTCGGAGATCCTGGCGGTCGGCGGCGTCAGCGTGACGCTGTCCGGACGCCAGATCCTGGATGAGGTCAGCTTCACCATCGGGGCCGGGGAATTCACCGGGCTGATCGGCCCCAACGGAGCGGGCAAGACGACACTGCTGCGGGTGATCCTGGGCCTGCAGCGGCCGACGGAAGGGAACGTGGCCGTCCTGGGCCGGCCACGTTCCCTGCGCGCCCAGCCCGTCGGCTACGTTCCGCAGAAGGTGCTGCTCGACCCGGACATGCCGATGCGGGCCAGGGACCTGGTCGCGCTCGGCCTTGATGGCAACCGCTATGGCCTGCGGCTGCCGTCGAAGCAGCGCGGCCAGGCGGTCGCCGAGATGCTGCACGCGGTCGACGCCGAGCGTTTCGCCGACGCGCGGGTCGGCAACCTGTCGGGCGGCGAGCAGCAGCGAGTGCTGATCGCGCACGCACTGATCAGCCGGCCCCGGCTGCTGCTGCTGGACGAGCCGCTGGCCAATCTCGACCTGCGCAGCGGGCAGGAGATCGTCGGCCTGCTCGCCAGGATCGCCAGGGAGCAGCAGATCGCCGTGCTGCTGTCCGCGCACGAGATGAACCCGCTGCTGCCGGTGATGGACCGGGTCGTCTACCTGGCCGGAGGCCGCGCGGCGAGCGGGCCTGCCGACGAGGTCGTCACCACCGAGGTGCTCAGCCGTCTGTACGGCCACCATGTCGAGGTGCTGCGCGTGCACGGGCGGATCCTGGTCGTGGCCGGCGCTGCAGGCGAGGAGGCGGCCCTGGCCGTGAGCCCCGGAGCCGAGGCGGGCTGACCCGGCTATGCACCAGCTGTACTCCGCCATCTTCGAGCCAGGGTTCTTCGCCAGCCCGCAGGTCCACATTGCCGTCACGATCGGGGGCCTCGTCGCGATAGTCTCCGCGGTCACCGGAGTGTTCACCGTCATGCGCGGCCAGTCCTTCGCTGGCCACGCGCTCGGTGACGTCTCCGCGGCCGGCGGATCCGGCGCGCTGCTGGCCGGGCTGAGCCCGGTCGCCGGGTTCGTGGGCCTGGGCATCGTCGGGGCGGCCGCGATGGACACGATCGGAGTCCGGCGGCTGCGTGGACGGGATCTCGCGACCGGCGTCGTGCTCGGCGCCGCCATCGGCCTGTCCGCGCTGTTCCTCTACCTCACCAGCGTCACCGGGGCGATCACCGGCGCAACCCAGACGATCCTGTTCGGCTCCATCTTCACCACGACCAGCGGCACCGTTCCGGCCGTGGCCATCCTCGGCTCGGTCGCGCTGGCCAGCCTGGCGAGCATCTGCAGGCCGCTGCTGCTCGCCACCGTCAGCCCCGACATGGCCGCCGCGCGCGGGGTGCCGGTTCGCCTGGTCGGCGTGCTGTACATGCTGGCCCTGGCCGTCTCGGTCGGGCTGTCGTCCCTGGCCATCGGGGCCATCCTGTCCACCGCCCTGCTGATCGGCCCGGCCGCGGCGGCCCTTCGCCTCACCAGGAGGGTCGGACGGGCGGTTAGCCTCGCGTGCCTGATCGGCGTGCTCGCCACCTGGCTTGGCGTCCTGCTCGCTTACGACAGCTACTACTGGGGATCGTCCCACCTCGGCCTGCCGGTCAGCTTCTTCATCGTCGCCGTCATCTTCCTCGTGTACCTGGCCTCCGGACTGCCCGCGGCCAGGGCCGCCGTCCGCGGCAGGCGGGCGCCTGCTGCCCCGGCTGCCGCCGCCGACCGCGAGAGGATCCCGGCATGACCGTGGCGCAGCCGCACAGGACGGAGGGCTCGTGTTCGCGAGCTTCATGATGAACGCCTGGCTCACCGCGACGATCGTCGCCGTGATCGCCGGCGTGGTCGGCTACTTCGTCGTGCTGCGCGGCTCGGCGTTCCCCGCCCACGCCATTCCCAAGGGCGCGTTCGCCGGCGCGGCCGGCGCCGCCCTGCTGGGCATCAGCACCTTCATCGGCCTGGCCGTTTTCGCGGTGCTCGGCGCTCTCGGGATCGGCGCCATGAGCCGCCGCGGCCGCCACGATGTCGCGACGGCCCTGGCGCTGGTCATGATGCTCGCCGTTGGTGCCGCCTTCCTGTCCAGGACTATCGAGTACGAGGGAGCGATCTACTCCCTGCTGTTCGGCGAGATCCTCGGCGTGAGCACCAACGAGATCCTGCCCACGACGCTGCTGGGCATCGCCTGCATCGCCGCGATCGCGGTCATCTACCGGCCGCTCATGCTGTCGTCCATCACCCCGGAAGTAGCCGAAGCCAGGGGCATCCGCAGCCACCGCATCGAGATGTGCTTCCTGCTCGTCGTCGCTCTCGCGACGACCATGACCGTGCCTGTCGTCGGCGCCCTGCTCATCTTCAGCCTTATGATCGGCCCGCCCGCCGCCGCCCGGTCCCTCACCAGCAGGCCCGTCCTGGCCATGCTGCTGTCCGTGCTGATCGCCCTGGCCACGGTGTGGGTCGCGATCGCGCTGTCCTACCAGTACAACTGGCCCGTCGGATTCTTCGTCGGCATCCTCGGCGCTGTGTCCTACGGCATCGGCCGCGGCTGGGCCGCCTGGCAGCGCAACCGGAGAGTCGCAGGACCGGGCACCGCAGCGGCAATGGACGGCGGCTAGCCGATCGTCGTCGGCGGGGGCCGGCTATTGGCAGCCGGCGGGCCGGAGTCTAAGGTCTGATTAGGTGTGCCGGGAAGCCTGGTCGGCGCGGAATGTCCGTACGCGCCGCAGGAGGCTTCGATGACCGCGCAGCCAGATGTGCCCACAAGCACCACACCCGCTCTGCTGACCTCGGCACGGGAAGCAAGGCGAGCCACGATTCCCAGCTGGCCGTGGCGCCGTGGCGCCATGCTGCTGTCCGGCGCCGCCCAGATCATCACGATCTCCGCGCTGTTGTCGGCAGATCCGGCCCCCGCCACCTGGGCGATGCTGCTTTTGGCCATCGCTCCGGCGCCTCTCGCCGCGGGCATGGCGTTCCTGCCCGCCCGCCTGGCCAGGCTGGCGGCTGTCGCCACACTGATCGTGCTGGTAGCGGGGATCATCGGCGCAGTCAGGCACACCGGCTTGCTCTTCGTGCCGGCGCTCGCGGTCTTGGTCGTCGCCATCATCAAGCTGTGGCGCGAGCCGGCCTGACCCGGTCTCGCGACCAGGACGGCGTGACAACCCGCTCGCGGAGGCGGGCCCGCGCCCTCGGGCACGCGAGGCGAGATCGCGAGGGACCCGGCCAGCGTGACCGGCCCGTGGCTGGCCGGGTACCCGGGCTCGCCTGCCGTCGGGCGCTGACGCGATCGGCGCGGTCGCGGATACTGGACTGCATGGCCATCGGGATCCTGGCGGAACCGCTGTGCGCGACCTGCGGTGAGGTCGCGACACGGATCGAGGTCGTGGCGCCCGGCCAGCTTCCGGCCCGCTGGCGGCGGTGGAGCCGTAAGCACCGCCAGTCCTTCGAGCAGTACCGCGATCCGGCGCAGTGGTACCTGATGTTCGCCGGTGTCACCGCCGGGAATGGCTGGATCGGCGATCCGATCAGCGCCGACCGCGCGCAGGTCATCATCGGGGCGTTCCGGCGGCCGTACGGCTTCCAGCAGGTACACACGGCCGGCTTGTACGACGACGCGGGTTTCTGCGAGCCATGCGACGCCGCGTACTGTCACCGG
>JASHOV010000188.1 GCA_030038495.1 Streptosporangiaceae bacterium
CCAGCCGCGCCAGCAGGCCCAGCAGACCCAGCCGCGTCCGCCCGCCCGGCAGGGCGCGACCGCGAGCCAGGAATCGGCAAACGGGGACGGCGCTGAGGCGCTCCCGGCCGGCCTCGCGCGCGGCCTGGCCCGGCCCAAGCGGCCCGGCCAGCTGAGCTACAGCGCACCCAACGAGGACGCCTCGGGTCAGGCCCAGCACAAGACGACGGGCGGCGGCAGCGCCGAGTACGCCAACGTGGGCAGGAACGCGCCGTGCCCGTGCGGCTCCGGCAAGAAGTTCAAGCAGTGCCACGGTGACCCCCGCAACCGCTAGAAGGTAGGGACCAGGACCGGGAACGGGGCACACGGCGGCAACCGATCGGCCGGACGCGGCGCAGGTGGCCTGCCAGCTCAGGCGGACTCGAGCGCGGTGCACTGCCAGCCGGATGTGCAGTCGTCGGCCCGCTCCAGCCGGAGCGCGAGGACTCGGACCCGTGCCCCGAATCCCACCACCGCGGTCAGCTCGAGTACGTTCGCGGCCGGTGTCGACGTCATCACCCGGCGTACCCTCGGCCGCTGGCCTGTCGCCATCATCGGGCCGAGCTCCCGGATCCGCTGCTGGGTCTGCTCGGTCGTCCACGGCGCTAGCTGCTGGGCGGGCCTGGACCCGGCCAGTGTCTCGGCCAGGACCTGGGCGAACTGGCTCGGCCAGCCGCCGCGGCCCGGTACGGCCCTGGGCGTGAGGACCGGTCCGGCCGGCGCCGGCCTGCCCGGCTTGTGCTCAGTCTGATCGGAGCGGCTGGTCCTGGGCCCTCGTTCCCCGTCATAGGGGGGAAGCGAGTCCGGCACGGGCACGCGATGTAGTGCGGGCGGATCGGCCGCCATCGGATCGGGAAGCGGTGCCCGGCGGCCAGCGGGCCGGCGCCGGGTTGGCAGCATGGGTATCACGACGGGCCCGGCGGGGACCTCAGGTTCGCGCGGGGATAAGCCGGGAGGCGGGTTCTGCTCCATGTCTGGAGTTGTACTCGGCGCCGGTGACATTTCCGGCAGCGGAATGCCGCGGGCGGCGACCTGGTTCTTGCGTACTGGTACCGCATCGAGAACATGGAGCCATCAGTGTCATTGCCACCGCTCGTGGAGCCGGCCGCCGATCTCACAGTGGACGAGGTCAAGCGCTACTCACGTCACCTGATCATCCCGGAGATAGGGATGACCGGCCAGAAGCGGCTGAAGAACGCGAAGGTGCTGTGCGTGGGCGCGGGGGGCCTCGGATCGCCAGCCCTGCTCTACCTGGCCGCGGCGGGGGTGGGGACGCTGGGTGTCATCGATTTCGACACCGTGGACGAGTCGAACCTGCAGCGGCAGGTGATCCACGGGCAGTCCGACATCGGACGGCCCAAGGCGGAGTCGGCACGGGACAGCATCGCCGAGATCAACCCCTATGTGAACGTGGTCCTGTACGAGGAGCCGCTCAGCACTGAGAACGCTATGGAGATCTTCGCCCAGTTTGATCTCATAGTGGATGGTACGGACAACTTCGCCACGCGGTACCTCGTCAACGACGCGTGCGTGCTGCTCGGCAAGCCGTACGTATGGGGGTCGATCTTCAGGTTCGACGGGCAGGCCAGCGTGTTCTGGGCCGAGTACGGTCCCTGCTACCGGTGCCTGTATCCCGACCCGCCCCCGCCGGGCATGGTGCCGTCCTGCGCCGAAGGCGGTGTCCTCGGCGTGCTGTGCGCCTCCATCGGCTCGATCCAGGTGAACGAGGCGATCAAGCTCATCACCGGCGTGGGCGACAGCCTGGCCGGGCGCCTGATGATCTATGACGCCCTGGAGATGAATTACCGCACGGTCCGGGTGCGGAAAGACCCCGAGTGCGTGATCTGCGGGAAGAACCCGACGATCACCAAGCTGATCGACTACGACGCGTTCTGCGGGGTCGTGTCCGAGGATGCCCAGCAGGCCGCCTCCGGCTCCACGATCACCGCCACCGAGCTGAAGACCATGCTGGACAACGGCGACAACATCTTCCTGGTCGACGTGCGGGAGCCGAACGAGTACGAGATCGTGTCGATTCCCGGCTCGGTGCTGATCCCGAAGGACCAGTTCCTGACCGGGGCGGCCCTGGAGCGGCTGCCGCAGGACCAGCGCATTGTGCTGCACTGCAAGAGCGGGGCGCGCAGCGCGGAAGCGCTGGCCGTGGTGAAGAACGCGGGCTTCTCCGACGCGGTGCACGTCGGCGGCGGTGTGCTGGCCTGGGTTAGCCAGGTGGACCCGAGCCTGCCGACGTACTGAGCCGCCCTGAACCGCATCGTCGGCGCTCGACTCGCCGAGGCCGCGTCCGGTGTATCCGATTCCGTCCTGGTTCGCGTCGGCAGTCTTGAGCGCGGCGCGGCAACGTGTGCGCCGTTTGTGCTGTTGGCGCGACACTAATCACGCAAACGTTCGAGATACCGGGTTGGCCCGAGCCTCCGTTCTCTCGATTACCGCTATCTGAGGCCGTCCTGGCCCGCTCCCAACCGCACCGTAGCCAGGCTGCAGGGTCGCCCCAGACGCCCGGTATAGGCCGTAGGCTTCCGGTGTGGAATCGCAGCCGGACCATGCAGACGGCGGGGACACTGCCCCGGCCGGCTGGCAGGGGCCGGATGTCGGCCTGCCTCAGCCCGCCGGGTACCCGCACCGCGAGTACCCGCCCGGCCAGTACGAGCCCGCCGACTACCCAGCTGGCGAGTACCTGCCCGGCCCATATCGGCTGCCGGGCGACGCCAGCGCGGGTGGGGCAGGCTCGGGCGGTGGCCTGGCTCCGCTGCCCGAGCCGCC
>JASHOV010000189.1 GCA_030038495.1 Streptosporangiaceae bacterium
CGCACCGGCACCACTGCGGGCGACCGCCGATTCCGCCGCCTGCTGCAGCACCGCCCTCTGGCCCGGCGCCAGGCCCGCCACGAATGGTGCTACGTGCGCCATTCCGAGCCGCCAGGCGGCGAGCTGGGCCGGCGTTGTGACCGACGTCGGTGCGGCGACGACGCGAACCCGGATGTGGGCGAGTCGGCCGCCACCACCCGCGCCGCACCGGCGGATAGCGCGGCGGCGCCGACCGCGCCGGTGCCGGCGCCAAGATCCAGCACGCTCGCGCCCGCCACCGGCACGGGCGCGCTTGCAACGAGCGCACGGGCCAGGTCGCGATACATCGGGCCGGGACCGGCGTCCCAACCGTCAGCACCGGCGTCATAGGCTGCCCGCACCCGCCCGGTCAGGCCAGCAGCGGGACCGCCCGGACCGCCCAGGTCTCCCACCATGCCAGCTCCTCGTCGTAACCGCCCAGCGCCTTCTCCCAGCCGAACTGCACGAGGGCGCCGAGCAGGGACAGGGTCAGCTGCCGTTCCCACCAGGGCGCGGTTTCGATGCCGCAGGACTCCAGGGCCTGGCGGTAAACCTCGATCGACGCCTCCTTCGCCTGCGGCAGCCGTCGGCAGTTGATCGCCAGGTACCAGGCCAGGTCACTCAGCGCGGCGCCGCGCCCCGGCTGCTCCCAATCCAGCACCACCGTCCGTCCGGCGTCGTCTGTCCCCAGGTTGTCCAGCTTCCAGTTGCTGTGCACGAACGTCTGCGGCGTATAGGCCAGCGCGAGGATCAGCGGTCCGGGGTCACGGGCCAGCGGGCTGACCACTGCGGCTGCCGTCGGCGCGACTTCCGGCAGCAGCCGCCAGCCCTTGCCGACGAGGCGGGGAACGACGTGCTCGGACCGCACGGCTGCCTCCGCCTCGGCCAGCCACGGCGACAGCTCCAGATAGCGGTGCATGACGGGCACGACCTCGCACTCGCTTCCGCAGTCCCAGTACGCCGCGTGCATGGCCGCCATGTGGCGCAGGAAATCCTGATGCTGGCGCAGCGCGATCGGCTCGTCGGTCGCGGGTACGAGCCAGTCAGACACGTCGTGCATCAGCACCGCACAGCCGCCGGCCGGGCGCGCACGGTCATCGGCCGCCGGCGCCCGGCCGACGGCCACGATCGGCTGATTGATGCAGTCGGGCAGCCGGCTCAGCAGGCCGCGTTCCCAGAGTTCGAGCGGTACGCCCCGAAGGCTGCCCGACGCCCGCATGGTCCAGTCGGCCGCCAGATCAAGATGCTTCAGCACGTAACGGCGGCCGTCGATCTCGACTCGCTCGAGCCGCGCACCCGACTTGCCCGGAGCGTCCGCCAGCGGCTCGCGCACGGTCGCGGCTGCGAGCAACCCGGCCAACCCGCCCAGATCGGGCAGGCCGGGCGAGTCGGCCCGCGCCTGGGTCGCCCGTGCCTCAGTTGACCGCGCCTCAGCCATGGGCGGCCTCCATCTCGGCCAGCAACGTGGCCGGCCAGCGGCCCCCGCAGAACACCAGGTCCGACACGATCCGATCATCGCGCACGGTCAGCAAGTGCATGTGGTGGGCCGCGTGCGGCACGCCGTTCTCCGTCCACCGCAGCGTGTACTCGATGATCTCGCCGGTGCCCGGTACCTCGTGCCGATGCAGATCCTCAAAGATGGCGCGGTCGGCGAACCACCGCCCGTACTCGGCCCGGATTGCCTCGGGACCGCTGACTCGCAGCCGCCAGTTGGGCACGGTCGCGTCAAGGATCGCGTCGTCGCTCCACACATCGCAGCCCGCTATCGTTGCGAGCTCGATCGCGTCCAGGAACGTATCTACCGCCGGTGCCTGTCCCATCACTCCTCCTAGCGTGCAGGTCAGCTCGTTCTCAGAACGGTCGCACCCGGCTCTTGCAGCCAGATTGCAGTGCCGCACCTAGGCGTCCGTGCGGCGATCTATGCCCGAAATAGACGGGCAAATCCGGCTAGTGGCCGCAGTTCGGTGTTAATGGCGACGCGGCCTGCCCGGCCGCGATGCAGGGCCGGTCATGGCGGGCGCACCCGCAGCGGGGAACGCCGCGCCAGTCCGCCCCGGCCTAGTCCGAACTCGCAGAGTCGAGTAGCTGACGCAGCACGGTCGTGTACTTCTCCAGGGCCGCCCGCCCCTCGGCGGTCAGCGACACCGCGGTCCGCGCGGTCACCCCGCTGCCCGACTTGACGGTCGTGACGTACCCGGCGTCCTCTAGCTTGCGCAGGTGGGTGATGAGATTGCCCGGCGTAAGCCCGATGATCTCCTGCAGCCGGGTGAACGATAGGTCCTCGCCGTCCCTGAGCGTCGCCAGCGTCACCGCGATGCGCAGCCGGGCTGGCGCGTGGATGACCGGATCAAGCTCCTCGTTCACCGTGCGCCCACCGCCAGCTGATGATCGCCGTCAACAGGAACGCCAGCCCTCCGGACAGGCCGTCGGCCAGCCACACACCCACCGGGCCCGCAAATGCGCTGCCCGCCGCGGTCACCACCAGCCAGGCCCCGAGCCCGAACACCGGCCAGGCCACGTCGATGGCGGACCCGGCCATGTAGGCAATGCCCGTCGCCAGTACCGGCCCGGAGGCGCCGATCAGCCCGATCACCGCCCGGCTGGCGCCGCCATTATCCAGCGCGGCCTCGAGCACGAACGCGCCCACGATGCCGACAGAAAGCGCCAGGTAGTAGAGACGGCGCTGCTCCGACCTGCGCCCGCCGACGCCACTCGATGCCCTGGCGACCACCGCGGCCGTGACGGTGAGTGCAATCAGCGCGAAAATGCTGACCGCCGAGGCCACGCCGGACGTGGGCCCGCTGTACGGTCGCTGCCCGCGAACCGACAGCCAGAGCGCGCCGTAGGCGATGATGTAAATGGCTCCCCACGCCGCCAGCATCACGGGCTGGCTCACCGCCAGCTCGCGCCGGGCTCGCTTCTGCGCGGCTTGCATGATGGCAACGGCGGCCTGCGCATCAAGTTCGGTTTCCTGACCTGATTCCTCGTCCATGGCGGCAACCCTTCGTTTAGTCGAAATCCTGAGTTCCATCCCGCCTCACGCCGCGAACCCGGACACCGGGCGGCTGCGCCGTCTTCGTGTCCGGGCCAGGCGGACGGGTTACCACACCAGCGGGACCAGCCGCTTGTGGTGCGCGGCGTAGCCGCCGTAGGTGTCCGCGAGCGCGGCCAGCAGCGCGCGCTCCTCGATGACGATGCGCCAGACGACGATCGCGGTGAACAGCACTGCGAGCGTGGCCAGGCTGACCCAGTTGCCGTACAGCACGCCGATCGCCATCGTGGCCAGCAGGGCGCCGGCGTAGCCGGGGTGGCGCAGCACCCGGTACGGGCCGGCCGTCACCACCGGCTGGTCGGGACTGACCTTGACGGTAAAGGTGAAGTACTTGCCGAGCGTCTCGAAGGACCACACGCGCACCGCCACGCCAGCCACCAGCATCGCCAGGCCGACGGCGAACAGCGTGCCTGCGTGCCCGATCTCGGCGGCCGGCACGAGCGACGGAGCAGCCAGCAGCATCACCACTGCGGCGGAGACGGCGATCCAGAAGGCTGCCCAGAAGCCCTGCGAGTCGGCCCCCGCGACTGCCCGCCGCGCGCGCTGCCGGATGTACTGCCTGATCTCCAGGCCGTACCAGGTTGCCAGTACGAGGAAGTACACGATGCCGATCGGATGGGAGAGGAAGTAGGGCTTCATTGTTCCTCCAGTGCTCCTTGTGAGCCTTACTTTGTAGTTCAAAGCTATGTTGCTTTGCAGTGCAAAGTCAATGCTTTGTAGTGCAAAGTTTTGAGGCGCGACCGGGAGGTGTAGGGTCGCGTGCGCGTCGGCCGGCAGGGAGGAATTGGATGAGCCGCAGTCTCACGTCGATCATCGCCGGGGTACCGGCGCCCGGTTCCCCGGCTGGCATCATCTCCTCCACTAACCCCGCCCGTACCAGTGACGTGGTCGCGGAGGTCGCGCTCGGCGACGCCGAGACCTTCGCCGCCGCCGCTCGCGCGGCCCGCAAGGCCCAGGCCGCGTGGGCCGACGTACCCGCCCCCGTGCGCGGCCGGGCGATCGCGCACATCGGCCGGCTCGTCGAGGCCAACTCGGAGGCACTGGCCCGGCTCGTCACCCGCGAGATCGGCAAGCCCTATTCCGAGGCGCTCGGTGAGGTGCGTGAGATCGTCGACACCTGCGACTTCTTCCTCGGCGAGGGGCGCCGCCTGTACGGGCAGACGGTCCCAAGCGAGATGCCGGACAAGCAGCTCTTCACCTTCCGCAACCCGGTCGGCGTGGTAGCCGTGATCACGGCGGGCAACTTCCCGGTGGCCGTGCCGTCCTGGTACCTGATCCCCGCGCTGCTGTGCGGCAACGCGGTGGTCTGGAAGCCCGCCGACTACTCCCCCGCGTGCGGCGCCGCGCTCTTCGACCTCATCAGCCGCGGCGGCGGGCTGCCCGACGGCGTTCTGAACCTGGTGCAGGCCGACGGCGCCGCGACTTACGCCGGCCTGGAGCGCGCGCTCCAGGAGGGGAACGTCGACAAGATCGGGTTCACCGGGTCGAGCGAGGTCGGCGGCGCGATCGGCGAGCTCGCGGGACGGCACCTGCAGTCGGCGTGCCTGGAGCTCGGCGGCAAGAACCCGATGGTGGTAACGCCGAGCGCCGACCTGGACCTGGCCGTCGAGGCGGCGCTGTTCGCGGGGTTCGGCACCGCCGGGCAGCGCTGCACCTCGCTCGGCACGGTGATCGCGCACTCCAGCGTTCATGACGAGTTTCTCGCCCGCTTCGACGCGGCAACCCGGCATGCTGTGGTCGGCGATCCGGCGGCAGATGTCCTCTACGGCCCGATGCTGGACGCCAAGTTCGCGGCCAGGTTCGATGAGTTCCTGGGCTGGATCCAGCCGCATCACACGGTGCTGGGCTCCAGCGGGCTGGGCAGGATCACGTCGGCCAGCCCGCGCGCGGGCTTTGCCGGCGACCCCGACGCCGGCATCTTCTACCACCCGGTGATCGTGGCCGGCGTCCGCCCCGAGGATGCGATCTTCCTGCACGAGACCTTCGGCCCGATGGTGGCCGTTACGCAGTACGACACGCTCGACCAGGCGATCGCGCTGGCCAATGCGCCCGGCTACGGCCTGTCCTCCTCCATCTACACGGGCCGGGCCGACGAGGCGTTCGCGTTCCGCCGCGGCGTGCGAGCCGGCATGGTGAGCGTCAACAACTCGACCTCGGGGGCCGAGGCGCACCTGCCGTTCGGCGGCAACGGCAAGTCGGGGAACGGATCCCGCCAGTCCGGTGTGTGGGTCCTGGATCAGTTCACTCGCTGGCAGTCGGTGAACTGGGATTACTCGGGCCGACTGCAGAAGGCACAGATGGACGTGGCGGATCTGGTGCCGGACGAGGGCTTCCGCCTGCCGGACTAAGGCGGCCATTCTGGCCCCGGCAGCCCCGCAGCGGCCCCGGCAGCCCCGGCAGCCCCGCAGCGGCCCCGGCAGCCCCGCAGCGGCCCCGGCAGCCATGATCTTGGAGGATTAGTGCCCGTTTCCGGCAACTTATACTCCAAGATCTGTTGTTGGCCCGGAGTTACCCACAGGCGAGGCGTTAGCAGTACCAAATTGGTCGCCTGTGCGGCACTCTCGGGGTCATGTTCTACGGCCTGCCCGTCGCCCTGCACCGAGACGCCATTTGGCAGGACGGCGTTTTCAGCACTGCCCAGCTCATCGCAGCCGGCATCGGCAAGCGCACGCTCTCGGCACGCGTGCGGCGCGGGCAGTGGCAGCGGCTCCATCACGGGGTCTATGCCACCTTCTCCGGGCCGGTGCCGCGCGCGGCCATGCTCTGGGCCGCCGTGCTCAGCTCCGGTGACGGCGCGATGCTCAGTCACCAGACCGCGGCCGAGTTAAGCCGGCTGACCGACAAGCCCGACCGACTCATCCACGTCACCGTCCCATCTGAACGTCGAGTCGTACCGGTCCCCGGCATCGTGATCCATCGCTCCGTGCGCTGCGAGGAGGCGCGGCATCCGGTGCCGTGGCCGCCGCGGACGCTGATCGAGGAGACGGTGCTCGATCTCGCGGGCGAGGCGGCCAGCCTTGACGACGCCGTTGCCTGGGTGACCAGCGCGCTGGGCCGCAAGCTCACCACCCAGGACCGGCTCCGCGAGGCCATGACCTTACGCCGGCGCATGCGCTGGCGGGCCGACCTAGCCGAACTACTCAGCCCGGACGCGGAGGGCCTGCACTCCATCCTGGAATACCGCTACCACCATGACGTTGAGCGCCCGCACGGCCTGCCCGCCGGGGCCCGGCAGGCTGAGTTCCGTGTTGGCAGCCGCAGGGCCTACCGAGACCGCTTCTACGAGGAGTACCTCACTGTGGTGGAACTCGACGGCCGCGCGACCCACACCATCGACAAGCGGTGGGACGACATCCGCCGCGACAACGCGACGTCGGCCGACGGCATCCTGACGCTGCGCTACGGCTGGCTCGACGTCACCGAGCATCCGTGCCAGGTCGCCGCCGAGGTCGCGCTCGCCCTGGCCAAACGCGGCTTCACCGGAGCGCGGCCCTGCTCGCCGGGCTGCCCGGTCGGCCGGGCAGGCCGCCGGGTCCAGCCGTCGGCCTAGCCTCCGGCCAAGGCCAAGGCCAAGGCCAAGGCCAAGGCCAAGGCCAAGGCCAAGGCCCTAGCCTCCGGCCAAGGCCACGGCAACGGCCACGGCTGATGAGCGGGCACACGCGCATGGCAGGATGACGTCATGACAACCGACCGGATCGAGGTACAGCGGACAATCGCGGCGGAGCCGGCCGTCATCTTCGCGATCCTCCGCGATCCGCAGGGGCACGTGACGATCGACAGTTCCGGCATGCTGCAGTCGGCCGAGGGCGAGCCGGTCAGCGCAGCCGGCGACAGCTTCGTCGTGCACATGGACCGCGAGGCGCTCAACGACTACCCGCTCGGCAAGTACGACGTGACCGTGAAGATCACCGAGTTCGAGCCGGGCCGCGAGATCGCGTGGACGATCGAGGGCAACATCAAGCCGCCGATCGGGCACGTCTACGGCTACCGGCTGGAGCCCGCCGCGGACGGCGGGACGCTTGTCACCTCCTACTACGACTGGTCCGACATCGGCCAGCAATGGCGCGACGCGGGCATCTTCCCGGTGATCTCCGCGGGGGCGCTGCGCGCGACGCTCGGCATCCTGGCCCGCACGGCGACTGGCAACAAGCGGCAGTAGTCGGCTGCGTCAGCTCATCATCCGGGGCGCGGCGTGCAGGCCGGGTGCGAGCCATGGGTACCAGATCGTGGCCAGGGCGAGGACCAGCGCGGCGCCCAGCCGCTCGGCCTGGCTGTCAGAGGCAGCCTCGTCCAGGTAGACGCCCACCCGCCAGTTACCGTCGATCATCACCGGCGGCGTATCCAGGAACAGCGCGAAGCTCAGGCCGCTGACGTCGACGCCGTCGATCTCCCGTCAAGCCTCCAGGCCATTCCCCTCCAGCACGTCCCGGTAGGTGGATGGACACAGGCTGGCGCAGGCCGCAGGCATCGTCAAGGCGCCGGACGGTCACGGTTGTAATGTCGCTGGCTATGGGCGACACGGTCGGGGTCGGCACAGCGGCGGCGTGGGTGGTGGCCGGTCCTCCTGGTGCCGGCAAGTCCACGGTCGCGACCCTGCTGCTGGCGGCGCTCGATCCCGCGCCCGCCCTGCTCGACAAGGACACGATGTACGGGCAGTTCGTGGCGGCCACGCTCAGGGCCGGCGGGCGCCCGCACGGGGAACGTGAGGGGTCCTGGTACGACGAGCACGTCAAGCCCTACGAGTACCAGGGCATGACGGCCACGGCGCGGGAGATCCGCGCCCACGGCTGTGCGGTGCTGCTTTCGGGCCCGTTCACCGAGCAGATCCACGACGGGCGCCGGTGGGAATCGTGGGTCAGCGAGCTGGGCGGCGGCCCGGTGCGCCTGATCTGGGTGCGATCGGACGCGCCAACGCTGCGCCGCCGCCTCGAACTGCGCGGGTCGCGGCGCGACGCCGCGAAGCTCGCGGCGTTCGACGAGTTCGCGACGCGAATGCGGCTTGAGTCCGCGCCGCCGGTCGAGCACCGGCAGGTCGACAACCGGCTCAGCGCGGCCGAGCCACTCCAGGCGCAGGTCGCCAGGATCGCTGTCAGCTGGCCCGGGGGGTCAGCGTGAGCCAGGGACCGCTGACGGTTCCTGTAGTTGTCAGGGACCGGAACGGGGCCGACGACGCCGACGAGGCCGCGCTCGTCAGGGGTACCGGGCTGAACTACCCGTCCGGCACGGACCCGGCGTTCCTGGCCCAGACGCTGCGCGGCGGCCGGGTCGTGGCTGACCACGCCATGGCCGGGAATCGGACAACCAGCTCGCCCCGCTACGATCGGAGCGTGACAGGCGGCCAGGTCATTGGCATGATCATGCGGCGACATGGAGTATCGGTCAGCGAACTAGCCGGCCGGCTGGGAGTTTCGGACGGCCAGATCGTCGCCTGGATGCGCGGCGACCCGGCGCTGAGCGTGGTCGACTCCGTGGCCCGTGCCTGCGCCACCGACCTGGCCACAGCCCTGATGGAGCTTAAGCCGGATCCGCAGGACACCTAGCCGCTGACCTCAGCCCGCTACCGGGAAGCTGATTGTCGCCGTTCCGGTACGGGCAGGCGCGCCGATCGCCGACGCGGTCAGCGTCAGGGTCGCCGGCGCGCCCGCCGGCACGGTGTAGGTGAAGCGGATGGTCCGGCGCAGCCAGGCCACGTCACAGCCCGGCGGCGCCTTGTGGAAGCGGCGGAACTTGACCACCTCGCCGGAGGGCCCGGTGATCCTGATCGACCTGATGGCCACCTCGGGTCCGAGCGCGGCGGGCTCGGCCGCGGTGACGCTCAGAACGACCTTCTCGCCCGGATGCACCCGTCTACCCGCGGGAACGCTGGACTTGATGATCACCACTGGCGCCAGGTGCGCGGGCGGCAGGACGTAGTCGCCGGTGAAGTTCCTGGCCAGGCCGTCGAAGTAGACGACGGAGGAGTAGAACAGCGACTTCCCCGGCTGGTTCGTCCCGCCAGGGAGACTGCAGACGTCGAGGCTGAAGCTGCCGGTCAGCATCCCGTCGTGCTGGAGGTGCAGCGTGCCGATCAGCCACTCGCCGGCGTTGCGGTCCATGGTGGCGATCAGGGCGCCGCGGGTAGGGCCGGTACGGCGGTCCTGCGGGCAGTAGGCGGACAGCACCAGGCGAACGTTGGTGGTGCTGGGCATCGAGACCGTGCTCAGCACCTGCTGACAGGGGATTTTCGGGATGCTCTGCGGAGTCGAGCCGCTCTCGCCCGGCCGCAGCGTGCTGGCCGTATGGGCGAAGTTCGCGCCGGTCGTGTTCGGCGGCGTGAACACGGTCCAGTCGACGGACCTGGTGGCCCCGCCCACAGTGGCGCTGACCTGGTAGGTGCCCAGCGGCAGGGTGCCGCCGGTCTGGCCCCCGGTGTAGGCCAGCCCGTAGCTGGTGACCGGCACCTGCCTGCTGAACAGGGGCTGGAGGCCGTGCCCGGTGAGCCGCGACCAGGTCATGGTCATTTGCGTGGCCCCGTGCAGATCGCCCAGGAAGGCCACCGCATAGACCCTGCGGTTCCTGACCGCGAAGTACTGCGTAAGCCCGCGGGGCTGGCCGCCGATTATCTGCGCGGCCGTCACCACGTTCAGGATCGGGCCATAGGTGGGACGGCCCAGCGGCGGCGGGGCGCTGGTGCTGCTCGACGAGCCGCAGCCCGCGCAGACCGCGACCAGGGCGACGATGCCCGCCAGCGCCTGCCACCGGGTCCAGCCCGATGGCGCGCGGCTGACGGGCCGACGGTGAAACACGGCTCTAGGCCCCCATCAGCAGGCTAGGTCGGGGCGTGCCCGATGCCGCCACGACCAGGGCAAGCAGATCCGGCCAGCACGGCCGGACGACATGTCCAGGCACTATACACGCGTCCCTGCCCTCCCTTGTCGTCACAAACGCAGCACGGACGCCCCCGGGCCGCCACGTCCCCCCGGCTAACGCTCAGGAGAGCACCCGCCGGCGGAAATTGCGCAGCCCGATGGTCAGGAAGACCGCTCCGAACCCGATGACCACCGGGTAGACCACGTACAGGTGCATGTGCGGCGCCGTGGTGAACGCGGCCCGCATCCCCTCGTTAACGTAGATCAGCGGGTTGATCAGCACGATCGTCTGCAGCCAGTGCCAGCCGCCGATGGTGACAGGCGCCAGCTTCGTCCACGAATAATAGGTCCCGCCGAGGAACGTGATCGGCAGGATGATGAAGCCGAACATCAGGCCGATGTTCCGCGGCTCGAAGCTGGTGCCGAGCACCAGCCCGAGACCGGCCATCGCGATGCAGGCCAGCGGGACGAAGGTCAGGATCAGCAGCCAGTGGAGGGTGAGGTGGGCCCGCACGCCGGGCGCGTGCACGACGGCTGCGATCGGCAGCACGATGATGGCCGACAGCACACCCTGAGCCGCGCCGGAGAGGACCTTGGCCACCGCTACCAGCCAGATCGGGCACGGCGCCTGCACCCGGTCCTCGATCTCCCTGGTGAAGCCGAACTCCTGCGACATCGCTAGCGCGATGGACTGCACGCCCTGGAACATCACCGAGATGCCGACCACGCCGGGCACCAGGATGGTGGCGAAGTCCGACTGCGCGGCGCTGCCGTGACCGCCGATGCCCTGCCCGATCTTCGGGAACACGTACAGGAACACGAAGCACAGCAGGAACGGCTGGATCAGGGTACGCAGCACGAAGGTGCGGATGTCCTTGCGCAGCACCACCAGGTCCCGGAGCAGCAGGGCCCCCAGCGCCGTCCAGCTGGCCACGGCCACCGACCGGGTCGGTCCGCCGCCGATATGTACCAGCGTGGCCCCGGCTGGCCGGGCAGGCTGCGACGCCTGCGAGGTGACGGGGGTCGCCATCAGTCCCTCAGCTCCTTACCGGTGAGGTTGATAAAGACGGTCTCCAGAGTCGGCTCGGCCACCGACACGTCGGCCAGGTCGAAGCCGCCGCGCTCGGCCGAAAGCACGATCCGCGGGATCAGCCGTTCCGAGCCCTGCATGTGCAGCTGAATGCCACCGTCCACCTGACGGGTCCTGGTCACGCCGTCCAGGTCCGCGCCCAGTTGCTCGGCGAGCCTGGCCAGGTCACCGGCCGCCTTGATGGTGACCACGGTGTCCGCGCCGACGCTCTGCTTGAGCGCGGCCGGGGTGTCCAGCGCGAGGATGCGCCCGTGATCCATGATCGCGACCCGGTCGCAGAGCCGGTCGGCTTCCTCCATGTAGTGCGTGGTCAGCATGATCGTCTGGCCAGCCCGGTGCAGCTCGCCGAGCAGGTCCCACAGCGCCAGCCGGCTCTGCGGGTCCAGCCCCGCGGTCGGCTCGTCGAGGAACAGCACCGAGGGCCGGTGGAAGATCGCCCTGGCCACCATGAGCCGCTGCGCCATCCCGCCCGACAGGGCGTATACCGATGCCTTGGCCCACTTCGACAGCTGGAACTGCTCGAGCAGCGCGTCGGCGACCTGCCGGGACTCCCGCGCGCCCATGCCGAAGAGCCGGCCGTGAAAGTACAGGTTCTCCCAGACGGTGAGCTGCCGGTCCAGCGTGTTCTGCTGCGAGACGATGCCGCTGACCTGCTTGGCCAGCGCCGGGTGAGCGGCCACGTCGATCCCGGCCAGCAGCGCCCGGCCCGAGGTCGGCACGACCCTGGTGGTGAGCATGCCGGCGGTGGTCGTCTTTCCGGCCCCGTTCGGGCCGAGCAGGCCGAATATCTCCCCCGCGTAGACGTCCAGGTTGAGCTTGTCGACCGCGGCGAAGTCGGTACCCGCGTAGACCTTGGTCAGGTCCTCGGTATGGATGACCGCGGCCTGCCCGTCGGCGGAGCGGACCGCGTCGGCCGGGGCTTGCGCTGTGCTGATGGCGCGTACCGTCCTTTGCCAGTCGGGGTTTCGGAGGGGAACGGCGGCAATCGCCTCCTGCGGCACATCGTAGCGCCACTGCCGTCCGGGGCTGGTCCGGCGAAGGCGCCGCAGGCGGGATCGGCGGGCCGGCGGAACGGGCACGCCGCCGGGCCAAATATCCTGGCCCGCATGCTAAAACGGCTCGCGGCCCTGGTCCGCGTGGACTTCTCGCCACGGCACCGCCAGCCTGCGGCCGGGCGGGTCGTCCTGGCCACCATCCTGGCGGTCGCCGGATCGCTGGCCGCGGACGCGCTGCTGGTGGTGATCGGCCAGGCCGTCTTCCCGTCGACTCGGGGCTATCCGCACTTCCAGTTCTCCGACTACGGCAAGCTGACCGTCATAGGGGTGCTGATCGCGTGCGCTGGCTGGCCGGTAGTCACCAGGGTCTCGTCGTCCCCGCGCTGGCTGTTCCTCCGGCTGGCGATCCTCACCACGCTGGTGCTGTGGCTGCCCGACCTCTACATCCTGCACGGCGGGGCGCCGCCCAGGGCCGTGGCGGTGCTCATGCTCATGCACCTTGCCATAGCCCTTGTTACTTATAACCTTCTTGTCCGAATTGCACCTATAGGCGGGGATACCGGCGGCGACGGCCCGGCGCGCCGCACGCGCGGCCCGCAGCACGCCCGGCGCTAGCCCGGCGGGCTTTCAGGCCTGCTTCAGGGAGCATCCGTGGCCAGCGCATTCTCTACCCAGGCTCGCAGGGCAGGCAGCGGGGCGGCGCCCGTCTGCCGGGCTATCACCCGTCCGCGGCGCAGCACCAGCAGGGTGGGGATGGCCTGGGCCTCGAACCGCTGCGAGATCTGCGGCGAGACGTCGACGTTCACCTTGACCAGCTTCACTTGACCGGCCAGGTCGCGGGCAAGCTGTTCAAGCGCGGGGCTGACCATGCGGCAAGGCCCGCACCAAGGCGCCCACAAGTCCACGATGACGGGAATCTTCGCGGCCTCGGCGATTGCACCGAAGGTTGAGTCGCCGGCGTCGGCGATCCACGGCAGCGGCTGATGGCACTTGCCGCAGCGCGGCGTTCCGGCCGCGGCGGCCGGCACCCGGTTCGCCTGGCCGCAGTGCCCGCACCGGGTCGGCTCGCTGGTCACGGCTCCATTATTCCCCGTCCGCACGTCACGACGGGTCGCTCCACGGTTGCGCCGTGAGCCTCGCCGCCAGCTACAGGGCAGCTTGTCAGGCTCAAAGCCGGGATGCGCCCGACCAGCCCGGCCACGGTGTCGAAAGGAAAGTCGAAGACGTCGTGGAGAACGAGGTCCCGCTCCGCCGGCGAGAGGCGGTCGATCACAACCGATAGTGCCCGGCGCACGTGGTCGCGACCGCCAGAGGTACGGGCGGTGAGCTGCCCATGCCGCCTGAAGCCGTGGCATCGAACGGTGACGACGGCGCCATGGTCTCCTCCGATAGCCGCTCGCAAGCCACGGCTAATAGGGACCCGATCACTGGCTGCGGGGATGCGGCGAGGATGGTCGCTGAACCCGCTGGCAGGTGAGCACTGACCTCAGCTGGACGTGCTGAGTCCTAGCTGGCGAGTGCCCGCTCCACCAGGGCACGGTAGTCATCTACAAGGCCCGGCAGCGGCCGCAGGTGAACGATGGTGCTGTCTCCGGCCGGGGCAAGATCGATGACCTGGCAGGCCGCGGCGACGTCCTCGTCACCGGCCACGACCAGGGCTCCCGGGGTGATCTGGGCGGGGTCACGGGCCTCGTCCGGGAACGTCCGCAGGTAGCCCGTGTGATCCTCGTCATTCAGGTCAGCGGCGATATCGACCCGGTACACCTCAGCCCTCCTCTCGCCAGACATCAGTCCCAACGTACTGGGGATTCGGTCGGGCGGGCCCGAGTGCCGCCAGCAGTTTCCCCAGCTCCCGGTCATCGGCCCGCTCGAGCCGCACCGTGAAATGAAGGCCCTGCCCGGTCGCCAGCAATTCGAACGCGTGCGCCTCGGGAGCGACGATCTCGCTAGTGGATGCGGATGTGACGGAATCAGAAGGCACGGGCCGCGCACCTGTCCAGTCAGTGGAACGGCGGATTCCTCATTCACTGACCTGGCTGCGGGCGGAGCAGCTCGAACAGCTCGAGCGTCAGGCCGAAGTACTCGCTCGTCTGGCCCAGGTGCGTCATGCCGAGCCGCTTGCAGACGGCCAGAGAGCGGTAATTGTCCGGGTCAACCACCGCTACCACGCGGTCGAGCCCGCGCGGGCCGAACGCGAGTGCCACCGCGCCACGGCCCGCCTCGGTCGCGTAGCCATGTCCCCAGTGCTCCGGGTTCAGGTGCCAGCCGAGCTCCACGACGTCGTCGCCCGGCAGCGGCTGCAGCAGGACCGCGCCCACCACCTCGCCCGTTGACCTCAGCTCCAGCGGCCAGAGCCCGTAGTCGGGCCGGGTGGTCGCCCGCTCGACCATCGCATCGATTCGCTCCCCCATCTCGGTCAGCGACGCGACCGCCAGCCGCGGCTGCGGCCCGAGCCAGCGCATCACCTCGTCGCGGCCGTATATCGCAAACGCGGCCGGAACGTCCGTGCGCGTCCAGTCACGTGCCGTCAGCCGATCGGTCCTGAAGTGATCCACAAGCCCCATTCTTCCCGGCCGCCGGGCACCTGATAACCGCTAGGCTGCCGAGCGTGCCGCTGTCTTATCCGGCAACCGCCATGACCAGGAGGCGCACTGTGGGAGTCATCAGCGTTAGCGCTGAGCGTAAGGTAAGCGCGCCCGCGCCGACCGTGTACGGCTACATCGCCGACTATCGCGAGCACCACCCCAAGTTCCTGCCGCCGGCGTTCTCGGGCTTCGAGGTAGAATCCGGCGGCGTTGGTGCGGGAACTATCGTCAGGTTCGCGCTGACCGCGGGCGGGCGGACAAGGCAGAACCGGCAGCAGGTCGCCGAGCCGGAGCCCGGCCGGGTGCTCACCGAGTCCGATACCGGCTCCAGCTCCGTCACCACGTTCACGGTGACCCCGGACGGCGACGACTGCACGGTGCAGATCAACTGCCGGTGGAACGGAGCAGGCGGGGTCGGCGGGTTCTTCGAGCGCCTGTTCGCGCCGCCGACGCTGCGCCGGATCATCACCGACGAGCTGTCCAGGCTCGACGCGTACGCGAGGGAGCAGGCGGCCAGCTGACGCCCATACGCACGAAAAAAACGCCGCGGCCAGGCAGAATAGCCGCCACGGCCGGTGGCGTGGCGGATTGAGGCCCGGGCCTGGCCGCCCTATCGTGCAGGGCCATGGGGGGATCACGTTCGTTACGCCCGCGGCGGCCGCATGTCCTGGTTGCCTTGGGGCTGCTGGCATCGCTCGGGTGCACGCCCGCGGTCGGCGCCGGCGTTGCCCGCGCCGCGTTAGCGGCCACGACCACTGGATCTGGCCGCACAGGAGCACCCAGCAGCGCAGCCGCAGCCGCAGCCGATGACCCGACCACGTGGAAAAAGGTCTGGGCCGGCGATTTCTCCGGCCGGGCCGGATCCGGGATCGACCAGCGCCGCTGGCAATACGACACCGGAACCGGTGTCTTCGGCACCGGCGAGGTGGAGACGATGACCAGCTCCCGCGCCAACGTCGCGATCGACGGCGCGGGTGGACTCGATATCACCGCGCTGGAGGTGAATGGCGCCTGGACCTCGGGCCGCGTGCAGACGCTACAGACCTTCGCCGCGCCCGCGGGGGGCGAGATGCTGGTCACGGCGGCGGTCAGGCAGCCGGATCCTTCCGTCGGGCTCGGCTACTGGCCCGCGTTCTGGATGCTCGGCCCCGGTGGCTTTCCGCAGAACGGCGAGATCGACGTCATGGAAGACGTGAACGCGCTGAGCGAGCACTCCGGCACCCTGCACTGCGGGAACCTGACGGAGGCCAACGGCGACGGCACCTTCGGGCCGTGCCATGAGGACGTCGGGCTCACCAGCGGCCTGCAGTCCTGCCCCGGCTGCCAGACCGGATACCACACCTACAGCGTCATCATCGACCGCCGGAACGCCGGCGACGAGCAGATCCGCTGGTACCTCGACGGCCGGCAGTATTTCGCGGTAGACGAGTCACAGGTGGGAACGGCGGCGTGGACGCAGGCCATCGACCACGGTATGTCAATCCTGTTTGACCTGGCCATCGGCGGCGGCTACCCGGACTCGATCTGCGGGTGCACGACACCGACCGCGCAGACAAGCTCCGGTGCCACGATGAGCGTTCGCAGCGTCGCGGTCTATGACTCGGTGCCAGGGCTGCCGTTCGGACTTGTGCTGCCATCCGGGCTGGGCGGCTGGTGACCGGGCCCGGTTAGCTGTCGCGCCAGTCGGTGAACAGCACACAGGTCAGCATCGCCGCGTACATCGCGGCGAACAGCGCTGCGGCCAGGAAGCCGTCGCTGCGGGCCTGGTGGTAGCGCCACATCGCCAGGCCGAGCCACGTCGCTGCCTGCAGCGAATTCCAGCCGAGCCCGAGCCGGAAGCGGCTCAGCGAGCTTGTCCGCGCGCCCGTCGGCTGCCACGACATGACACGGCCACCGGCATAGTCGATCATCGACATTGCCTGTGCCCACCCGGTCGCGATCGTGATCGGCCAGGTGCTCGGGCCGTACCCGGACTTGTGCCACAGTGGGAAGTTCAGCATGCCGGCCAGCAGGGCCGGCAGGATGACCAGGAAATAGTTGAGCCGGACCAGGCCGGGATCAAAGACCAGCACGGCGACGGGGATGAGCGGGCCGAGGACCACCTCCGCCACGGTCCAGACGTTCCATAGCAGGCCGTTGATGTAAGTCCTGCGGGCCCGCAGGCTAATCGGCAGGCTCCACATCCGCCGGGCGAAGATGATACTCATGGTCCCGTTGCACCACCGATACTGCTGATGGATGAAGCTGCTGAGCCGGGTCGGGCACATCCCGGTGGCCAGCACGACCGGGATGTAGCGGATCCGGTAGCCGCGCAACTGCGTGTCCAGGCCGGTGTGCGCGTCCTCGGAATGACCGATCAGGGTGAAACCGCCGTCTGGCGCAAGCGCCGCGCGTCGGTACACGGCGTTGGTCCCCACGCACAGGGCGCTGTCGTAGCGGTCCCTGGAAACCTGAATCAGGCGGTAGAAGATCTCCTGAGCGCAGCAGCCCGCCCGCTCGACCCACGTCTGGCGGGCGTCGGTGCGGAAAAACTGCGGCGTCTGCACGATCCCGACCCGCGGGTCGTCCAGGTACGGCAGAGTCTCGCGCAGAAAGCGCCGGCTGGGCGCGAAGTCGGCGTCGAATACGACGATGTACTCGCCGCGAGTGTGATTGAACGCCCAGCGCAGGTTGCCCGCCTTCTTGTGCTCACCGGGCCGCGGGCGGCGGATGTACTCGAGCCCGTACTCCGCCGCCAGCAGGTCCAGGTCGGGATCCGATCCGTCGTTCAGCACATACGCGCGGACCACCCCCGGATAGTCGCGGATCGCCGTGGTGATGGCCTCCCAGCTGTTCTGCAGCACGGGCAGCGGCTCGCCACAGACCGGCAGGAAGATGTCCACGGTGGGCCAGCGGCGGGGACGCCAGTTCGCCACCCGCCCGGCGTGGGCCGTGAAGTCGAAGCCGGGTCCCGGCAGGTTGGTCCAGAAGTTGATGAGCTCGTAGACGATATAGATCGCGGTCAGGGGCGCTATCAGGAAACCCCAGAGCACATGCAGTTCGAGGAAGATCTGCCCTGCGGTCTTCGAGGCGAAGCTGATGAACTCCAGCGACGCCAGATACAGCCGGTCCCGGTCGGAGTAGATGTACATCTCCGCGCTGGCCGGCGGCCGAGGCAGCACGGTGTGCAGGCGCCGGTGGCGCCCGGCGCCGGGGCCGGACGGCCCTAGACGCGCCGTGCCCGCGGTCATTTGCCCGACCGGCCCTCGTACCGCCGACGCACCCGTTCCCAGATGATGTACTTCGCCGCGCCGTAGGGACCGCTCGCCACGGCCCGGTACCCGGGGTCATGTCGCAGCAGGCTGGCCAGCTCGAGGTCGATCGCCGGCGGGCCGCCGGTGAAGTTCAGGGCAACGAGCGCGAAGTAGCCGCGCTTGATGTAGCCGCGGTAGACGGCGGGCTGCCCGAAGTCGGTAATGCTGCGGGTGGAGTACCCGACGCTGTGACCCGAGGGGGTGGTGATGCTGTAGGTATTCGACCACCGCTGCCACGGAATGCCGGACAGGTAGAACTCGGGCACAGACGAGGTTTCCACCAGCATGGGCCCGGGATCGTGTTTGGCCAGAGGCCGCAGTGTCTGCACGAAAGACGTGGCATTCGGCCAGCCGAAGAGCTGGCTCGCCTGGGCGGCGCCGACGGCCGCGACCGGCACGAGCAGCACGGCTCCGCCCGCGGCGAGCATCGTGCGGACCGCCAGCCACGGCGTCAGCGAGATCAGCCGGTCCACCGCATACCCGGCAGCGACCGCCCCGAACCAGGCACCGAAGGCAACGTGCTTGTCCAGCGAGGTGATCGTGTGGATCCTGGCCTGCTCGGCCGGCACCAGCAGGACCGCGGCGACAAGGGTGCAAAGCAGCAGAGTGTGACTGACTCGCCGGTCCGAGCCGATGAGGCTAAGACCGACTCCGGCCACGGCCGCGACAAGTACGACCCCGATCCACTGCCACGACATGGTCGCGACCTCGACCGGGCTCTGCTGGCCCACGGCCCGCGACAGCGTCGTCGCATCGATGCCCAGCTCATAGGAGTGGCCCGCGATCAGCAGCAGTGCGGTCGCGCCGGCCGCCAGGTAGGTGAGGACGACCGTCCACCTGGCCGCGGCCCGCTTACCGCCCGGCCGCGGGCACGCGGCTAAGCCGGCGACTGCCACGACGACCGGATCGAAGATCACCGACGCGTACTTCGCCGCATTCGCGAGCAACGCGGCCGCGGCGGCCGCGAGCAGCCACCGCGCGTAGGCACGCCGGCGGCCGGCCCGCACCGCGCACCACGTGGCCAGCGCCAGCAGGAACAGCGACATGGCGTCGTAGGTGGCAAAGGCCCCCAGGCGCTGCGTCGGGCCGAGCACTGCCCAGGAGCCGCACGCGAAGAACGCCGCTCTGGTGCCGAACAGGCGGGTCGTAGTCGCCCAGAGCAGGCAGGTCGCCCCCAGCATGAACGCCAGGGAGAGAATCCGAGCGCCGGCCAGTCCGCCGACGGCCGCAGCCGCCGCGCCGAGCGGCGGGTAGACGACGGGAGCACCAGAGAAGTAAGCGGCCAGGTCGGGCAGTGGCGTGCCGTGCAGCAGGTGCTGCCATTCCAGCCGGCCGGCCCACAGGTACAGTGCCTCGTCCTGGAAGGCCGTGTTCGACCAGACGAGCCGTAACGACAGCAGCGCCTGCACGGTCAGAATCACCAGCAGCAGGCCCGCCGCTGGCCGGACTGGCGGGATCCGCCGCCTGGCCGGGACGGCCGTCGGCTCGAGCACCGGCGTGGCGCTGGGCCACGTGACCGTCACCGGGCGCAGTGCCAGTGTCTGCGCCTGCTGCAATCGGGCCGTTCCGCCGGCCGCCGCATCCTGGGATTTCTGGCGCATAGAAGCCACACCCCCGATTTGGATTGCATGATGAGATAAAGAGCCCACGTCATGCCATTACAGCATCCGAAGCGCATGCCCCAAGCGCGAATCCAAGACTAACTTAGCCGGTATTAGCTCCGTGCAAATTCCGGAGTGAAATTGCGATGATCACTATGCAGGCTGGCGGTTCGCACCCGCGGATTCAGGAAAGGTCGTGTGCTACCGGGAATGGTACCTTGGCGCGTTCTGCCCATCGACATAGGGGTTTCTGTATTCACGCTATTTCCGCGGGCGGAGTGGCATGCTAAATAGTGCGGCACTGAGGTTAACGGGGGGGAAGAACAGCATGCGACCGCGACGCTCGATAACATCGCTTTCCATCGTTGCGGCCGTGCTTCTGGCGGCGGGCGCGGCCATTCTGGCCACTGGCGTCGGCCCGGCGAGCGCGTTCACTCCCGGCGAGGGCACCGGCAGGAGCTGGTGCGCGGCCTACGGCGGTACCGCCCTGGGCAGCTACCGCGATATCTACGCCTGCAGGCCCGACCGCAAGACCTCGGGCAAGACTCCGTTCGACACCGACGCGGGGTTCCAGCCCCCCGAACTGGCGAACCGCTTCCTGTACGCGATGACCGGTCAAACGCTCTTCGACAACGACGTGGCCGGCGACTTTGTCGAGCAGGCGAGCGCGGCGTTCGCCATTCCGAAGTCGACGTCCGGGACCGCGACCAGCCTCCCCGGCGCCGGGGACATCGTGTCCATGTGGGGCGGCCGGAGCAAGCAGAAGGAGAACGGCGACAGGACCCAGGTCGCGATAGTGACCGCCGTCGCCGCCACCGCGTCGGGCTGGACCATTACGACTCTGAACCAGGGAGATCCGTCCGACACCGACGGCGCCGACGGCTTCAACACGATCACCGTCTCCGCGAACCGCAAGACGTGGAACGCCGAGTACGGCTACTACTCCGACTTCGCCTGGCTGCGGCTCGCGCCGGCCGGCGGAGGCGGGTCGCCCGGCGGAGGCGGAGGCGGAGGCGGGGGCAGCGCCGCGGGAAGCGGGTGGCAGGCCGCCCAGGCCCCGGCCAAGAGCGCTCCGCAGAGCGGCCAGCTGCTTGACGTGGCCTGCGCGACACCGGAGAGCTGCGCGGCGGTGGGCACCAGCGGCGGCTCGGCGATGCTGGTCATAAGGTCGGGATCGACCTGGACGCCCGTCGCGGTGCCCCTTCCGGCCAGCTCAGCTGACGGCTCGAGCCTGGCGGCGGTGACCTGCCCGACGACATCGCAGTGCGTGGCGGGCGGCAGCTATCACGGTTCCGGCCTGCAGCAGGGCCTGCTGCTGGCCGGACATGGCCGCGACTGGACCGCGACCACGGCCCCGCTCCCGGCCAACGGGGCGGCGAAGCCCGCGGCGCGCATCACGTCGGTGGCCTGTGCGACCGGCTCGGCCTGCGTTGCCGTCGGGCAGTACGCAACGGCAGCGTCGGACGAGGCACTGCTGGTGACCGGATACGGTTCGGCCTGGTCGCCGCGACAGGCGCCGCTGCCTGCCGATGCCGGTGCGCGGCCCGCGGCCCAGCTCGTCTCGGTGTCGTGCTCGTCGGCGACGGCCTGCACCGCGGTCGGCTCGTATATCGACAACCTCGGGAACCGGCAGGGCCTGCTGGTGACACTGCACAACGCCCGCTGGACGGCCCTGCGCTCCCCGCTGCCCGCGGACGCCACGGTGCCGGGAGCCGAGCTGTCCGCGGTCGAGTGCCTGCGCCCGGACGACTGCGTGGCGATCGGCACGTATTCGGCTGGCTCGGCCGGCCTCGTCGTCGCGGGCGCCGGGAGCGCCTGGACCGCCGCCGCGGCACCGCTGCCGGCCGGAGCCGCGGCGTCACCGGCGGCCTCGTTCCGCGACATCGCCTGCTCGGGTGCGACGTGCGTGGCCGT
Organism: Streptosporangiaceae bacterium; assembly: GCA_030038495.1. GTDB lineage: Bacteria > Actinomycetota > Actinomycetes > Streptosporangiales > Streptosporangiaceae > JAJYUU01. The sequence goes on from JASHOV010000189.1 coordinate 21,397, forward strand.
CGGCAGTTACACCGACGCGGCGGGAGACCGGCAGGCCATGCTCGTGAACCTGCGCCCGAAGATCACCGCCATGACCGCGCCGCTGCCCGCGGGATACGCGCCCGCTCAGGGTAGCCCCGGCGCGGAGCTGACCTCGGTGGCGTGCCCGACCGCGGCGGACTGCGTGGCGGTCGGCGTGTATACCGATACCTCGGGCGAGGCCCGGCTGCTGCTGGTCACCGGCACCGGGTCGGTGTGGACGGCGACCAGGGCGCCGGTGCCCGCCAACGCCAGAACCGTCGGCAGCCAGGCCCAGGGCGTGCTTGCCCCGCCTGCGCTCACGTCCGTGACGTGCGCTGATGCGTCGGCGTGCGTCGCGGTGGGCAGCTATCCGGCGCTCAAGCTGGGCATTGCCGGACTCATCGTGACCGGCCGCGCCTGACCCGGCAGGCACGGGAAGGCGACGCGTACCTCGAGCCCGCCGCCCTCCCGTGCCGTCGCCCAGACACCCGCGCCGTGCGCGGCCGCGATCGCGCCGACGATGGACAGCCCGAGGCCAGGGCTGTCACCGTCCCCCGTGCGCCGCCGGCCGCCCCGCCGGAACGGCTCGAAGAGCCCGCCCACGTCGCACTGGTTGATCACCGGGCCGGTGTTGGCGACCAGCAACGCGGTCGCGTTTTGCGGCGCCGTGTCCTGCGGCGCGGGGTCCTGCTGCGCGGGGTCCTGCTGCGCCGTGTCCTGCTGCGCCGTGTCCTGCTGCGCGGGGTCCTGCTGCGCGGGGTCCTGCTCGGCGCCGACCGTGACCGTGACCGAGCCGCCGGTCACGTTGTGCCGGATCGCGTTGTCGACCAGGTTCGTGATCAGACGCTCGGCCAGCCGCCGGTCGCCGGCAACCAGCGCGGCGCCGGCCGCGCGAACCGAGAGTTCGACCCCGCGCTGACGGGCCTCCGCCACGCGCGAGTCGGTCACTTCCCTGGCCAGTCCGGCCAGGTCGACCTGCTCGTAATGGTCAAGCCCGCGCTGGCTGCGGGCCAGGGTGAGCAGCGCCTCAATCAGCCGCTCCTGCTGTTCGCCGGCTGCGAGGACCCGCTCGCAGGCGACCGCCAGCGAGTCGACGCTGCGGTCAGGATCGGCCAGTGTCACCTCGACCAGGGTCCGCTGCCGGGCGAGCGGCGTTCGCAGCTCATGCGAGGCGTTGGCGACGAACTGGCGCTGCGCCGCGAACGAGCCCTCCAGCCGGGCCAGCAGGCCGTCCACGGTGTCGCCGAGCTCCTTGAGCTCGTCGTCGGGCCCGGCCAGCGCCAGCCGCTGGTGCAGGCTGCTCGCCGAGATGCTGCGCGCGGCCATGGTGATGGTCCGCAGCGGCCGCAGGGCCCGGCCCGACACCAGCCAGCCGAGGCCCAGCGCCACCACGGTCATCACGCCGAGCGCTATGCCCGAGGTGATCAGCAGCGTGTCCTGGTAGCCCGCGCGCAGCGCGACGGCCTGGGTATTCAGTTGCGCGATCGCCCGCGTCCGCAGGTAGGCAACGCAATCGGGAAGCTGTCCTGGTGCGGCGACGGCGCTGGGGCCGGTGGTAACGCAGGCGCCGGCGGACCCGGCGCCGCTGAATATGATCGCGCCGCCAGGCGACACCGCGGTGCCGCTCCCGGCGACCTGTACCTGCTTGGCACCCGGTGCCCGGTCCGCGACGACAAGGTAGGTGATCGTCAGCAGTACCGCGCCGGAGACCAGGAACAGCACGGCGTACACCAGCGTCAGCCGCAGCCGGATCGTGCGCCGGGGCGCCCGGAGCGGAGCGGGCGGGGCTATCACGCCGTCACCCGGTAGCCGGCCTGCGCGACCGTTTCGATGAGCGCGGGCTCGCCCAGCTTGCGCCGGAGCCTGCTCATTGTCACCTTGACGGCCGAGCTAAAGGGGTCGGCCATCTCATCCCATACCCGTTCGAGCAGTTCCTCGGCCGACACCACCCGGCCCTGCGAGGCGAGCAGCAACTCGAGCACGCCGAATTCCTTCGGCCCGAGATCCAGCAGCAACTCACCGCGCCGCGCCGTCCGCCGGGCCGGATCCAGGGCCACGTCGCCGCTAATCAGGACCGGCGGCACCGCAGGCTGCGCCCGCCGCATCAGCGCCCGGATCCGCGCCACGAGCTCGGCGAACGCGAACGGTTTGGGCAGGTAGTCGTCGGCGCCGAGACTCAGACCGTCCACCCGGTCCTCGATGGTCGCCGCCGCGGTCAGCATCAGGACCCGGCTGCGGCAGCCCGCCTCGATCAGCGCGGCACAGACCTCGTCGCCGTGCCGGACGGGCAGATCGCGGTCGAGCACGATGACGTCGTATCCGGTGAACAGGGCCCGCTCCAGCGCGGCCGCGCCGTCCAGCGCGATGTCCACCGCCATCTGCTCGCGGCGCAGTCCGACGCCGACGGCCTCGGCCAGCTCGGCGTCGTCATCGACCACCAGCACTCGCATGAACCTCTCCTCACTGTGGCCTCCGGTTCACCGATAGCACTCGCACCCCGCAAGCTCACTGAACGGGCGCTGGCAGGATTCTCCAAGCCCGCTGCGACCGTAACCGCGGGTCCGCCGCCGCCTACAGGACCTGGTCCTGGCGGCGCTCACTCTCTGTGCTCGTGACGTACTGGATCGAGACATGAGAATGCGCTGGGAGCGGGCAAGGATCCGGGTCGCAGCGCCGTTGCGCTCGCCTTCTACGCTCGATCAACGCGATGCCCGCGACGGCAAGAGCCGCGGCGATGGATGCAAACTCGCTGGCAAGAACGCCGATCGAAGGGCCGTAAAAGACGACACCTCCCTTTGCCGACGCGAAGACACCCACTTGCCCGTCAGCGAGCCGTTCGGCGGGATGGCCGTTGAGCGTCCAGCCGGGCGAGTAGGCAACGGGGAGGGCGAGCATTCCCGGAGGGCCGGGAAGGATGCGGTAGTCGACGGGGCCCAGCGCACGGACCCGGTCACCGTTACGTACTTCGGAGGCAGTTGCCCGGACCGAGTAGAGGTCGAGCGACGCGCTCGAGTACACCAGGCGGATGCCCGGCTCGAGTCCAACGCTGGCGTAGTTCCGCCAGTCGGCCACTTTCGCCAGGGCGACGAATCTGACGCCAAGGCCGGCGAGCGCGACGCCGGTTCGCCGCGGGTCGACCGGCGGGCCGAGCGCCTTGTCGAGGAAGACGTGCTCAGGGTCCTCGGCGGCGAAGGCGTATCCGGAGCCGGGGTCCTGGCTGATGATGACGGATCCGGCGAAGAAGGTGGCCGCCGGGTTGGCGATTACCCGTTGACCGGTGAACGGGGTCTGGAAGTACTCGTGCCACGGCAGGAACAGCACGGTGGCTCGCCCGGCAATGCGCGAGGCAACAGACCACGACGCCGGGACCTGGCTCGCCTCGACCTGACCGCCCAGGCCGCCGAGCAGGTTCGGCGTGTAGGCGAGGGGAAGAGCGATCGCCAGGGCAGCGGGTGCGGCCCACGCGAGTTTGCCGCGGCTCCGGGTCGTAAGCCACGCGATGCCGTGGCCGAAGCCGTAGGCGTAAGCGAGGGCGACGAGCACCGCGAACTTGTCCGGTTCGCGCATGATGACGAAGCCGGGAATGTGCCCGTACGCGAAGTCGAACAGGCCGCCGGTCGGCCCCTGGCTTCCAAGCGCGAGGAAGTATCCGGCGATGCCCGCGCCAAGCACGGCCAGCCCCTCGCGCCTGTGCGCCGCGTCCCGCAGCGCCGCGCCGTAGCCTACGGCGACGACCACCAGCAACGCCGCGAGCACGGCTGGCCAGCCAGAGAAGATGTTCTTGGGCTCGACCGGCCCCGGCCGGAAGAAGCCGTACAGCCCTGCGACGTTCACGAACAGCCCCACTCGCGGGTCGCCCCTGGTCCGGTAGGCGGCCAGCTGAGCGGGAGCTCCGGCCGGGCCGATTCCCAGGAGCAACGGCGGCACCAGCAGGTAGGCGCTGATGGCCGCAGCGCCGAGCGCGACACCGGCGAGGCGGAGCGAGGCTCGCAGCCGGCGCGGCCCGGTCAGGGCGATCGCCGCCGTTACCGGCACGAGAATCCACGCGAAGTGCTCGCTCATCATCACTGTCACCGCCACCCAGCAGGCAGCGCGGCCGATCCGGTGTGGCTCTGCCGCGGCATCCAGGAGCGCTGTCACGGCGAACGGCAGCAGTGCGTAGCCGAGCAGAAGTCCCAGCTGGCCCGCGTAGAGCCGGTCAAACACGAACGGGTTGACAGCGTAAAAGAGCCCGGCACCGAGACGCGCGGGGAGCACCGCCGTGCGCACCATGCGCGCCGCGCCGGTCGTGGCGAGCGGGAAGAAGACCGCGGCGGGGACCATCGAGCCCGCCTGCCCGAGAAGACGATCCAGAAGCCCGGAACCGATCGCGAACGGGACTCCCCCGGTCAGCCCGCCGTCGAGGCCGAAGGCCGTCGCTGGCAGCAGTGGCTGGTGCGGGCCGGAGACGAAGTCCAGCAGAAGCAAGCGTCCGCCGACGAACGGGTAACAGACGAGTACCGCCAGCGCCAGGCCCAGGAGTAAGGGTGCTGACGCCACGAGCGCAAAGCGAACCCGGGCAGCACGAGCGCCGTCCCTGGTCGGAGCCGCCGCTCTCACCATCGGCTTGTTACGGTCGGATTGCTATGACTTTGAGCTGGCGCATTAATGCTATTACGGACCAAACGCCGCAAATCCCGTCGAATGCGCGCTCAGGAAGCTGCCGCCAGAGGATGCCGACCCCCGGCGGATATGCGTGGCGGACGGTGGTAATGCTGCTCACTCGAAACCCTGCATCTGTCACGAGGTTGCCTATAAGGAGCGGCGTCCAGGCGAAAAGATGATAATTCCTGTCGTCTGGATGGAAGCGGCGGCTCCGACGCCAGTCATCGAGAGGCAGCACCAGCACTAACCTGCCGTCGGCCTTCAGTACCCGCTTCATGTTCACGAGCTCCTGAAAAGGTTCCCGGCAATGCTCCAGAGCGTGATTTGAGATAATGACGTCCACTGCCTCGGTGTCGACGTCATGGAGCGTCGGGAATACCTCGATCCCCCGCTCGCGCGCCGTCTCTGCTGGGATCTCGTTCGGTTCAATCCCAATCCGGTGGCCAACCTCAAGGCATTCAAGAATCCGACCGCCCCCGCAGCCGAAGTCCAAGCAGACATCGTCGGCCTTCACTAACGGACGAAAGCGCCGGGCGGCCTCTGCACCCAGTGCTTCCAGAGCCCGCAACTGCCATCCAGCATACGCAGCACCGGCCCCGCGCTGATAGTGCGGAGATATTGTCATCGAGCTGCCTCTCGCCTGAAGTTCATTTCGCTCACTCGTCCTTACAGAGTTTAGCTAGCGCCGGTGAAGCAGCAGGACCTAATCTTCACTTCGCGCCCGAGCGGGAAAGGGCATTTGCTTTGATAGATGGCGGTACCGACGTTGTCTCTGGCTTTCGACGAAATCGAGCACCTCAATGTACTGTTCAGCGCACGATTCCCAAGAAAATGCTCGCGCCCGCTCCAGGGCGACGCTCGCCAGCCGGTGGCGGCGGTCCGGGTCCGCGAGTGCCCTGAGTGCTTCAGCGTAGGCTCCTGCGTCCGCACCGGCGACAACCTCACCAGCGCCTTTGATCAGCCATTGGACCGTGTCCGAGCCGATGACCGGGAGCCCCGCGGCCAGAGCCTCCAGCACCGCCATCGGGCA
>JASHOV010000017.1 GCA_030038495.1 Streptosporangiaceae bacterium
CCGTGGGATGTCGGGGAGCATCGCCGGGGCCGGGCTGCTCGCGCAGGCGCTGACCGCGACGATCAGCCGCTGGTGGGCCGGCCGGTACGGCGACAGGCGCGGGCATGCGCGGCTCCTGGTGCCCGGCCTGGCGATGGCAGCCGCCGGCATGATCGCAATGCTGGCGCTGACGTTCCCGGTGGCGGCCATCGCCGGCATGTGCGTGTTCGGCGCCGGCTTCGGCATCGTCCAGAACGCTACCCTCGCCCTGATGATGGAGCGTGCGCCGGCCGCCGGGATCGGCACCGCCAGCGCGATCTGGAGTCTTGCCTACGACGCGGGCTATGGCGCCGGGCCGGCGGCATTCGGGCTGTTCGTTGGGCACACCGGCTATCCGGCCGGCCTCGCGCTGACGGGCATGCTGATGATCGCGGCGCTACCCGCGGCCCGGCTGGGACGCGACCGGCTCGGCGCTACCCGGTCACGTTGCTGAAGATCATTCGCTCGTTCGCGACGTCATAGGTCGTGGTGAAACCGCGCAGGAACTTGTCTCCTACGAGCCCGTCGTAGATGATCTTCTGGAACATCACGTCGGGCGCGGTGACGCGGCAATCGGGCGCTCCGGTGATGCTGATGTCACCACTGACCTTGGCGAAGTAGCGCGCGAAGCGGTGCCCGGTCTCGTCCGTACCCTCGTGCATGCGGACGCTCCGATGGTGCAGATCGACGCCGACGTCGGCGGCCAGCGACTCATCGAGAATGACGTCCTCGCTGCCGGTGTCCACCTCGACCGTGATCGCGCGCCCGCTCGGAAGCTCGAGGCCGATCAGCAGCCGGGTGGAGCAGCCGTCGTAATCGACCTGCGCCGGGACCGAGCTGCCGCGCCCGGCGCGGAGTGCGAGCGATGCCTCGTCTTCCTGGATTACCAGCCCGGCCGCGTAGTCGATGGTCATCGGAACGGTCCGGAAGCAGGTCAGCGACAAGAAGCCCTCGACCTGCCCGAGGCCGGCCATGGCGTGCATGTCGAAGATTCCGACTCGGACGTCCCGGCTGGCGTGCGCGCCGATGTCGAGCGAGCTCAGGGTTCCGAGCGGGATCGTCACGGCCTGCCCGGACATCCGCTGGCCGGTAAACGTCGACCCGTCGGGCTGGCAGCCTATCCGGGCGGCCAGTGCCTCGGAGATCAGGTTCAGCCCGATTCCGGTGTCGAGTATGAAGCGGGTGTGGATGCCCGCGGCGCGAACTGGCACCGTCAAGACGTGTTTTAGGTACTCAAATGCCACACCTGAGGTCACCGGCCGAGGCTATAGGGTCACCAGAAATCGTGGCAAGGAGTCCGCGCGCGAACCGGGGCTGACGCCGGCGGCCCGCGCTTTACCAACGGACGCGGGTTTCGTATGTTGACTGTGCATCGTGGCAAGGAGGAAGTCCGTGGAACACGCCCGGCAGTTCTATATCGGCGGCACCTGGGTCGCCCCGCTCACCAGCGAGACGATCGATGTCATCAACCCGGCCACAGAAGAGGCCATCACGTCCATAGCCATGGGCTCGGAACAGGATGTCGACGCCGCCGTCGCCGCGGCCAGGGCAGCGTTCGAGACGTTCTCGCTTACCAGCAGGGACGAGCGCCTTGCCCTGCTCGACAGCATCATCGCTGTCTATTCCAGACGCCTTGAAGAGCTGGCCGACGTCATCAGCCTGGAGATGGGCGCGCCCCTCTCGCTGGCCAGGGCGGCGCAAGCCGTCGCCGGCCTGGCCCACATCATGACCGCCCGCGCCGTGCTGGCCGACTTCGAGTTCGAGCGCACGATGGGCGGGACCCTGCTCGTGCGTGAGCCAGTAGGGGTCTGCGGAATGATCACACCCTGGAACTGGCCCCTCAACCAGATCGCCTGCAAGGTCGCTCCGGCCCTTGCCACGGGCTGCACGATGGTGCTCAAGCCGTCCGAGGTAGCACCGCTCAACGCCATACTCTTCGCGGAGATCCTCGACGAAGCCGGGGTACCCGCAGGCGTCTTCAACCTGGTCAACGGCGATGGCATCACCGTCGGTGCCTGCCTGTCCGCCCACCCGGACATTGACATGCTGTCGTTCACCGGGTCCACTCGCGCGGGCATCGAGGTGGCCAGGGCCGCGGCCCCGACGGTCAAGCGCATCGCACAGGAACTCGGAGGCAAGTCCGCCAACATCATCCTGGACGATGCCGACTTCGAGGCAGTCGTCGCACGCGACATGGCCGGCATGTGCACGAACTCGGGTCAGTCCTGCAACGCCCCGACCAGGATGCTGGTCCCGGCCGCCCGCATGGACGAAGCCGCCGCCATCGCATCGGCGGCAGCCAGGGCCATCGTGGTCGGAGACCCCAGAGATAGGACCAGCAGGATCGGCCCGGTGGTGTCGGCCACCCAGTACAGCCGAATTCAGCAGCTGATCGAGAAGGGCATCGGCGAGGGCGCCAGGCTCGAGACCGGCGGACCAGGCAAGCCCGATGGCCTTGAGACGGGCTACTACGTCCGGCCGACCGTGTTCTCGCATGTGTCCAACGACATGACGATCGCCCGTGAGGAGATCTTCGGACCGGTTCTCGTGCTGATCGGCTACGCGGATGACGAGGACGCGGTCCGTATCGCCAACGACACCGTCTACGGCCTGTCCGGCTACATCTCCGGTGACAGCGAGCGGGCCAAGGCGATGGCGCGGCGCATCCGAACCGGCAACGTCCACCTCAACGGGGCCGGCCCCGACTTCAACGCTCCCTTCGGCGGGTACCGCCGGTCGGGCAACGGCAGGGAATGGGGCGCGCTCGGCTTCGACGAGTACCTCGAGACCAAGGCGATCATGGGATACAACGCCTGAACGGCTGAGGTCGTGACGGTCTCGTCGGCGGTCGCGGGGCTGTCCCGCACTGATCCGCGCAGTCCGGGCATCAGCCGGGCCAAGGTGGCCGGGTCGTTCGTCTATCGCGATCCGGCCGGCGCGCAGGTCACCGATCTGGCAACGCTGCAGCGCATCCGGGCGCTCGCGCTCCCGCCAGGCTGGCGAAACATCTGGATATCACCTGATCCGCTGGGTCACATCCAGGCCACCGGCGTGGACAGCCGCGGCCGCACCCAGTACCGCTATCACCAGCTGTGGCGGGAGCAGCGAGATGCGCAGAAGTTCGACCACATGCTGCGGTTCGCCGGCGCGCTGCCCGCGTTGCGGGACGCGACCATTCACGACCTGCGCAGGCGCGCACTCGACCGGAGCCGGGTAGCCGCCAGCGCGGTGCGGCTGATCGACCTCGGCCTGTTCCGGCTGGGCGGCGAGCGGTACGCCGACCTTGACCATCACTACGGAGCGGCGACGCTGCTGAAGCAGCATGTCACGGTCAAACGCGGCGCCGCCGTGTTCGACTACGTCGGCAAGGAAGGCAAGGAACGGGCAGTCACCGTCACCGACCCCGTGGTCCTCGGCACGTTGCGCCTGCTCAGCGGCAGCGAAAACGGTCTCGATGCCCTGTTCTGCTGGAACGACGGCGCCGGGTGGCATCAGCTGCACTCCCACGACGTCAGCGCCTATATCGCCGGGCACGCCAGCGGTCACTTCACCGCGAAGGAGTTCCGGACGTGGAACGCGACCGTGCTGATGGCACTGCAACTGGCCAATGCCGGCCCGCCGGCGTCCGCTCGCGATTCCAGGCGGGCGATTTCCGCCGGCATCCGTTCCGTGGCCGAGTGGCTCGGAGATACCCCGGCCGTAGCCCGCAGTGCCTACATCGACCCGCGGCTGATCCGCCGATATGAATCCGATGGCGGCCTGACCTCCGTTCCCGCGCTGCCGGCAGTACTTCCGGCCGGCGCAGACGCCGAGACTGCAGTCGCCGCACTGCTCTCCCAGTCGGCACCGCCCGCACGCGGACCGGGTAGCTAGAGCCCGGACAGTCCGGCCTGGATGTCGGCAGTGACAGAGTCGGGCGGCTGGTCGGCGTCCACCGCGATGAGGATGCCCCGTTCCTCGTAATAGGGGACGAGCGGCCCCGTCGTCTCGGCGTACACCCTGAGCCGGTGCCGGATCACGCCGGCCGTGTCATCGGCGCGCCCGCCCTCGCCGGCGCGGTCCAGCAGCCGCTGCGTCAGCACCTCCTCCGGCGCGTGCAGATATACCGCCGCGCGCAGCGTCACGCCGAGCCGCGCCCCCAGTTCCGCCGCGGCGATGGCCTGCGGAAGCGTGCGCGGGAAGCCGTCCAGGATGTAGCCGCCCGCGGCCGCCGCCTCGACCACGGCCGGGATCAGGACGTCCAGCACGACCTGATCGGGAACGAGGTCACCGCGGGCCTGGCACGCGGCGATCTCGCGGCCCAGCGGTCCGCCGGCCCGTGCCTCGGCCCGCAGTAAGTCGCCTGCGGCGATATGCCGGGCGCCGGACCAGGCCGCCAGGCGCTCGCCCTGCGTTCCCTTGCCCGCGCCCGGCGGGGCCAGCAGCAGCAGTCTCACCCGGCAACGATATCGGCGGGCGGTACGATGTCCCGTTTCTGGATCTTGCCGGTCGGACCTTTCGGCAGTGCGTCGGCGATCCAGAGGTGTCGCGGGTACTTGTAGGCGGCGACCAGGCCCTTGACGTAGACCCGCAGTTCTTCGGCGCTGGCGGTAGCACCCGGCTTCAGCACGACCGCGGCGGCGACCTCCTCGCCCAGGGACGAATGGGGCAGTCCGATCACGGCCGCCTCGGCCACGGCCGGATGCTCGTAGAGCACCTCCTCGATCTCCCGCGGGTAGACGTTGTAACCGCCGCGGATGATCATGTCCTTCTTCCTGTCGACGATGTAGAAGTAGCCGTCTTCGTCGACGCGGGCCAGGTCGCCGGTGTGGAACCAGCCGCCCCTGACCGCCTCGGCGGTGGCCTCGGGACGCTGCCAGTAGCCCTTCATCACGTTCGGCCCGGAGATGATGATCTCGCCCACCTCGCCCGGCGCGACCTCGTGATCGGCGTTGTCGACGACGCGCATCTCCACGCCGCGGATGGGGGTGCCGATCGAGCCGGGCTTCTGCTCGCGATCCGGATGGTTGAAGGAGGCCACCGGGGAGGTCTCCGACAGGCCGTAACCCTCCAGCACCGCGATGCCGAACGCCTCCTCGAACCCGCGCAGCACCTCCACCGGGAGCGCCGCGCCGCCGGAAATGCACATCCGCAGCGAGGAGGTGTCGCAGTCGGCGCGGTCCGGCTGGTGCAGCAGCGCGACGTACATCGTCGGGACTCCCTCGAAGATCGTGACGTGATGCCCGGCGATGATCCGCAGCGCGTGCGCGGGGTCGAAGCGCGGCAGCAGGGTCAGGCAGGCCCCGGCCGCGACGGCCACGTTGAGCGCGACGGTCTGCCCGAAGACGTGAAACAGCGGCAGCCCGCCGAAAATGACATCCTCGGGTCGCGCCCGTGCGATGTCGGTCTTCGACACCTCGACGTTGCTGATCAGGTTCCCGTGCGTGAGTTCCGCTCCCTTGGGCTGGCCGGTCGTCCCGGAGGTATACAGGATCACGGCGGTATCGTCGTCGCTGCGGTCCGTGACCGCGTGATTCGGAGCGGCCGAGGCCAGCAGGTCAGGGAAGTCGGTTTCGTCCACGACGACGAGCTCCGCCCCGGCCTGCTCGGCGCCGGCCCGCGCCTCATCCGCGAACGCATGCCACGCGAACACCAGCCCCGCCCCGGAGTCGCCGAGGTAGTAGGCGACCTCCCGCCCCTTGAGCAGCGGGTTCATCGGCACGACGACTCCGCCCGCCCGAAGGATGCCGTAGTAGACCACTGGCACCTCGGCCACGTTGGGCATCATGATGCCGATCCGGTCGCCGGGCCGCAGACCGCGGTGGCGCAGCAGGCCGGCGATGTGAGCGCTTGCCTCGTCCAGCGCCCGGTATGTCATCGCCGCGTTGTCCACCCGCACGGCCACCCGTCCGGCGTGGACCCGAGTGGTTTCCGTCAGGTTCTTTGCCAGGTTCGTCATGCTGTCATTGTCCGTTCGGCCAGCCCGGCCAGTCGACACTCTTAACGCGCTGGCGAACTTCCGTCAGCTGACGGATGTCTTGCTCCGCAATTGTCATGAGACTTGCGATGCAGGTTGTCGAGCAGGCTTTGGCTCGGGCTGCCGGCGGAGCTTCGCCGGGGGACAAGTGACACTCAAGGGGCGGGTCTGCTATGGCTACGGATGCTGCTGGTATTTCAGGGTCGGCTCCTGCTCGCCTTTTGCGCCGCGCACGCCGGGGATCGGAACCGCGGTCGAACACAGGCGGCTGGTCATGTCCTGACTGCGGGTTACCGACTAAGGACCCGGTCGCAGCCCGGCTTGGCTTCTGTGCCCGGTGCCATGAGTTCACCGGCATGTGCGCAGCGGGCCGGAAGATCGTCTGCTGCGACGTGATGTCCATGACGACCTGGCACACGCCATGCACGAATCTCGGCGCTTCGGTATGGGAGACCTCCCAGGGCGAGACATCCCGCGTGGCGCTGTTGTGCCCTCAGCATGACGCCGAGGTCAGGACCGGCCGTGCACCGTGGCTCAAAGAGGCGGTCCCGCTGATGACGCCAGCGGGCCCGGCTCAGGCAACGACCAGTTCGGCGAGGTGGGCCAACGAATTGTCCGGGTGATCGGGGGGGCCCCGCACTATTTCCGCGGCGCGAGATATATGGCCTGCCGACGGCGGCGCGTTCCGCGGCGGTGGCCTGTTTACTTGTGGCAGGCCCGCGCTAGCGCGCGGATGCCGTCCGTCCCTCAGCGGGCGAGGTCTGCCCGCACCTGCTCCAGGCGCACAGCGTCTGACCGACCGCGAGAGGAATCCGCGATGGACAGCCTGCCGATCGGCGAGTACGCGATGCTCTCGGACTGCCGTTCCGCCGCGCTGGTCAGCCGGGACGGCTCGGTGGACTGGCTCTGCTTCCCCCGCTTCGACGGGCCGTCGGTGTTCTGCCGCCTCCTGGACCCGGCCGGCGGGCACTTCGGGATACAGCCCGCGGGCGAGTTCCAGGTCAGTCGCCGGTACGTGGACCAGACGCTCGTGCTGGAGACCATCTTCACCACCGCGACCGGCACCGCGGTGCTCACCGACGCGCTTGCGATCGGCCGGGGCGAGCGCGGCCATCACCTCGGCGCCCAGTCCCCGGGTACCCTGCTGCGCTCGCTCGCCTGCACCAGCGGCGAAATCCAGGCGGAAGTCAGCTACGCGCCCCGGCCGGAGTACGGGCTCATCGAGCCCATCCTGGTTCCTGTCCCCGGCGGGCTCGCCGCCAGGGGCGGCGCCGACCGCCTGTTCCTGTCCACGTCGGCCAGCTTCGGCGTGGACGAGGCGACCGCCACCGCCACGGTCCGGCTCGCCGCCGGGCAGACCGCCGTGTTCGCGCTCGGCCACGGGGACATGACCGGCCCGCCGCTGTCCCCGTGGACCGCGGAAGAGATCTCCGGCCGGCTGGCCGACACCGTGGAGGGCTGGCGGTCCTGGTCAGCGATTCACCAGAACTACGAGGGGCCGTGGCGCGAGCTGGTGCGCCATTCCGGGCGCGTGCTGCAGGGCATGACGTTCGCGCCGACGGGTGCGATTGTCGCGGCGCCAACCACCTCCCTGCCGGAGACTGTCGGCGGCGAGCGGAACTGGGACTACCGCTACACCTGGGTACGTGACGCCAGCCTGACGATGCAGGCCCTGTGGGTGGCGGCCTGCCCGGACGAGGCCAACAAGTTCTTCGTCTTCCTCGCCGACGCGGCCGCCTCCGGACTGCAGCGCGGCGCGGACCTGCAGATCATGTTCGGCGTCGGCGGAGAGCGGGACCTGTCCGAGCGGGAGCTGCCGCAGCTGGCCGGCTGGCGGGGCAGCCGCCCGGTCCGGGTCGGGAACGGCGCGTGGCTCCAGCGGCAGCTCGATGTGTACGGCGAGCTGCTCGTCGCCGCGCAGCGGCTGGTCGACCAGCTCGGCGAGCTGGACCAGGTGACCAGGCAGTTCCTGGCAGCGGCCGCCGATACCGCCGCTGCCCGCTGGCGGGAGAAGGATCAGGGGATCTGGGAGATCCGCGGCGAGCCGCGGGACTTCCTGTATTCGAAGCTGATGTGCTGGGTGGCAGTGGACTGCGCGATCACCCTGGCCGGCCATCTCGGCGCCGAAGACCGCGTGGCTGCCTGGTCGACCGCCCGCGACGAGATCCGGGCGGCCATACTGACCCGCGGCTGGAATGAGCGGGCGGGTGCCTTCACGCAGGCGTTCGGCAGCGAGGACCTCGACGCGTCGAACCTGATGCTGGCCATCACCGGGTTCCTGGCGGCGGATGAGCCGCGGATGAAGGCAACGATCGACGCCATCGCGGGGCGGCTGACCGACGAGCGCGGGCTGGTGTACCGGTATCTGACCGACGACGGCCAGGCAGGCCAGGAGGGCACGTTCCTGCTCTGCACGTTCTGGCTGGCGCAGGCGCAGGCGCTCGCCGGAGACGTCGAGGCGGCGACGCTGACCTTCGAGCGCGCCGTGGCCGCCATCAACGATGTCGGCCTGCTCGCCGAGGAGGTCGATCCCGGCAGCGGTGAGATGATCGGCAACTTTCCGCAGGCGTTCAGTCACGTCGGCCTTGTCAACGCCGCATGGGCTATCACCGAAGCCCGGCAGCGTAACGGGCTGGCCTAACTGGCCCCTCGACCGAGGTCTCGGCGCGCCGCACGGAAGTCAGGCCGCCGGTGCCCGGTGCCTCCGAAGGCCTGCTGGCAGAAATTGACCCGGGGCCGGCCGCTTGAGGCGGCCGGCCCCGGGTCCTTGTCCAGGGCTTCGTCAGCTCCCCAGAATCATCTGCCGGTCATGTCACGGGCCGGTGATGATGCCGGTGAAGTTCGGGGTGCCGATTCCGGTCGCCTCGTCGTAGCCGCGGGTTGTCGGGTAGAAGCCGTTGTTAGTGCTGGCCGAGCCGAATCCGGTGATGTCGTGGAAGTCAGCGGACCTGGTCCCGGGGTTGTCGAAGAGCGCATAGAGCAGGTAGTTCGCGCTCCCGGCGCGGTGACCAGTGTAGGCGTCCCGGTCAGCGAAGAGGGCCCCATACAGCGGCGCGGACAGGCTGGTGCCACCGATGTGGAACCAGCCCGGAGCACCAGGGGTCTTGGTGAGCCCGTAGCAGGCGCTCGTATAGTCGGGGCCGGTCGGGTTGGGCGATACATAGCTCGACCCGGTGCAGTATTCCGCGTAGCCGGTCAGGGGATCGGAGTTGGCCGAGATGTCAGGCACCTCGCGGCACGCCTGTCCCGCCGACGCGAGCGCGCAGTTGCTCGTGCCGAAGACCGTGTACGGGTTGATGACTCCCGGACCCTTCTGGTAGTTCGGCATGGGCCAGAAGATGCTGTGACCACCGCCGCCCGCACCATAGTTGCTGCAGTTGAGAATGCCGGTCGAGGTTGCGGTCGACGAGTTGTTCCCGCTGCAGACATCGAGCGTGTTCCACACGGCCTCGGTCCCGTTGGGGTAGCTCGGGCTGGGGTTGTCGCCCGGGTCGAATGACTCGAACGAGGTGCCGCCGGTGCTGGTGACCCAGGGCTGGCTGGACGGGTCGAGAGCCTCCAGCGGGGCCCAGTCGCTGAACGTGCCGTCCCTGAGGCACTCGAAGGCGCCGGTGTCGCCCGAGGACGAGAACATGCTCTGGCCCTGTGCGGCCATCTGCTCGAAGATGACGTTCTCCGCCTGGGCGTAGCCGAGGCCGGCGTCCGGCTCGCACTCGTCCCAGCTTGAGCTGATGGAGTCGGCGATGTCCTGGTTGGCGATGGTGGCGTACTGGTCCAGCTCGGTCTGGCCGGTCTCGTCGTTGGGCGAGTTGTAGACAAGGATGGCGTTCGCGTCCGGCGCGATCGACAGATCCTGCTCGATGTCGGCCTCGACCTCGATGTCGCCGCCGTAGCCGTAGTAGCACGTGTCTCCCGTCGGGCACAGCGAGGTATTCGGAGCCAGCGGGCCGCCGTCGACATTGATGTCAACGAGCCGGGGGTGGTAGCGCGGGCCGTAGAACGTCTGCGCCCACGTGTTGATGTCCTGGTGGTTGTAGGCCGAGAGCTCGAACACGGCCACGGTGGCGCCGGCGCCCTTGGCCCGCGGTCCCGCATGCGGGGCGTTGTACAAGCTGTTGGTCTGCGACGGGGTAAGGCCGCTGCAGCCAGGGCCGCCGCCATAGCCGTTGTACGGCCCATTGGGCGGGATCGCCTGGAGCTGAGCCAGGGTGGTCGGATACGGGATCTCGCAGCTCGGCTCGCCGC
>JASHOV010000190.1 GCA_030038495.1 Streptosporangiaceae bacterium
GAGGCCGCCTTGTCCAGCTTGGAGCCGGGATTCTCGCCCGCGACCACGAAGCCCGTCTTCTTGGACACCGAGCCGGACACCTTGCCGCCCAGGGCCTGGACCGCCTCGGCGGCCTCGTCCCTGGTGTAGCCGGCCAGCGTGCCCGTCAGCACCACGGTGATGCCCGCGAGGGCCCCGCCGGCTCCGGCTCCGCCCGCGCCGCCTGCACCGCCTTCGTCGGCGGCGCGGGCAGGCGGCACGAATCCCTCGGTCGCCAGCTGAACCCCGGCCGCGCGCCACTTGTCCACGATCGCCAGATGCCAGTCCACCGTGAACCACTCGCGGATCGAGGCGGCGATCGTGGGCCCGACATCGTCGACCGTGACCAGTTCCGCCTCGGAGGCGGCGGCGATCGCATCCACCGACCCGAAGGCGGCCGCAAGCGCCCGTGCGGCCGTCGGGCCGATATGCCGGATCGACAGCGCCACGAGGTAACGCCACAGGGGCCGGTGCCGTGCGTCCTCAAGATTGGCCAGCAGCCGGGTCGCGTTCGCCGTCAGCCCGCCGTTCTTGAGCACAAAGAACGGCACGCCCGCCAGCGACTCGGCCGTCAGCGCGAACAGGTCGCCCTCGTCGGTCACCAGGCCGGAGTCCAGCAGCGCGACGGCGGCCTCGTAGCCCAGTACCTCGATGTCCAGCGCGCCCCGGCCGGCCAGGTGGAACAGCCGTTCCCGCAGCTGGGCCGGGCAGGACTTGGCGTTCGGGCAGCGCCAGTCGACCCCGCCGTCCTCGCGCACGAGCTTGGTGTTGCATTCCGGGCAGTGGGTCGGGAACTCGAAGGCCCGCTCGGCTCCCGTGCGCAGGTCGGCCACCGGCCCGACGACCTCGGGGATGACGTCCCCGGCCTTGCGCAGCACGACCATGTCGCCGATGAGCACGCCCTTGCGGGCGATCTCGTCCGCGTTGTGCAGGGTCGCGTTCTCCACCGTGGAGCCGCTGACCTTGACCGGCTCCATCACCGCGAACGGCGTGACCCGCCCGGTCCTGCCGACGTTGACGCGGATGTCCAGCAGCCGGGTGTTGACCTCCTCGGGCGGGTACTTGTACGCGATCGCCCAGCGCGGGGCCCGGCTGGTCGAGCCGAGCTTGCGCTGTACCTCCAGCGTGTCGATCTTGACGACCACGCCGTCGATCTCGTACGGCGGGTCGTGCCTGTGCTCGCCGGCGTAGTGCGCGATGTATTTCCGCACTCCGTCGATGTCCGGCACCACCTGGTACAGATCGCTCACCGGCAGCCCCCACGACCGCAGCCGGTCGTACCAGCCCGACTGGCTCTGCGGCGGATCCGGAAGCCCCTCCACCCGCCCGATGCCGTGCAGGATCATGTTGAGCGCGCGTGAGGCCGTGATGCGCGGGTCCTTCTGCCGCAGCGAGCCGGCGGCGGAGTTGCGCGGGTTGGCGAACGGCGGCTTGC
This sequence comes from Streptosporangiaceae bacterium, assembly GCA_030038495.1. Lineage (GTDB taxonomy): Bacteria > Actinomycetota > Actinomycetes > Streptosporangiales > Streptosporangiaceae > JAJYUU01. The sequence goes on from JASHOV010000190.1 coordinate 1,454, forward strand.
CCGCCTCGGTCAGCCGCTCGTTCAGCTCCTCGAACGCCGCGACCGGCAGGAATACCTCACCGCGGACCTCCAGCGTGTCCGGCCATCCGCTGCCGGTCAGCCGAGTCGGGACGGCGGCGATGGTCTTGACGTTGGGCGTGACGTCCTCGCCGGTCACGCCGTCGCCCCTGGTCGCGGCCCGCTGCAGGCGGCCCTTCCTGTAGACCAGCGCGACCGCCAGCCCGTCGATCTTCAGCTCGCACAGGTACGGGCCGCCCCCGCCAAGGCGCTCGGCTCTCGCCACCCAGCCGTCCAGGTCCTCGGCCGAGAACACGTTGTCCAGGCTCTCCAGCCGCTGCAGGTGCTGTACCGCGGTGAAGTCGGTGGAGATCGCGCCGCCGACCTGCTGGCTCGCCGAGTCCGGCGTGCGCAGCTCGGGGATCTGCTCCTCGATGGCGACCAGCTCGCGCATCAGCGTGTCGTACTCGATGTCGGAGATCAGCGGCGAGTCCAGCACGTGGTAGCGGTACTGATGCTCCAGCAGCTCGGCCGATAGCTCGGCGTGCCGCTGCCGTGGATCCTGGTCCGTCATCCGCGCGGTTCCTTCCTCAGCCGAGCCTCCTCAACCACGGGGGGCCTCGATCATCTCCGCGGCGATCCGCGCCGCCTCCCGGCAGTGCTCCAGCGCGGCCCGTGCGGCGGCGGGCGCCACGCCCGGCAGGCCGCAGGCCGGGGTGATGACCACCTGCCGGGCGAACTGACCAGGGGGCAGCCCGGTCTTGCGCCACAGGTCGGTCGCCGCCTCGGCCGTCCGCCGCGGCGACACCTGCGGCCCGCCGGCCAGGCGCGGCACGGCCGATGTCGGCAGCGCGCCCGCGAACAGCGCCGTCCCGGACTCGGCGAGCTCCGCGATCACATCGATGTCGGCGTTGCGCAGCAGGCCGAGATCGAATCCGATGCCGCCGGCCCCAGACTCAGCTATGACAGGGAACGGCGGCTCGCTCGCACAGCAGTGCACGAGCGCGCAGGCGGCACTCGGGGCGGAAGCCAGCACCGCACCGAGGCGCTGGCTGGCGACCACCGGCTCGACCGCGCGGACGTAGTTCAGCCCGCTCGCGGTCGGTATCCGGCCGGCCAGCGCGGCGGGCAGCATCGGCTCGTCGAGCTGCAGCACGACCGTGGCCGCGGGGATCCGCTTGCGCACGTCGGCGACATGGGCGGCGACCCCCTCGGCCAGCGAAGCGGTCAGGTCGGCGAACGCTCCCGGATCGGACAGCGCGGGGTCGAGGCGGCTTGGCAGCTCCAGCGTCGCCGCCAGCGTGACCGGCCCGCAGACCTGGACTTTGACCGCGCCCTGGTACCCGTCGGCGACCTCTTCCAGCGTGTCCAGGTCCTGCGACCAGTAGCCCGCAGCGCGGGACGCGTCCCGGCCCGGCCGGTCCGTCAGCTTCCAGCCGCCGGTCGTGACCTGCACGGGCATGTCCACCAGCAGCGCCGCCGCCCGGCCGGTCATGTCCGCGCCGGGGCCGCGCTCGGGCAGCTCAGGGAGGAACGGCAGGCCGGGAAGCTCGCCGAAGACCATCCGGCAGGTCTGCACGACGTCGGTGCCGGGCATCGACCCGACCCCGGTCGCGCTTGCCTCGGGCCACGGGAACTGCTGGCTCTGCTCGGTCACGGTCAGAGCCTAGTGGCGCCCGCCGACACCAGGCAGTTCCCGTGGCGAGTGCCGCTTAGTACCGGGTGCCTGCGCTGCGCTGCGGCGGCAGCATGTGGTCGTCAGGGAAGTCGTCAGGCAGGGCGTCGTACTCCCTGCGCACGTACCTTCCGAGCACCATGCGGGCGAGGTGGGCAGTAGCGCCCGGCGCCTGCCGGTTTTCCAGAGTCATGTAGCGCTCTTCCCGCCGAACTCCGACGATCACGACGACCGTGACGACGATGACGAACGCGAACCCCGCGGCTACCACGAAGATCGTCGTGTAGATGGCTGCCATGGCTCTCCCCTTTCGGCTCGGTGAGGTGCGGCAACGCTCCCTTCGGCTGCTCTGGGGGGATGACTCGCCCGGCCACGGGATCTTTGGCAATCCCATCTGGCCCAGCAGATCTGACTGCTAGGATCAGACCCACTATTGGATTCATCCCAACCTTTGGTATCTTCATAGTTGCAGCAGATAAGATCGAGCACAAGAGCAAGACACCAATAATCTGGACTACTGGTATGGTTCCAGCCAACCCTGCAATTGGATTCGTTGGGATCTTCGGGAGTGCCAATGGCTGTTCCCATGTGGCGGCAGATCGCCGACGACCTGCGCGCGAAGATCGAGGCCGGCGACCTCGGCGGCGACGGCGCGGCACTGCCCACGGAGCTCGAGCTTCAGGACCTCTACGGCGCTAGCCGCAATACCGTCCGCGACGCCGTCAAGTGGCTGGTAACTCGCGGGCTCGTCTACACCCGCTCCGGCCATGGCACGTTCGTCAGCCACAAGCCAGACCCTTTTGTCACTAAAGGGTTCGGATCAGGCCTGGAAGAGCTGAACAGCGAATTTGAGGTCGCCGTCCGAGACCAGCGACGCGCTCCTGTCGTTAGCATCCCGAGGATCGAGATCCAGCAGGCCCAGGGCCTGCCAGGGGCTGAGCTTGAGCTGGCCGATGGCACCTCGATTGTCTGCCGTCACCAGCAGCGGAACATCGATGGCGACCCGTACTCGCTGCAGACGACCTTTTATCCAATGTCACTCGTAGACGCCGGGGCAACACGGCTCATCCAGGCGAAAAACATCGATGAGGGCGCCGTGGCCTACATAGAGAAGGCTGCCGGGGTCCGGCAGGTTGGCGCCAGGGATCGCATCACGGTTCGCGCGCCGGACGCTAACGAGGTGATCTTCTTCGGCCTCCCCGACGACGGCCGGGTCGCCATCCTGCAGATCGTCAGGACCGGCTTCGACCAAACCGGCAGGCCGTTCCGGGTCACGGTTACCACGTACCCCGCAGACCGCAACCAGTTCGTCCTGGAGTCCGGCAATGTGCCCGTGCAGGAGACCGGGCAGCCGGAGCCTGCCTCCACCACATCCGTCGCGGGCTGAATGCCGGGCCCGCGCGTCTGGTCTAGACCTGGGAGGGGGTGTCATGGCAAAGCGCTATGGTCGGCCGTCGCTGCAGTATCGCTACGAGCACTACGACCCAAGCTGAAGTGTGACCTGTCTCAAGCCGGCCGGGCCGGCCGCCAAGTGCGGCTGGCCGCACTGGCTTTATAGCGCCGCCGGCGCCGGTATCAGCCCCAAACCGACCGCCTAGCGCCGGCGGCAGCGCCAGCGTACTAACGGGCCAGCACGCGAGTGACGCGAATGCCCTGTAGCAATGGCTGAGCCTGCAGTGCTCTATGTAACGGGACAACGGCCCGGGCTTATTAACTGTCATGGCGAAGCAGCACGCGCGCCCGTCGGCGCAATACCGGTACGAGCACTACGACCCGCGGTGACGGCAGGCGCCGGGGCGGCGCGGCTGCAGCCCCGGCTTTTGCCAAAGTACTGTGAGGTATGCCTAATTGGCCGTTGTCGCTATCTCGCGCAACAGTCGATGATATGGCTGCCGTTGTCCGCCTGATCGATGACGCGGCTGTCTGGCTGCGCACGAAGGGCACCGATCAGTGGGCCAGACCGTGGCCCAGCCAGGCGGACCGAGACAGCCGCGTCCTCGCCCATCTGCTGGACGGAAAGACGTGGGTGTGCCGGGACGGGAAGGTTACCGCGGCCACGATAACGGCCGACCCGGACGACGATCCGTACTGGTCGCAGCCCCAGCCCGAGCCCGCCGTCTACATCCATCGGCTGGTGATCAATCGTGAATACGCCGCCCGCGGACTCGGCGCGGAGCTGCTGAACTGGGCTGGCAGCACGGCGCGGCGGCGTTATGGCGCAATCTGGATCCGAGTGAGCGTGTGGACGACGAACGTCGGGCTGCACGAGTACTACCGGCGCCAGGGGTTCATTTTGTGCGGCTACCACGCCGACGACGGCTATCCGTCTGGCGCTCGGTTCCAGAAGCCAACCGCGCTGATCCCCGAGCCCAGCCGGCTGCTGTTCATCCAGGCGTGACGGCGCGGTCCGCCCGGCTGATGGTCGCGCTGCCGAGGACGGCGTCGCCGTCGTAGAAGACCGCGGCCTGGCCCGGCGCGACTCCGCGGGCGGGCTCGCGGAGGCTGATCCGAACGAGGCCGCCGTCGCCCGTGGTCAGGCCGCCCGTGGTCAGCTCGCCCGTGGTCAGGTCAACCGTGGTCAGGTCAACCGTGGTCAGGTCAACCGTGCACACGGCGGGATACACCTCGCCGTGAGCGCGCAGCTGCACGAGGCAATCGAGCGGCCCTTCCGGCGGCTGGCAGCCCGACCACACCGGCCGGCGGGCCTCGATCTCCAGCACGTCCAGCGCCTCGGCCGGCCCGACCGTCACGGTTCGCGACGCGGGCTCGATGCTGAGCACGAACCGGGGCCGCCCGTCGGCCGCGGGCCGGTCCAGGCCGAGCCCCTTGCGCTGCCCGATCGTGAAACCGTAGCTGCCATCGTGCTGGCCGAGCACGGCACCGTCGGTGCCGACGATCTCCCCCGGCGCGCTGCCCAGCTGCCCGCGCAGGAAGCCGCGGGTGTCGCCGTCGGCGATGAAGCACACGTCGTGGCTGTCGGGCTTGTCGGCGACGCCGAGGCCGCGGTCCGCGGCCTCCCTGCGTACCTGGTCCTTCGTGCTGTCGCCGAGCGGGAACATCGCCCGGCTCAGCTGATCACCGGTGAGCACGCCGAGCACGTAGGACTGGTCCTTGGCCGAATCGATGCTGCGGGCCAGGCGGGTCAGCCCCGCGGCGCCGGGTACTGGCTCAAGCCGGGCATGATGGCCCGTGCACACCGCGTCGAAGCCAAGCGCGACCGCGCGATCCAGCACCGCGGCGAACTTGATCTTCTCGTTGCAGCGCAGGCACGGGTTCGGCGTGTTGCCGCGCGCGTACTCCTCGACGAAATCCTGGACCACGTCGGCGTGAAAGCGCTCGGCCATGTCCCACACGTAGAACGGGATGCCGATCACGTCGGCGGCCCGCCGGGCGTCGCGCGCATCCTCCAGCGTGCAGCACCCGCGGGCTCCGGTCCGGTAGGAACTAGGGTTCCGGGACAGGGCCAGATGCACGCCGGTCACGTCGTGCCCGCCGTCGGCGGCCCTCGCCGCCGCCACCGCCGAGTCGACGCCGCCCGACATGGCGGCCAGCACACGCAGAGTAGTCATCCCGGCCCAGGATACGCACCAGGCACCAGCGCCCACACCAGCGGCCAGGACAGGACTCCCGCCTGGCTAGAACCAATCCGGATGGGTGAGCGCCACGAACAGGTAGATGACGAGGCCGACGCCGCCGATTAGGCCAATGATGTTCTCGGTGCTGATCATGGAGTGCTCCGGTACAGACGCGGACAGATGCGGATTACCGCGCCGACCAGGCTTCCCGGCCCACCGTCATTTGACGTTACTCGCCAGGACGCGAGAGCGCAGCAGCCAATGCGTGCGAATGCCGTATGGGTTTGGTGCCGTTACCTGGCCGCCCGGCGGGCCCGTTCCACGACCTCGCCGATGACGGCGCCCAGCGCATCCACATCGGCCTGCTGAGACGAGTGCCCCAGTGAGAACCGCAGCGAGCCGCGGGCCCGCGCCTCGTCGGCGCCCATCGCGAGCAGCACGTGGCTGGGCTGCGCGACCCCGGCCGTGCACGCGGACCCGGTCGAGCACGCGATGCCCTTGGCGTCCAGCAGCATCAGCAGCGCGTCGCCCTCGCAGCCGGGGAACGAGAAGTGCGCGTTGCCTGCCAGCCGACCCGGGCCCGGCGGCGTGCCGTTCAGCACCGCGTCCGGCACCGCGGCCGTCACCTGGGCGATCAGGTCGTCGCGCAGGGCTGCCAGCCGCTTGGACTCGAACGCCCGCCGCTCTCGCGCCACCTGCACGGCGACCGCAAAGGCCCGGATCGCGGGCACGTCCAGGGTGCCGGAACGGACATCGCGCTCCTGGCCGCCGCCGTGCAGCACGGGCACCGGCTCGATGCCCTTGGCCAGCAGGAGCGCGCCAACCCCGACCGGCCCGCCGATCTTGTGCGCGGTGATCGTGAGCGCAGTGGCGCCGGTTGCGGCCAGGCTCACCGGCAGCTGCCCGGCGGCCTGGACGGCGTCGCTGTGGAACGGGATCTGGTGCTCGGACGCGAGGAGGGCCAGCTCGCCGATTGGCTGGACGGTGCCGACCTCGTTGTTCGCCCACATCACGCTGATCAGGGCGACCGAGGCCGGATCACGCTCGATGGCAGTCGCGAGTGACGGCACGGTGACGACGCCGCGCGCGTTGACGGGCAGCCAGTCGGCGTCCGCGTCCTCGTGGTCGGCCAGCCATCGGACGCTGTCCAGCACCGCGTGATGCTCGGTGGCTGCGGCCAGCACCCGGCGCCGGGCCGGGTCGACGGCCCGCCGGGCCCAGTACAGGCCCTTGACCGCGAGGTTGTCGGCCTCGGTGCCGCCGCTGGTGAAGACCACCTCGCTGGGCCTGGCGTCGTAGGCCTCGGCGATCAGCTCCCGTGACTCCTCCACCACCCGGCGGGCGCGGCGGCCCGGATTGTGCAGAGATGACGGGTTTCCAAGCTGCGCGAGCTCCTCCGTCATCGCCGCGAGGGCCTCCGGCAGCATGGGCGTCGTCGCGGCGTGGTCCAGGTACACCTGATGGCCCGGTGCCTGGCTGCTCACCGGCACCGGGTCGGACCCGGCCGCGTCGACGTCTGACATTTGGTGTCCAGCCTAGCTGTCCGGACAGCGGAAAGATTTCAGCCTTCTGACCGCTTGCCAATCTCCTCGATGAGCTGCGGCACGACCTTGAACAGGTCGCCCACCACGCCGAAATCGGCCAGCTCGAAGATCGGCGCCTCGGGGTCCTTGTTGACCACCATGATCGTCTTCGAGGTCTGCATGCCGGCCCGGTGCTGGATCGCGCCGGAGATGCCGATGGCCATGTACAGCTGCGG
>JASHOV010000191.1 GCA_030038495.1 Streptosporangiaceae bacterium
GCCTTCCCCTTCGCCGCCATCTATGTCAACGCGGCAATCTCGGTCCAGCGCGAGCACCAGGCCCACCACGACGAGCTGACCGGGCTGTCGAACCGCAAGCTGCTGGTAAGCAAGCTCGAGAGCACGCTCGCCCAGGCAGCCAGCTCCGGCGCGATGGTGGGATTCCTGCTGCTCGACCTGGACCGCGGCCTGAAGGAGGTCAACGACACTCTCGGCCACGCGGTCGGCGACCGGCTGCTGCGGCTGGTGGCGCACCGGCTCACGCACAGCATCAGGCCCGGCGACATCGTGGCCAGGCTGGGCGGTGACGAGTTCGCGGTGCTGCTGCCCACGGTCAAGGAGGCAGGCGTCGCGCGGGAGGTAGCTGCCCGGCTGCGCGCGGCGGTCGCCGAGCCGATCCGGCTCGAGGGCATGACGTTCGTCATCGAGGTCAGCATCGGCATCGCGATGTACCCCGATGATGCGATGGGCGGCGAGCTGCTCATGCAGCGCGCCGACGTGGCGATGTACCTGGCCAAGCAGCGCCGCAGCGGAGTCGAGCGCTACGTGGCCGAGCTGGACCGCAACTCGCCATCCAGGCTGGCGCTCTTCGGCGACCTGCGCCGCGCGCTGGACCGGGGCGAGCTGGAACTCCACTACCAGCCAAAGCTCTACCTGGCCGACCGGCGGGTGGCCGGCATGGAGGCGCTCGTCCGCTGGCAGCATCCCGACCGCGGCGTCATCGCGCCTGGCGACTTCGTCCCCCAGGTCCAGCAGTCGTATCTGATGCGCGAGGTCACCGCGTTCGTCATCGAGTCCGCGCTCGGGCAGGCCGCGCACTGGCGCCGGGCGGGCATGAGTACGCAGGTGTCCCTGAACGTATCCGGCCGGGACCTGCTCGACAGCGGGCTCGCCGACCTGGTCGCCGATGGCCTCTCCCGGCATCACCTGCCCCCGGATGCGCTGCTGGTGGAGATCGACGAGCGCGTCCTCACCAGCGAGCCGGCCCACGCGGTCGCGACCGCGGAGGCGCTGGCCGAGATCGGCGTCGCGCTGAGCCTGGATGACTTCGGAACGGGGTACTCGTCGCTGGTCCGGCTCAAACGGCTGCCGGTGACGGAGGTCAAGATCGATGCCTCGTTTGTCGGCCGGCTGCTCGGCTCGCCCGACGACGAGGTGGTCGTGAAGTCGATCGTGGATCTGGCCGCCGCGCTGGGCATCAGGTCCGTAGCCGAGGGCGTGGAGTCGGCCGACGTGGCCGCCGCGCTGCTGACCATGGGCTGCCTGACGGCCCAGGGCTGGCATTTCTGCCGTCCGCTCAATGCGGCGTCGGCGACGGCCTGGCTGGCCGAGCACCTCGCCGAGCCATCGCAGCACGAGCCGCCGCGTCCGGTCGGCCCGCATGCCCCCAGCCCGCGCAAGCCCGCCGCGATTCCGCCGGCCGGCTGGCGGCCATAACGGCGCTCTGCGGCCGTCCCGGTAATGCGTTCGAGTCGGTAATCGCGCGGCCAATAGGATGGCCTGCATGTCCATTACCAGGGACGAGGTGGCCCACCTGGCCAGGCTGTCCAGGCTGGCCCTGTCCGATGCCGAGCTCGATCACTTCGCCGGCCAGCTTGACCAGATCATCGGCGCCGTCGCGCGGGTGCAGGAGGTCGCGGCCGATCAGATCCCGCCGATGACGCATGCGGTGCCCGTGGTGAACGTGTTCCGCGATGATGCCGAGGTACCGTGCCTGACCCACGAGCAGGCGCTGTCCGGCGCGCCCGCCAGCGAGCAGGAGCGGTTCCGTGTCCCCCGCATCCTGACGGAGGAGTGAGCGGATGAGCAGCGACCTGACCAGGCTCACTGCCGTGCAGATCGCCGAGGCAGTCGCGGGCGGGCAGGCATCGGCGGTCGAGGTCGCCCGCGCTCACCTGGACCGGATCGGGGCGGTCGAGCCGGACGTGCACGCGTTCCTGCATGTTGCGCCGGAGGCGGCGCTGGCGGCCGCGCGCGAGGTGGACCGCAAGCGCGCGGCCGGCGAGCCCCTGGGCCCGCTGGCCGGGGTGCCGCTGGCGCTCAAGGACGTCATGACCACCAGGGACATGCCGACCACCTGCGGCTCGCGGATTCTCGAGGGCTGGCAGCCGCCCTACGATGCCACGATCACGCAGCGGCTGCGCCAGGCCGGGATCGTCATACTCGGCAAGACGAACATGGACGAGTTCGCGATGGGCTCGTCGACCGAGAACTCCGCCTACGGCGTGTCCCGCAACCCGTGGGACCTGAGCCGGGTCCCCGGCGGGTCCTCGGGCGGGTCGAGCGCGGCCATCGCGGCCTACGAGGCGCCGCTGGCGATCGGCACCGACACCGGCGGCTCGATCCGCCAGCCGGCCGCCGTCTGCGGCATTGTCGGGACCAAGCCGACCTACGGCGGATCGTCGCGGTACGGGCTGGTCGCGTTCGCGTCCTCGCTCGATACCCCGGGCCCGCTGACCCGGACCGTGCTGGACGCCGCGCTGCTGCATGAGGCCATCTCCGGTCATGACTGGCGCGACTCGACCTCCGTCGACGCCCCCGTTCCGCCCGTGGTGGCCGCCGCGCGCCAGCCGGACGTGAGCGGACTGCGGGTGGGTGTGGTCGCGGAGTTCAGCGGCGACGGTTACCAGCCGGGCGTGCTGGCGAAGTTCCACGAGGCCGTCGAACTGCTGGAATCGCTGGGCGCGAAGGTCGTCGAGGTGTCCTGCCCGCATTTCACCTACGCGCTTGCCGCCTACTACCTGATCGCGCCGAGCGAGTGCTCGTCCAACCTGGCTCGGTTCGACGCGATGCGCTACGGGCTGCGGATCGGGGACGACGGCGTTGCGAGCGCGGACGAGGTCATGTCGCTGACCAGGGAGGCCGGCTTCGGCCCCGAGGTGAAGCGGCGCATCATGCTCGGCACCTACGCGCTGTCGAGCGGATACTACGACGCCTACTACGGCAAGGCGCAGCAGGTCCGCACGCTCATCTGCCGGGACTTCGACGCGGCGTTCGAGCAGGTGGACGTGCTGATCTCGCCGACCACGCCGACGACCGCGTTCCCCATCGGCGAGCGCGCCGACGACCCCATGGCCATGTACCTGGCTGACCTGTGCACGATCCCCTCCGATTTGGCGGGGAACGCGGCCATCTCGGTCCCATGCGGTCTCGCCCCCGAAGACAGCCTGCCGGTCGGACTGCAGATCATGGCGCCGGCACTAGCGGACGACCGCTGCTACCGGGTGGCCGGAGCGGTCGAGGCGGCCATGGAGCAGCGGTGGGGCGGCCCGCTGCTGGCCCAGGCGAAGGGACTGCAGAGGTGAGCGTGCTGGAACTGGTGCCCTACGACGAGGCGCTATCGCGGTACGAGCCGGTGATCGGCCTGGAGACGCACGTCGAGCTCGGCACCGTGACCAAGATGTTCTGCGGCTGCCCGACCACGTTCGGGCTGCCGCCCAACACCGCGGTCTGCCCGGTCTGCCTCGGCCTGCCCGGCTCGCTGCCGGTCACCAACCGGGCCGCGATCGAGTACACCATCACGATCGGGCTGGCGCTGAACTGCACGATCGCGACCTGGTGCCGGTTCGCGCGGAAGAATTACTTCTACCCGGACATGCCGAAGAACTTCCAGATCTCGCAGTACGACGAGCCGCTGTGCACCGACGGGTTCCTCGATGTGGTGGTGGAGGGCCAGAGCTTCCGCATCGGCATCGAGCGCGTGCACCTGGAGGAGGACACCGGCAAGTCCCTGCACGTCGGCGGCGCGACCGGCCGGATCCACGGCGCGGACTACTCGCTGGTCGACTACAACCGGGCCGGGATACCGCTGGTCGAGGTCGTCACCAAGCCCGTCGTCGGCACCGGGTCGCTCGCCCCTGTGGTCGGCCGGGCCTACGTCACCGAGCTGCGCGATCTGCTGCGCTCGCTGGGAGTGTCCGACGTCAGGATGGAAGAGGGCTCGCTGCGCTGCGACGTGAACACCTCGCTGGCACCGCCCGGCGCGCCGGAGTGGGGCACCAGGACCGAGACGAAGAACGTCAACTCGCTGCGCTCGGTGGAGCGCGCGATCCGGTTCGAGATCTCCCGGCAGGCCGGCGTGCTCGACGCCGGGGGACGCGTCGTGCAGGAGACGCGCCACTTCCATGAGGACAACGGCTCGACGACGTCGGGCCGGAGCAAGGAAGAGGCGCAGGACTACCGCTACTTCCCCGAGCCGGACCTCGTGCCCCTAGCGCCGCCGCCGGACTGGGTCGACTCGCTGCGGGCCGCGCTGCCGGAGCTGCCCGCCGCCCGCCGGGCCCGGCTGCAGGCCGAGTGGGCGCTGTCCGACCGGGAGATGGCGGTGCTGCTTAACCTGGGGGCGCTGGACCTGATCGGCGAGACAATCGGTGCCGGCTCCGCGCCGGCCGACGCGTACAAGTGGTGGACCGGTGAGCTCGCTCGCCAGGCCAACCAGGCGGGCGTCGAGCTGCCCGAGGTCGGCGTCAGCCCGGCGCAGGTGGCACGGGTTGCCGAGCTGGTGAAGTCCGGCACGCTCAACGACAAGCTGGCCAGGCAGGTGCTCGAGGGCATCCTGGCCGGGGAGGGGTCGCCGGACGAGATCGTGGCGGCGCGGGGCCTGGCGGTCGTAAGCGACGAGGGAGTGCTGGCCGAGGCGGTCGACGCCGCGATCGCCGCCAACCCCGACATTGCCGCCAAGATCCGCGACGGCAAGGTCGCCGCCGCCGGCGCGCTCGTCGGTGCGGTCATGAAGGCGACACGCGGCCAGGCCGATGCCACGCGCGCCCGCGAGCTGATCCTGCAGCGGCTCGCATAGGCCGCGGGGGCCAACATCGGTGCCGCCCCTGTCACGAGGCACCGCCTGTTGCCGCTGGCTGGTCTGCGCGCTGAGTCAACGTAACGGCAGTGGAGGAAGGAGTCCACGCCGTCTGACCAGCTGACTTTCCGGCAAAGTTGGCATACTGGCACTCAGATATGGTCGGGTGCCCGCAATGGCCCGGCCGATGATGGAGGCTGCGTGGGCGGAGCGGAAGCGACGGCAGGGGTGGTGGCGTTCGGGCAGCTGCTGCGGCGCTGCCGGCGAGCGTCCGGTCTGAGCCAGGAGGAGCTGGGTGAGCGGGCGGGAGTATCCGTCCGGGCGATCTGTGACCTGGAGCGCGGCCGCAGGATCCGGCCGTACCGAAGGACTGTAAGCTCGCTGGCCGCGGCGCTGGGACTGCGGGGCGCGCGGCTGGATGAGTTTGTGCGCTTGTCCCGTCAGGGCCGGGAGCCGACGCCGGATGGCGGTCGGCCGGAGCCCGGAGAGCAAGGCGCGGGTCCGCCGGTGACGGCAGTGGTACCGCGGCAGCTGCCGGCCGCGGTGAGTCACTTCACCGGCCGGGCGGCGGAGCTCGAGGCGCTCACCGGCAGGCTGAGCGAAGCCACCGGTACGGGGGCCGTGGTGATCTCCGCAGTGGCTGGCACGGCCGGCGTCGGCAAGACTGCCATCGCGGTGCACTGGGCACACCAGGTAGCCGGGCGGTTCCCGGACGGTCAGCTGTATGTGAACCTGCGCGGATATGACCTGGGCGAGCCAGTGGCGCCGGTGGATGCCCTGGCCAGTTTCCTCGGGGCCCTGGGCGTGCCGGGGCAGCAGATCCCCGACGGCGTCGATGAACGGGCCAGGCTGTACCGGAGCAAGCTGGCCGGACGGCAGGTGCTGGTGCTGCTGGACAACGCCCGCGACAGCGAGCAGGTCCGGCCGCTGCTGCCAGGCGACCCCGGTTGCGCGGCCGCGATCACCAGCCGGGACTCACTGGCGGGACTGGTCGCCGCCGACGGCGCAGGGCGGCTCGACCTGGACGTGCTGCCGCTCGCCGAAGCGGTCGGCCTGCTCCGGTCGCTGATCGGGGTGCGCGCCGATGAGGAGCCCGGAGCAATGGCGGAACTGGCCGGGCTGTGCGCCCGGCTGCCGCTCGCGCTGCGGATCGCCGCCGAGCTGGCCGCCGCCCGTCCCGAGGCGCCGCTGGCGGAGCTGGTTGCCGAGCTGGCGGTCGGCCGGCTGGACAGCCTGGACGGCGGGGAAGACCGCGCCGATGTCCGGGCGGTGTTCTCCTGGTCGCTCCGGCAGCAGCCGGAGCAGGTGGCCACGGCGTTCGCGCTGGCCGGCCTGCACCCCGGCGAAGACCTGGACGTCTACGCGGCGGCGGCGCTGACCGGCACCACTACGGCGCAGGCCCGCCGGACGTTCCGCCAGCTGCACCGGGCCAGCCTGGTTCAGGCGGCCGGGCCGGGCCGGTACGGGATGCATGACCTGCTGCGTGCCTACGCCCGTGAGCAGGCTGTCGCCGCCGGGCAGGACAGCGCCCGCGGCACCGACGGCCGGAGTGATCAGGCCCTGACCCGGCTGTTCGACTACTATCTGGCCGCCGCGGCCAGCGCCATGGATGTCGTGTTCCCCGCAGAGGCAAATTTGCGGCCGCGCATTGCCCCTACAGCCGCGGTCGTATCGGAAATGCGGGACGAGGCGGACGGACGGGCCTGGCTGGACCGGGAGCGAGCCAACCTGGTCGCGGTGGTGTCGCACTGCGCCGGGCTGGGCTGGCCCCGGCACGTTACCGGCCTGGCCGGCATACTGTTCCGGTACCTGATGAACGGCAGTCACCTACCCGAGGCGCAGACGATCTACGGTCACGCTCTGCACGTCGCCCGCCAGTCCGGTGACGCGGCCGCGGAGGCCGAGGCGCTGAACGGCCTGGGCGGCATCGACATGATCAAAGGTCACTTCCGCGACGCGGCCGACCACTTCGAGGCGGCGGCGGAGCGCTACGGCCAATGTGGCGACCGGGCAGGCCAGGCCCGCGTACTCGAAAATCTCGGCCTCTCCGAGCACCAGCTGCACAACAATCAGTCAGCGGTCGGGTACTACCAGCTGGCCGTCGCCGCCTACGAGGACGCCGGGGACAGCCTCGGCGCTGCCCGGGCGCTGACCGGCCTTGCCAGCCCCGAATCCGAGCTCGGCTCCTTCGACCAGGCGGCCGAGCACCTCCGCCGTGCCCTGCCGGTGTTTCGTGACGCGAAAGACCAGGTCCGCGAGGCCACGGCGCTGTCGCTGATCGGCGAGCTCAGCCTGCGCCTAGGCCGCCTGGCCGATGCCGCCGCCACCTTCGAACAGGTGCTGGCCATCTGCCGCAGCATCGATTACCGGATTGGCATAGCCGATCAGCTCATCAACCTCGGCAAGGTCGGTGTGCGCCGGGGCCAGTTCCAGCGGGCCATCAGCTACCTTCGCCAGGCACTCGCGCTGCACCGGGAGGCTGGATATCGGTACGGCGAGATCGAGGCGCTCCGCGGCCTCGCCGAGGCACTGCACGGCGCCGGCCAGCCGGCAGCCGCCCGTGCTGAGCTTGAGACAGCGCTCGGGCTGGCCGCCGAGACCGGCAACACCTACCAGCAGGCCAGCGCGCACCGCGACCTCGCCGACAGCTACCACCGCGCCGGCGATGACGGGCAAGCCCGGCGCCACTGGCAGCGGGCCCTGGACCTCGCCGCCTCCCTGCCGGCAATGTGATCGATCCCTATTAGCCTTGAGCGCATTCCCATGAATGATGACGAGCTGACCGAAGAGGTCCTGCGGGCCCACGCGGGCGCGGCGGACCCCCGGCTGCGCGAACTGCTCGCCGCGCTGATCCGGCACGTCCACGCGTTCGCCGCGGAGACCGGGCTCACGCACGAGGAGTGGATGGCCGGCCTGGAGTTCCTGACCGCCGTGGGACAGAAGTGCGACGATAAGCGGCAGGAGTTCGTGCTGCTCTCGGACGTGCTGGGCCTCTCGGCGCAGGTGGACAAGGTCAACGCGGCCGATGGAGCAACCGAGCCGACCGTCCTCGGTCCTTTCTACCTGCCGGGTGCGCCGCACCGGGCCATGGGCGCGCACATCGGCCGCACGGGGGACGGCCCGACGACGCTGATCCGCGGCCGGGTCACCGACGCCGCGGGCCAGGCGGTGGGCGGCGCGACGCTGGACGTCTGGCAGAACAGCGCCAACATGCTGTACGACGTCCAGGACCCCGACCAGCCGCGGTTCAATCTGCGCGGCGTCTTCACGACCGGGCCCGATGGCCGGTTCTGGTTCCGCGGCGTCCGGCCGGTCAGCTACCCGATTCCGGCCGATGGGCCGGTCGGGGACCTGCTGCGCGCGGCCGGCCGGCACAACTGGCGGGCCGCGCACGTGCACGTGATCGTGGCCGCGCCCGGCTACCGGTCCGTGACGACGCACATCTTCGACGCGGCCAACGAGTACCTGGCCGACGACGCGGTCTTCGCCGTCCGCGACTCGCTGATCAAGGAATTCCGGCCGGCCGGGCCGGGTGACCCTGCCGACGTGCAGTTCGTGGTGGACGTGGACTTCGCGCTAGCCCGCGCAGAAGGAGCGTGACGCCGCGGCCTGGTACGATCGCGTTCATGCAGTCCTGCGCGCACCAGGAGATGATGCCCCGCTAGCCGGGGCCATCCCACGCTGCCAGGACTGATGTCCGCACGAGGCCCCCGCAGGGGCCTCGGTTCATGTGCGGGGTCGGCGCCCCTGACCGATTGACCAGGAGGTTCCGATGACCGCCACCCGCGTATACCTCAGCACGACTATCCCGTACGTGAACGGGCGCCCCCATATCGGGTTCGCGCTCGAGCTCGTACAGGCCGACGTGCTCGCCCGGCACCACCGCCGAATCGGCGACGACGTCCGGCTGCAGAGCGGCACCGACGATAACTCGCTGAAGAACGTCCTCGCGGCTGAGACCGAGGGCATCAGCACCAGGGAACTGGTGCACCGCAACGCGAACACCTTCGCGGCCCTGCGCGAGCACCTGTCGCTGAGCTTCGACGATTTCATCCGCACCGGCAGCGATCCGCGGCACCGGCCCGGCGTGGAGCGGCTATGGCGGGCCTGCGAGGCCAGCGGCGACCTGTACCGCAAGACCTACGCGGGGCTGTACTGCGTCGGCTGCGAGCAGTTCTATACGCCCTCCGAGCTGACCGAAGGGACGTGCCCGGAGCATGGCACCCGGCCACAGCTCGTCGCGGAGGAGAACTGGTTCTTCCGGCTTTCCGGGTACGCCGACCGGCTGCGCGACGAGATCATCTCGGGCCGTCTGCGGATCGAGCCCGCGGGCAGGCGCAACGAGGTGCTCGGGTTTATTGCCGGCGGCCTGGAGGACTTCAGCGTGTCGAGGTCGGTGGCCCGAGCCCGCGGCTGGGGCATCCCGGTGCCGGGTGATCCGACTCAGGTGATCTACGTCTGGTGGGATGCCCTCGGCAACTACATCACCGCGCTGAACTACGGGTCCGGCACACGCGGTGCTGGCCACGCCTACCGGCGCTGGTGGGCCGAGGCGGACCGCCGGGTCCACCTGGTCGGCAAGGGCGTGCTCCGGTTCCACGCGGTCTACTGGCCCGCGATCCTGCTGTCCGCGGGCGAGCCGCTGCCCACCGAGATTCTGGTGCACGACTACCTGACCGTCGGCGGCGACAGGATCAGCAAGTCGGCCGGCACCGGCGCGGGCAACGACCCGGCCGAGCTAGCGGGCACCTTCGGTCCCGACGCGCTCCGGTGGTGGCTGCTGCGCGACGTTCCCAGGGTCGGCGACGCTGACTTCACCGTGGACCGGCTGATCGCGCGGGCGAACGAGGACCTGGCCAACGGCCTCGGCAACCTGGTCAGCCGCGTGGTCACGCTGGTGCACTCGGCCCGCGGCGGCGTCATCAGGCCGTGCCCGTGCCCGGCGGGGACCAGCCGCTGGCTCGGGTCGCCCAGCGACTCGACGGCGGCCCCTCCCTGGCCGCAGGGTGCGCCCGCCTGGCCGCAGGACAGCGCTGCCCTGCTGGCGGCCATAGAGCGGGCGCCAGGCATAGTGCGCGCCGCGCTGGCCGACTTCGACTTCCGTGCCGCCACTGCGGGCGTGTGGGCGATCGTCGAGCAGGCCAACCGCTACGTGGACGCGACCCAGCCCTGGCACCTGGCCCGAGCGGAGCGGGCCGGCGACCAGGCGGCGGGCGAGCGACTGGACGGCGTGCTCGGCGCGCTCGTCACCGCGTGCCAGGTGCTGGCCGCCGAGATCTGGCCGTTCCTGCCCGACCTGGCGGCTCGGCTCGCCGCTGCCTGCAACGACAGCGCGGGCGCCCTGCCGGCGCCGCGGCCACTGTTCCCGCGGATCGAGGCCCGGCAGTATCCTGCGACCGCTCCGGTAGCAATTGCGAAGGTGGCGGCCAGCCCGCCGCCGAAGCGTGCCGATCGCACGGCTCTCTCCGGGGCGGGAACGGCGGCCCGGCCGGACGCTGCCGGCTGAGCCCGGGGAGGTGAGGAGGCCCGATGCTCGTCTGGGTGCCGGTGCAGATCGTGGCCGATGCGCTGGCGGATATGGCCGGCCTGGCGGTCGAGGTGGTAACGCCAGACGGCACGGCGCTGCCCCCGAGCGCGGCGGAGGTGGAGTTCTACGTTCCGCCGTTCTTCCCCGCCCCGGAAGCGGCCACCGCCATGGCGCAGAT
>JASHOV010000192.1 GCA_030038495.1 Streptosporangiaceae bacterium
CGGATCTTCACGAACCCGCCCAGCCGGTCGCACAGCACCGTCGACGGCCGCAGTTGCGGGCCGGTCCAGATGCTCTCCCGCTTGATTTCCGGGTCGAGCCCGAATGCCGTGCGCAGGTGCGGCGGCTGCCGCATGTCGGCGCTGGGCAGGCCGAGGTCGATCGCGTAGCCGAAGTCCTGTGCGCCGAACCCCAGCCGCAGCGCGACCGGCTGGCTCCGCGCCGTGCCCTGGACGGGATACGTGCCGTCGCGGACCGCGCGCCCTGTGCGCTCCGGGCCAGCCCAGAGCGTCGCGGGCAATCCGCCTTCGCGGGCCAGTGCCGCCACCATGCCGTTCCTGGCACCGTCCGCCAGCAGCCGCAGCGCCCGGTACAGGCTGGACTTGCCGCTGCCGTTAGCCCCGGTGACGACATTCAGGCTGGTCAGCGGAACGACCAGGTGCCGCAGCGAGCGGTAGTTCTCCACGGCCAGCGTCCTCAGCACAGCTTGACCCTAACGCCGGTCCTGAGGCGCAATCAGGCCAGCAATAACGTTGCCGGCGGATGCGGTCAGCCGATGTTGTGCCGGTGCGCATAGCCGATGGCGGCGGCCCGGTCCCGAGATCCCGTCTTGGCGAAGATCCGGCTGATGTGCGTCTTGATCGTGTGGTTGCTGAGGTACAGCTGAGCCGCGATCTCGGGGTTTGTCAGGCCGCGGGCGATCAGGCCGAGGATCTCCACCTCGCGCTGCGTCAGCCCGTCGGGCGCCGGCCCTGGCGCCCGGGTGTGCGCTGGGGCATGGCCGGGGTCGGGCCGGGCCATGGTGGCGGCGAGCAGAGCCGCCTGGGCGCGGGGATCAAAGACCGCGAGGCCCCGTGCCGCCGCGTGCAGCGCCTGGGCGATGTGGGCCCGGTCGGCATCCTTGGTGAGGTAGCTGCGGGCGCCGGCGTGCAGCGCCTCGAGCACCGACTGGTCGTCGGCGTAGGTAGTGAGAACAACGACGGCGACATCGGGATGCTCCGCGGCCAGCCGCCGGGTGGCGGCGACTCCGTCCAGCACGGGCATATGCAGGTCGAGTAGGACAGCGGCGGGCTTGTGCTCGGCCACCAGGGCCAGCGCCTGCTCCCCGTCCGGGGCGGCACCGACCACCTCGATGTCGGGCAGCCCGCCGAGTAGCAGAACCAGGCCTTCGCGCACGCTGGCCTGGTCATCGGCTATCACGATACGAAGTGGCTGGCCGGGGTCGGTGGCATCGGTCACGACGCGATGCTCTCCCGCACTGTGCTCTCCTGCACTGTGCCGTCCTTCAGCGGGCTCTCCCGCAGTGGGCTCTCCCGCTCAAGGCGGGGCACCTCGGCGGTCACGATCCACTGATTATCGCTGTGACCGGCGTGCAGCGTGCCGTTCAGCAGCCGGAGTCGCTCGCGCATGCCGGTCAGCCCGTATCCGGCGTTGACGGTCATCATGCCGGCCGGCCCGCGAGTGTCCGGGCTGCCGCCTTCCGGCCGGCCGCCGCTCCGGTCAAGACCGTCATTGCGGTCGGCCAGCTCGTTGCGGATCGTCAGCCGTACGTCGGCGTCGCCGTAGTCGAGCCGAACCGCGACGGGCTGGCTCGCCGCGTGCTTGGCCGCGTTGACCAGGGATTCCTGGGCCACCCGGAGCAGCGCGACCGTCGCGTCAGGCGGTAGCGCCGCGGGGGTCCCGGCGATGTCGAAGCTGGTCGGGACGTGGTGGACCCTTGCGTGCGTATCGCTGAGCCGGGCGAGCTCGGTCTCAAGCGGCAGGTTGTCCTCGCGCAGCGCGTGCACGGCCCGCCGCGTCTCCACCAGCCCGTCCGCCGCCATCCGCTGGGCGGTGGCGAGGATCTCGTCCGCGCGGGTCACGTCGCCGCGGTCGGTGAGTACCGCGCGGGCGGCCTGAATCTGGATCCCCAGCGCGCCGAGTGAATGGGCGAGCACGTCGTGGATCTCGCGGGCGATGCGCGCACGCTCGTCCAGCAGGTCGGCCCGGCGGTGCTGCGCCTCCAGCTGCTCGCGCTGGGCGAGCAGCATCGCGGCCTGCTCGGCCTGAATCCGGTAGGCACCGCGGTTGCGGCCGATCAGCAGGCCCGAGATCACGACCGCAGGGAACCCGAACAGGACTCCGACGCTCGCGCCGAACGCCAGCCCGCTGATCACCGTGGCGAGCACGCCTGCGCCGGTGACCGCTATGGCCGGGACCATGTCGGTCTCGCCGGCGGTCATGAGCGCTGCCACGAACGAGAAGACCACCATGATGCTGCCGCCGTACCCGGCACCGGAGGCGCTTCCGGCAGCGACGGCGACGACGCCGAGAATCAGCGGCCAGGCCCGACCGCGATACTTCAGCCCGGCCGGGTGCAGGTCGATCAGGGCGACGGCGAGCAGGCCCAGGGCGGCGAGGCCGTAGCCCACCGCCTGAACCACGAGCTCGGCCGTTCCCTTCGGCGGGATGAGGAAGAACGTCAGCACGCCGATCCAGATGAAGCCCGCGGCGCGGGCAACCCAGTTGACGACAGCGAGCATGATCCCAGTATCGCCCGGCTCGCCGGCCCGCGGATCCCCGGTGGTTGCCTGATCAGGGCGTTCATGGCCGGGGTCGGCGTGACCGAGGCCCTTGTGATCGCGCGGTCCGCCCATGTCCCGACGGTATCCGCGGGCCCGGTACCAGGTCATCAGCCCGCGGGCCGAACCGTCGCGCTCGCGTCTGGTACCGCCTGGTACCACTTCGGCTTCCGCTGGCTCATGCCGGCGGCCAGCCCGTGCTCCGATTCGCTTTCTGGCCCGTTTCGCGAGGGTGGACCCATCGACATCGAGAACCCAGCAGGAGGACGAGATGATCTCCGAACTAACCGAAGCAATGATCGTGAACGGCGTTGTGCTCGCGTCGGTGCTCGCGACCGACCTCGGTCCGGCCCGCAAGATCGGCAAGGCCCGGCTGCTGCGCCCGCTGATCGTGGCCGTGGTTGTGCCTGTATTCCTGCAGAAGCCGGTCGGCAGCGGGAACGGCCTGGTCGTCGAGCTGGCCGGCGTACTGGCGGGAATTCTGGCCGGGCTCGCGGCGGCCGCGCTGCTGAGCGTGTACCGCAGCCCGACGACCGGGGGGCCGGTCAGCCGGGCGGGCGCACCGTATGCGGCCCTGTGGACCGTGGTGATCGCCGCGCGGGCGGCGTTCTCTTACGGGTCGGCCCACTGGTTCACCAGCTCTATCGTGAGCTGGGCCATTGCGCACCAGGTCGCCGAGGCGGCGATCGTGGACGGGCTGATCTTCATGGCCATCGCGATGGTCCTCGTGCGGACTGCGAGCATCGGCATCCGGGCCTCGCGGTTGCCGGAGCCGACGCCGGCCATGCAGAGCTAGGCAGCACGGGGCCGGAGGCGCCCGCCGGGTCATCGGCCCGGCGGGCGGCTTGGTGTGTGGCCGGCCGTGGGCCGCGTACCCGCTAGGAGTCCACGGGCGCGACGGCCGGCAAGAAGTGCGTGGGCAGGAAGATGCGCCCGCCCGCCCGTTGCGCCGTCTGTGCCGCCTGCTCGATTGTGGAGTGATAGGTCAGGATTTCCGCACCGCGACACCGTCGTCGCTTGCTCCGCGGTCGGCAGCGGGCTGCCGGTGCCGAGCAGCGTGACCTGCATACTCACATCGTGAACCGCAGGTTGCGGGCTGCCCGGTCACCGAACTCGGCGTTCCCCGTCCAGGTGATCTTCGCGGCGTCGATCTGCGCCTGCGGGTCGATGCGCCCGCAGGCAAGTTGCATGAACGTGAGGAAGTCGGCGGTGACCTCGACGTCTGGGCTGTCCACGTGGGCGACCACCTTGGCCCGGCCGTCCACCACCACGGGCAGGTCACGAGTGATCGGCCCGGTGAGGTGGAAGACGATGCTCGACCCGTCGGGCAGGCCGATCCGCTTGCCGACGATGTAGCCGAGCGAGCCCGTCACCTCGGCCAGCGATATCTCGGCCCGCGGGCCGGTGTCGTCGGTGGGCCAGCCCAGCGGGCAGGTGATGTCGCGCTCGTGCACCCAGAAGTCGAAGACCCTGATCTCCAGGAACCGGCCGAATGTCTTCACCCCTACCGGCGTCCAGGACGGCAGCTCCATGTCGTCCTGGGTCAGCTTGGCCAGGTCGCCGCGGCGCGCCGCGAAGATCTCGGTGACCAGCCCGGCGAGCGCCACGGGGTCGAGCGCTGCCATCTCGGAATCCACCGCGGCGACGCGATCGAAGTGCGGCAGAGCCCCCGTGCCGTCCGGCAGCCATCCGGCCATGACGCGTTCCATCATGGCCAGATGCTGGATCACGTCCCTGGCCTTCCAGCCCGGGCAGAGCGACTGCACTTGCCACTGCTGCGCGTCCAGCCGGCCGCAGAGGCATTCGATCGCGTCGTAGCACTGCAGCAGCGAATCGCGGGTCCGGGCAAGCTCGGTCACGGCGTCTCCTTCTGTATCGTGATCCAGTCCCTGGCCTCCAGATAGGGCCGGAACGTCTCGGCGATGGCCCGCAGGTCCGCCTGGCTCTTGGGCCGCTGGATCTCGAACAGGGCGGGAAACTCCAGCCAGCCGGTCAGCAGCCGCCACAGCCGGATCGCGGCCTCGCCGGCCGGCGGGCCGATGAGCACGGGGCCGAACAGGGCACGGGCCCGGTCAGAACCGCCCTCCGCGCCGAAGACGAGAGTCGGCACACCCCAGCCGCCCAGGCCGGTGACGCGGTCGTGGTCGGCCCGTACGTCCTCGTGCGTAGTCGGGTCCTCGATGGCCTGGCGCACCAGGGCCGGGTCGAGGCCGACCTGCGCGATGAGTTCCTCGGCCACCTCGCGCCGGTGCGGCTTGCGTCCGTCGACGTGCAGCGCGGTGCCGGCGGCGTAGTACCAGCGATCGAGCAGCGCCGGATCGATCCGGCGCAGCAGCGCGCCGACTCGCATCATCGACCAGCCGTAGGACCACTCGCGCTCCCACGGGTGCTTCTTGCCCTCGGCCCGGTTGATCTCCTCCAGGCTGAAGAACCGCCAGCCCACCTCAAGCTTGAGCTGATCCCTGACGTCCCGCATCCACAGCGAGGCCTGATAGGCCCACGGGCACATGATGTCGAAGTGAAAGTCGACCGCGGTGATCGGATCGGTCATCGGAGTACCTCCTGCGTCACGCCGAGCAGCGCGGCCATCGCCTCGATGAGCGTCGTCTCGGTAGCCGGGCGGGACATGTCCTGATCCTTCCGCAGCAGTTCGTAGGACTCGAACGAGCACAGCACGTCGAGCGCGGGCAGAAACGACACCCCCGAGCTTGCCGCCTCTGGCGCAAAAAGCACCGCCAGCTGGCCGCGGAAGAAGGCGCGGTTGCGGGCCAGCTCGGCGGCCAGCGGCCTGTGCCGGTGCGCGCAGGCGCGCAGCGCACGGGCCGACGGGCCGATCTCCTCGAACAGCCGGACCCTGGCGCGCACGACCGCGCGGATCTTGTCGAGAGTCGGCGCGTCCGGCTCGATTCCGGCCGCAAGCAGCGGCAGCACCAGCGCGATCTGCCGCGCGGCCGCCGCGCGATGCAGGTCGTCGACATCGTCGAAGTACCGGAACAGTGACCGCAGCGAGAGCCCGGACCTGGCCGCGATCTCCGCGGTGCTCGGCTGGTAGTTGCCGTCGCGGAACAGCGCGAGCAGCGCGTCCACCACCGCGTCGCGATTCTGCTCGCGCCGCAGCTTCCGCCCGTCGGGGGGCGCTGAATCGCCCTTCCCTGCCACGTACGGACCATAAACATGTGGCAGTATGAGTGTCAATTGCCAGTGTTCAGCCAACCCGCGTTCGATTAGCTGGGGAGCCCCCGGTGGCCGCTGCTCCGAACGAGCCCGACTTCGGCGGCCGCATCGGCCGCACCTACACCGACTCGACGCCCTGGTGGCCGCCCCCGCCCGCCGGGCTCGGCGGGCCGAACATCGTGCTGATCGTGCTCGACGACACCGGGTTCGCGCACTTCGGCTGCTACGGCTCGGAGCTGGCCACCCCGAGCATCGACGCGCTCGCGGCCGGAGGGCTGCGCTACACCGGCTTTCACACCACCGCGCTCTGCTCGCCGTCGCGGGCGGCCCTCCTCACCGGCCGCAATCCGCACGCGGTCGGCATGCGCGGCGTGTCGAACTGGAACACCGGCTTCCCGCACATGCGCGGCGGGATCTCACCGCGGGCGGCCACGATCGCTGCGCTGCTTCGCCAGCACGGCTACGCCACCTACGCGGCCGGCAAGTGGCACCTGGCCCCGATGGAGGAGTGCAGCGCGGCGGGGCCGCACACCAACTGGCCGCTGCAGCAGGGCTTCGACCGGTTCTACGGGTTCCTGCAGGGCGAGACCGACCAGTTTTACCCCGAGCTCACCAGCGACAACGGCCACATCGACCCGCCGGGACGGCCGGAGGACGGCTACCACGTCTCACGCGACATCGTGGACCGGGCCACGGGCTGGATCGGCGACCTGCAGTCGCTGCGGCCGGACCGGCCGTTCTTCCTGTACCTGGCGTTCGGCGCCACCCATGCCCCGCATCACTCGCCGCCGGAGTACCGGATGCGCTGGCGCGGCCGGTTCGACGAGGGCTACGACGTCGTCCGGCAGCGGTGGTACGAGCGGCAGGTCGAGCTCGGGGTCATCCCGGCGGGCACCACGCTGGCGCCCCGCAACCCCGGCGTCCCGGCCTGGGCCGAGCTCACTCCCAGCCAGCAGGCGTTCTCGGCCCGGCTGCAGGAGGCCTTCGCGGCGATGCTCGAGCACACCGACGCGCAGATCGGCAGGCTGAGCGAGTTCCTGCGCCGCCGCGGCCTGCTCGACAACACCCTGCTGCTCGTGCTGTCCGACAACGGCGCGTCCCGCGAGGGCGGGCCGTACGGGGTGATGGACGAGTTCAGCTTCTTCAACGCCCGGTGGGAGGACATCGACGAGCTCGCGGCGACCCGGCTGGACGACATCGGCGGCCCGCGCTCGCACCCCAACTACCCGTGGGGCTGGGCGCAGGCCGGCAACACGCCGCTGCGCTGGTACAAGCAGAACACCTACGGCGGCGGCGTCCGCGACCCGCTGATCGTCCACTGGCCGGCCGGCATCGGCGACTCCGGCGCGTTCCGCCGCCAGTTCTGCCACGCGATCGACATCGCCCCGACGATCCTGGCCGTGGCCGGGGCCGCCGTTCCCGGCCATGTGGCCGGTGTGCCGCAGATGCCGGTCCACGGCGCGTCGCTGACCGCCACCTTCGCCGACCCGCAGGCACCGCCGCCGCGCAAGGTTCAGTACTTCGAGCAGATGGGGCACCGCGGGCTGTGGGCGGACGGGTGGAAGATCACCACGTATCACACCCAGGGGCAGCCGTTCGACGATGACGAGTGGGCGCTCTATCACCTGGACGCCGACTTCTCCGAGTGTCATGACCTGTCCGCCGAGCACCCGGACCGGCTGCACGATCTGATCCACCAGTGGTGGGCGGAGGCGGGCCAGCACGGCGTGCTGCCGCTGGACGACCGCACGGTCGAGCTGTTCGGCGCGACGCCGCGGCCGGGCACCGTGCACGCCAGGAAGGACTACGTCTACTACCCGCCGGTGACGCACGTGCCCGCCGACGCCTGCCCGCCGCTGGGCGGGCGGCCGTGGCTGATCGCCGCCGAGATCGAGGTCGCCGGCCCGGCGCAGGGTGTCCTGTACGCTCGCGGCGGCCGGGGCGTCGGGCACAGCTTCTTCCTGCGCGCCGGCCAGCTGCACTTCGACTACAACGCGCTCGGCACGCATTACCGTGCGTCTGCGGCGCTGGAGCTCGCGGCCGGCCGTCACGTGATTACCGCCCGCTTTGAGCGGAACGGCGCGGCCGGGCGCCTCACGATCGGCGCCGATGGCAGCGATCTGGGCTCGGCCGACATCCCTTCGATCGTCCGCATGCTCGGGTCCACCGGGCTTGACATCGGGCGGGATGCCCTGTCGCCTGTGGTCGACGATTACGAGCCGCCGTTCCCCTTCACCGGGATCATCGAGCGGATCACGTTCACCGTCCGCAGCCGCGCGGACGTGGCGGATATCGCGGCGACCGCGCGCACCGAGCTGTCGAGGGAGTGAGAAGTCAGGTAACACGGGCCTGGTCGGCGGGGATGTCCTCATAGGAGCGATCCGCCGCGATCCGGCGAAGCTTGTCCATCGCGTCCCAGATATCGATGAACCTGGTCGTGATCGGGACCGGGCCGAGCCGGACACGGTCCGGCGTCCGGTAGTCACCAACGACCTTCTCCCGGATCAGCGCCTGGCTGATCTGCCACGCGTCGTCGTGCCGGAGGCTCACGTGGGCGCCGCGGCGCTCGGCTTCCCTGGGCGATGCCAGCGCGAAGCCGAGCGGCGCCAGCCAGTCGTCGGCGAGAGCGACCAGGTACGACGTCAGCGCGACGCCCTTCTCGCGCAGCTTGGCGATGCCGGCCTCGCCCAGCAGTCGCGCGCCCTCCTCGACCGCGACCGTGCCGATGATGTTCGGCGTCCCGGTGAGGAACTGGTCGATGCCCGGAGCAGGGTCATAGGACGGGCCCATGCCGAACTGGTCGCGCTGGCTGAACCAGCCCCAGATCGGCTGGCGCAGTCGTTCCTGCAGTTCGCCGCGTACGTACAGGAACGCGGGGGCGCCCGGCCCGGCGTTGACGTACTTGTAGGTGCAGCCGATGGCCAGATCCGCTCCGCTCGCGTCCAGTTCGACAGGAACGCTGCCGACCGAATGGCACAGGTCCCAGAGCGCGAACGCGCCCGCGGCGTGGATCCGCTCGGTCAGGCGCGCCATGTCGGCCAGCGCGCCGCTGCGGTAGGCGACGTGCGAGAGGCTGACCAGCGCGACGCGGTCGTCGAGCGCAGCCGCGAGCGCCTGCTCGCTGATGCCGTGGTCCATGTCGGTGTGGACGAGCCGCAGTTCGGCGCCGCGCTGGGCGGCGACACCCTCGAGGACGTAGCGGTCGGTCGGGAAGTTGTCGTCATCGGTGATGATCACGTTGCGGCCCTGGCCGGCCTGGACGTCGAGCGCGGCGCACGCGAGCTTGTACAGATTGATCGTGACCGAGTCGCACACCAGGACCTGGCCGGGTGCGGCCCCGACGAGGTGTTCTGCGACCATTTCGCCCGCCTGCCGCGGAAGCTCGATCCAGGAATCCCAGGACCGCACCAGGCCGACGCCCCAGTCCTGGTCGACGACCTCGGCGATCCGCGCCTGGGTGCGGAACGGCAGCGGCCCGAGCGAGTTTCCGTCCAGGTAGATGAGCTCGTGGTCGGGCCGGATGAAGCGGTCGCGGAAGGCTGCTAGTTCGTCCGCTGCGTCGAGTGATTCCGCATATGACCGATCTGCCGAGAACATCATCACAACCCCACATTAGCTGAGCTGCCAGGCCCAGTACGGGTGAGCACAGTCCGGGTACCCGGTGCCGTGCCCGGCTAACACCGTGCAGGCTAACGAGGGCGCTCGGCTGACGTGCCGGTTCCTGCCCGTCGCTGGCCCGCCGTAAGATCGTGTGGTGCTTGAGGATGCTGAGATCGGCCGGATTCTGGTAATTGTGGCCCACCCCGACGACGTGGACTTCGGCGTGGCCGGCACCGTTGCCGGCTGGACGGACGCGGGGCTGGAGGTCAGCTACTGCATCGTTACCAACGGCGACGCGGGCGGCAGCGACCTTTCGGTGTCCCGCGCGGACATGGCGGTCATCCGCCAGGCCGAGCAGACCGCCGCGGCCAAGCAGGTGGGCGTGCATGACCTGCACTTCCTTGGCTATCCCGACGGCCGGGTGGAGCCCACGATCGGCCTGCGCCGGGACCTGGCGCGGGTGATCAGGCTGCTGCGCCCCGACCGGGTGGTGTGCCAGTCTCCCGAGCGCAACTACCTGCGGATGGGCGTCAGCCATCCCGACCACCGCGCGGTCGGCACCGCTGCGCTGGACGCGGTGTACCCGGACGCCCGCAACCCGTTCGCGTTTCCCGAGTTGCTGGCCGAGGAAAAGCTGGAGCCGTGGACGGTGCGTGAGGTGTGGATCGCCGGAGGCCCGGCGCCCGACCATTACGTGGACATTACCGACACGTTCGGGCGCAAGGTCGCCGCGCTGCGCGCGCACGTGACTCAGATCAAGGATCCGGACGGCCTGGAGGGCATGTTGCGCGGCTGGCTCAGCCGGTCGGCGGCGCAGGCGGGGCTGCCGGAGGGCAGGCTGGCCGAGGCCTTCCAGGTGCTGCAATCCGGCTGAATGCGGACATTCTTCAAAGATCTTGGAAAGAAAGTAGCTTATATCCGGGTCTTTCTTTCCAAGATCTTTTACTTGTCGGTCTTTATGCGGCATTAGCTGGGGTTTGCCTGGGCGGGTGATCGGCGGAATGCTGCCGACGCTGCCGCGGGAGGGGTGGTGCGGCCGGGGCTGACCGGCCTAGGTTTGGGGTCAGCGCATTCGCCATGTCTCCGGAGGTGTCAGCGTATGACGCACATCACCGTCACGGTTGACGGAGTCAGCTATTCCGACAACGTCGAACCTCGTCTTTTGCTCGTCCACTACCTGCGAGAAGTCGTCGGGAAGACCGGCACACCCATCGGGTGCGATACCTCGAACTGCGGTGCGTGCACTGTGCTCATGAACGGGATGTCGGTCAAGAGCTGCGCGGTGCTCTCAGTGCAAGCGGACGGATCGGAGATAACGACCATAGAGGGTTTGGCTAACGGCGAACTGCATCCCATGCAGCGGGCCTTCCATGAGGAGCACGCGCTGCAGTGCGGGTACTGCACGCCCGGCATGATCATGGCCGCCACGGACCTGCTCCGCGATAACCCGCACCCCACCGACGAAGAGATCCGGGACGGACTGGAGGGCAACCTCTGCCGCTGCACCGGCTACGAGAACATCGTGCGGGCCGTCCGGCGCGCCGCCGAGGCGGGAGTCAGCCAGTGACCGCGACCACAGAAGCCCAGTCGAACGAAGCACCGGCGAACGAAGTCGGCCGGGCCCGGCTGCGCAAGGAAGACGCGAAACTCATCACCGGCCAGACCAACTGGACCGACAACATCAGGCTGCCGGGCATGCTGCACATGGCCTTCGTCCGCAGCCCGTTCGCGCACGCGAAGATCACCAGGGTCGATGTCAGCGGCGCGCTCTCGCAGCCGGGCGTGATCGCGGCCTTCTCCGGCGCCGATCTCGCGGCCGAGCAGGGCAGCCTGCCGTGCGCCTGGCCGGTCACGCCGGACATCGTGATCCCGCCGCACCCGCCGATGGCCGTTGACGAGGTCCGGTACGTCGGCGAGGCGGTTGCCGTGGTGGTGGCACGGGACCGGTACGCGGCCGCCGATGCGCTGGCCTCGATCGACGTGGACTACGAGCCGCTGCCGCCGGTGCTGGACATCAGGACCGCGCTGGACGAGGACTCGCCCAAGGTGCACGAGGCGGGCAACAAGAGCTACGAGTGGGTGTTCGCCAACGGCGACGTGGAGGCGGCGTTCCGCGACGCCCCTGTTGTGCTGGAGCGCAGCTACCGCCAGCAGCGGCTGATCCCGTGCGCGATGGAGCCCCGGTCCGTAGTCGCGCAGTGGGTGGGCAGCGAGGTGACGCTGTGGTCGGCGACGCAGATCCCGCACGTGCTCCGCTTCGCGCTGGCCGCGTTCTTCGGCATTCCCGAGCAGGACATCCGCGTCATCGCCCCGGATGTCGGCGGCGGATTCGGCTCGAAGCTGCAGGTCACGGCCGAGGAAGTGCTCGCCGTCCTGGTCGGCCGCAAGGTCGGCAAGCCGGTCAAATGGACCGAGTCGCGCAGCGAGGGCAACATGACCGTGCATCACGGCCGGGACCAGTGGCAGCGGATCAGGATTGCCGCCGACCACGACGGCCGGATCCGCGGGCTTGACGTTGACCTGCTGGCGGACATGGGCGCGTACCTGATGCTGGTCACGCCCGGCGTTCCGCTGCTGGGCGCGTTCATGTTCCCGGCTATTTACAAGATGGACGCCTACTCGTTCAAGTGCACCGGGATCTTCACGACCAAGATGCCCACCGACGCCTACCGCGGCGCGGGTCGGCCTGAGGCCACGTTCGCGATCGAGCGGATCATGGACGAGCTGGCGACCGAGCTCGGCGTCGACCCGCTGCAGTTGCGGGAGCGGAACTGGATCAAGCACGAGGAGTTCCCGTTCACCACGATCTGCGGGCTCACCTACGACTCGGGCAACTACGAGGCGGCCACGGCGAAGGCCAAGGAGATCTTCGACTACGACGGGCTGCGGCGCGAGCAGGCCGAGCGCAACGCGCGCGGGGACAAGGTGCGCCTGGGCATCGGCATCTCGACCTTCACCGAGATGTGCGGGCTGGCCCCGTCGCGGGTGCTCGGCTCGCTGTCCTACGGCGCAGGCGGCTGGGAACAGGGCTCGATCAGGATGCTGCCCACCGGCAAGGTCGAGGTCGTCACCGGGTCGAGCTCGCACGGCCAGGGACACGAGACGGCGTGGAGCCAGATCGTGGCCGACCAGCTGGGCGTGCCGTTCGAGGACATCAGGGTGCTGCACGGCGACACGCAGGTCTCGCCGAAGGGCATGGACACCTACGGCTCGCGTTCCCTCGCGGTCGGCGGGCTGGCGCTGGTGTCCGCGTGCGACAAGGTCGTGGGCAAGGCCAAGGTGATCGCGGCGGCCATGCTCGAGGCCTCGGCCGACGACCTGGAGTTCTCGGCCGGGCGGTTCTCGGTGCGCGGTGACCCGGAGGCGAGCACGTCGATCCAGGAGATCGCGCTGGCCACGTTCGCGGCGCACGCATTGCCCGACGGCGTGGAGCCGTCGCTGGATTCCGACGCCACCTACGATCCCGACAACTTCTCGTTCCCGCACGGCACCCACCTGTGCGCGACCGAAGTGGACACGGAGACCGGGTTCGTCAAGATCCGCGCGTACGTGGCGGTCGATGACGTGGGCGTCGTGGTCAACCCGCTGATCGTCGAGGGCCAGGTGCACGGCGGCATAGCCCAGGGCATCGCGCAGGCGCTCTACGAGGACGGGATCTACGACGACGACGGCAACCTGGTGACGGCCACGCTGGCCGACTACCTGGTGCCCGCGGCACCCGACCTGCCCTCCTACCAGACCAGCCGGACCGAGAGCCCGGCCGGCAACCGGCTCGGAGTCAAGGGTGTCGGCGAGGCCGGCACCATCGCGTCTACCCCGGCGGTGGTGAACGCGATCGTGGACGCGCTCCGGCCGTTCGGCGTGCGGGATATCACGATGCCCTGCTCGCCCGAGCGAGTCTGGCGAGCGCTTCAGGCCAGCAACGGCGCACAGAGCGGCAAT
This sequence comes from Streptosporangiaceae bacterium, assembly GCA_030038495.1. GTDB lineage: Bacteria > Actinomycetota > Actinomycetes > Streptosporangiales > Streptosporangiaceae > JAJYUU01. The sequence goes on from JASHOV010000192.1 coordinate 13,276, forward strand.
GGAGGCTCGGCATGATCCCGGCTCAGTTCGAGTACACCCGGCCGTCGTCGCTGGACGAGGCGGTCAGGGCGCTGGCCGACGGCGGCGACGAGGCGAAGGTCATCGCCGGCGGGCAGAGCCTGCTGCCGCTGCTGCGGCTGCGGCTCGCCTATCCGGAGCTGCTCGTCGACATTGGCGGCCTGCACGAGCTGGGCGGCGTCACCGACCACGGCGACAGCCTGCTCATCGGCGCCAGGACCACGCACTACCAGGTAGTGCACGATCCCCTGATCGCCGAGCACTGCGGGCTGCTCGCGCAGGCTGCCGCCACGGTGGCCGATCCGGCGGTCAGGCACCGCGGGACCCTCGGCGGCTCGCTGGCCCACGCCGACCCGGCCGGTGACCTGCCCGCGGTGGTACTGGCTCTAGACGCCACGCTGCAGGCCAGCGGGCCGGGCGGGACCCGCGAGATCCCGGCCGCCGAGTTCTTCGTGGACTACCTGACCACCTCACTGCGGCCCGGCGAGATCCTGACTGGCGTCCGGGTACCCAAGCTCGGCAGGGAGTGGGGCTATCGTTATGAGAAGTTCCACCGGACCGCGCAGGCGTGGGCGATAGTCGGCGTCGCGGCGCTGGCACGACGCTCCAACGGTCAGGTGGCCGAGGCCAGGGTTGGGCTGACCAACATGGGCCCGGTACCTGTCCGTGCGGCTGCCGTCGAGACGGCGGCGGCGGGAGCGGACGCTACCGCAGAAGCGCTGGCGGCGGCGGCAGCCTCCGCGGCCGATGGGACGAACCCGCCTGCGGACCTGCACGGGCAGCCCGATTACCGGAGCCACCTCGCGCGGGTGCTGACCGGGCGGGCCCTGGCAGCTGCGGCGGGAGTCTGATTTATGGAACTCGAGCACTCGTTCACAGTTCCGGTCCCGATGGAACGGGCGTGGGATGTGCTCCTGGATGTGGAGAGAGTGGCGCCCTGCATGCCGGGCGCCACTCTCGACTCGGTGACGGGCGATGAGATCGCCGGCCGGATCAAGGTCAAGGTCGGCCCGATCACCATGACCTACGCCGGGAACGCCAAGTTCACCGAGCGCGACAAGGACGCAGGCGTCGTCACGCTGGAGGCGTCGGGCAAGGAAACCCGTGGCGCGGGCACCGCGTCGGCATCGGTCCGCTCACAGCTGTCGGGCGAAGGCGACAGCACGCACGTGACCGTGCACACGACCCTGAACGTGACAGGAAAGCCGGCTCAGTTCGGCCGCGGCGTGATGGCCGAGGTTGGCGGCAAGCTGATCGGCATCTTCGCCGACAACCTCGCCGCCATGCTGGCCGCCGGGCCCGAGCCGGCTGCTGCGGACTCGGCCGGCGAGGGGACGGTTGATTCGGACAGCACGGGAACCGGCGAGGACGCCGAGGATGACGGGGCGGAACTGACCGGCAGCGCGGCCGAGTCCGGCGGCGTGACCGGCGAGCGCTCGCTGCCGATCGACGTGCTGAACCTGCCGCTGCGCACCTGGAACAGCTTGCGCCGCGACGGCATCCAGACTCTCGGGGATCTGGTGCGGCGTACGTCCGAGCAGCTGCTGGCCATCGAGGGCATCGGGCCCGCGTCGGTGTCGGACATCAGCCGCAGGCTTGAGGATCGGGGTCTTGCGCTCGCCGGCTCCGCCGCCGCTGGCGGCACCGCGGAGGCTGTGGGCGGCACCACGGCGGCCGCGGGGACAGTGCCGGCGGCCA
>JASHOV010000193.1 GCA_030038495.1 Streptosporangiaceae bacterium
CCCTGGCGCTGCGCTGGCTGATCGCGTACTCCCGCCAGCGTCGCGAGAAGACCATGACCGAGCGGCTGATGAACGAGCTGCTGGACGCGAGCAACGGGCTCGGCGCGAGCGTCAAGCGCCGGGAGGACACGCACAAGATGGCCGAGTCCAACAAGGCATTCGCTCACTACCGCTGGTAGCTGAGCCCCAGACGATAAAGCTGTACGAGATACCAAGGATCGAGGATCACTAACGTGGCCGCGACACAGACCGCCACCGAACTCGTCAACGTCCGCAACATCGGGATCATGGCGCATATCGACGCGGGCAAAACCACGACCACCGAGCGGATTCTGTTCTACACCGGCATCAACTACAAGATCGGTGAAGTCCACGAGGGCGCAGCCACGATGGACTGGATGGAGCAGGAGCAGGAGCGCGGCATTACGATCACGTCGGCTGCGACGACGACCATGTGGCGTGACCACACCATCAACATCATCGACACGCCCGGACACGTCGATTTCACCGTCGAGGTGGAGCGGTCGCTGCGGGTGCTGGACGGTGCGGTCGCGGTGTTCGACGGCGTCGCGGGCGTTGAGCCGCAGTCCGAGACCGTGTGGCGCCAGGCGGACCGCTACGGCGTCCCGCGCATCTGCTTCGTCAACAAGATGGACCGTGTCGGGGCCGAGTTCCACCGCTGCGTCGACATGATCACCGACCGCCTCGGCGCCACCCCGCTGGTCATCCAGCTGCCGTGGGGCGTGGAGTCGGACTTCCGCGGCATCATCGACCTGATCCGGATGCGCGCGCTGCTGTGGCAGACCGAGGGCAAGGGCGACACCTACGATGTCGTCGCCATTCCCGAGGATCACCTCGAGGCCGCGCGTGACTGGCGCGACAAGCTCATCGAGACCATCGCCGAGAACGACGAAGAGATGATGGAGCTGTACCTCGAGGGCAACGACCCGGACGAGGAGCAGCTGATCGCCGCCATCAGGCGCGCGACCGTCGCCAGCGCACTCAACCCGGTGCTGTGCGGGAGCGCGTTCAAGAACAAGGGCGTGCAGCCGATGCTGGACGCTATCGTCGACTTCCTGCCCAGCCCGATCGACATTCCCGCGATCAAGGGGCACGCGGTGGGTGACGAGAGCGCCGTCATCGAGCGGCACCCCGACGTGACCGAGCCGTTCTCCGCGCTGGCCTTCAAGATCATGTCCGACCAGCACCTCGGCAAGCTGACCTACATTCGCGTCTACTCCGGCAAGCTCGAGGCCGGCACCCAGGTGCTGAACTCGACCAAGGGCAAGAAGGAGCGGATCGGCAAGATCTACCAGATGCACGCGAACAAACGCGAGGAGCGCCCGTCCGCGGTAGCTGGCCAGATCGTGGCCGTGATGGGCCTGAAGGACACCACTACCGGCGACACGCTGTCCGACCCGGCCAAGCAGGTCATCCTGGAGTCGATGACGTTCCCGGCCCCGGTCATCAACGTGGCGATCGAGCCGAGGACCAAGGGCGACCAGGACAAGCTCGGCACCGCCATCCAGCGGCTGGCCGAAGAGGACCCGACGTTCCAGGTCCGGACGGACGAGGAGACCGGGCAGACGATCATCTCAGGCATGGGCGAGCTGCACCTTGAGGTGCTGGTCGACCGGATGCGCCGGGAGTTCAAGGTCGAGGCCAACATCGGCCGCCCGCAGGTCGCCTACCGCGAGACCATCCGCAAGCGGGTCGAGAAGGTCGAGTACACCCACAAGAAGCAGACTGGCGGTTCCGGCCAGTTCGCTCGGGTCATCATCGACCTGGAGCCCACCGGCGGCGACGGCGGCGGCTACGAGTTCGAGAACAAGGTCACTGGCGGCCGGGTGCCGCGGGAGTACATCCCGTCGGTGGACGCCGGCTGCCAGGAGGCCGCCGAGTTCGGCGTGCTGGCCGGGTACCCGATGGTGGACGTCAAGGTCACCCTGAAGGACGGCGCCTACCACGAGGTCGACTCGTCCGAGCTCGCGTTCAAGATCGCTGGCTCGATGGCCTTCAAGAAGGCCGCCGCGCACGCGGATCCGGTCCTGCTGGAGCCGGTGATGGCGGTCGAGGTCAGGACGCCAGACGACTACATGGGCGACGTCATCGGCGACCTCAACAGCCGCCGCGGGCAGATCCAGGCCATGGAGGAGAGGTCCGGGGTGCGGGTCGTCAAGGCCCTCGTCCCGCTGTCGGAGATGTTCGGCTACGTGGGTGACCTGCGGAGCCGGACGCAGGGTCGGGCGGACTACAGCATGCAGTTCGATTCGTATGCCGAGGTCCCGCCCAGCATCGCCAAGGAGATCATCGCCAAGGCACGCGGCGAGTAGGCAAAGAACTCGAGTAGTCAGAACCCAACGACTGAGAACCAAGCAGCGCGCGTGAGCGCCTGGCCCCACCGTGGTGACAAACACCGGGGCGGGGAAACGATCGCAACGAGGAGACACCAGTGGCGAAGGCCAAGTTTGAGCGGACCAAGCCGCACGTCAACATCGGCACCATCGGTCATATCGACCACGGCAAGACGACGCTGACCGCGGCGATCACCAAGGTGCTGCACGATAAGTACCCCACGCTGAATACTGCCAGCGCGTTCGACCAGATCGACAACGCGAAGGAAGAGAAGGAGCGCGGGATCACGATCTCGATCTCGCACGTCGAGTACCAGACCGAGAAGCGGCATTACGCGCACGTGGACTGCCCCGGTCACGCCGACTACATCAAGAACATGATTACCGGCGCGGCGCAGATGGACGGCGCGATCCTGGTGGTCGCCGCCACCGACGGCCCGATGCCGCAGACCCGCGAGCACGTGCTGCTGGCCCGCCAGGTCGGCGTGCCGTACATCGTGGTCGCCCTGAACAAGGCCGACATGGTGGACGACGAGGAGATTCTCGAGCTGGTCGAGCTCGAGGTGCGGGAGCTGCTGAGCACCTACGAGTTCCCCGGCGACGACGTGCCGGTGGTGCGCGTATCCGCGCTCAAGGCCCTGGAGGGCGACGCCGAGTGGGGCGAGAAGGTCGTCGACCTTATCGCCGCGTGCGACGACAGCATCCCCGAGCCGGTGCGCGACATCGAGAAGCCGTTCCTGATGCCGGTCGAGGACGTGTTCTCGATCACCGGGCGCGGCACCGTGGTGACCGGCCGGATCGAGCGCGGTGTGATTCACACCGGCGACGAGGTCGAGATCATCGGCATCAAGGAGAAGGCCAGCAAGACCACGGTCACGGGCGTGGAGATGTTCCACAAGATCCTGGACGAGGGCCAGGCCGGCGACAACGCGGGCCTGCTACTGCGCGGCACCAAGCGCGAGGACGTGGAACGCGGCCAGGTCATCATCAAGCCGGGCACCAACACCCCGCACACCGAGTTCGAGGCGCAGGTCTACATCCTGTCCAAGGACGAGGGCGGTCGGCACACGCCGTTCTTCAACAACTACCGCCCGCAGTTCTACTTCCGCACCACCGACGTGACCGGCGTGGTGCATCTGCCGGAGGGCACCGAGATGGTGCTGCCCGGTGACAACACCGAGATGAAGATCGACCTGATCCAGCCGATCGCCATGGAGGAAGGCCTGAAGTTCGCCATCCGCGAGGGCGGCAGGACCGTAGGCGCTGGCCGGGTCACGAAGATCATCAAGTAGTAAGGCGGGCCCGGGGCCAAGCCCCCGGGCCCGCTCCACGGTTGCTCCCTGACCGCGTCGGCGACGGTGCGGCCAGGGAACGGCAGACAGCGGCACGAAAACGAGCGAAGGACAACGAAGCCACATGGCGGGACAGAAGATCCGCATCCGGCTCAAGGCCTATGACCACGAGGTCATTGACAGCTGGGCGCGGAAGATTGTCGACACGGTGATTCGCACCGGCGCTAAGGTCGCCGGGCCCGTGCCGCTGCCTACCGAGAAGAACGTGTATTGCGTCATCCGCTCGCCGCACAAGTACAAGGACTCGCGCGAGCACTTCGAGATGCGTACGCACAAGAGGCTGATCGACATCATCGACCCCACACCGAGGACCGTCGACTCCCTGATGCGGCTTGATGTGCCGGCCGGCGTCGACATCGAGATCAAGCTGTAGCGGGATCGCGCGGATAAGAGAGCACTGAGATGAGCAAGCAGATCCGAGGGGTGCTGGGCACCAAGCTCGGCATGACCCAGGTCTTCGCCGACGACGGCAGGATCGTCCCTGTCACCGTCGTCGCCGCCGGACCGTGTGTCGTGACCGCAGTGCGGACGCCCGACGCCGACGGCTACTCCGCCGTGCAACTCGGCTATGGCGAGATCGACCCGCGCAAGGTGAACAAGCCGGTGGCCGGTCACTTCGCCAAGGCCGGCGTTACGCCCCGCCGCTACCTGGTGGAGCTGCGGACCGACTACGCCACCGAGTACACGCTCGGCCAGGAGGTGACGGCCGAGACGTTCGCCGCGGGCGACCTGATCGACGTGACCGCCACCAGCAAGGGCAAGGGCACCGCCGGCGTCGTCAAGCGGCACGGCTTCAAGGGCCTGAGTTCCTCGCACGGCACCAAGCGCAAGCACAGGGCACCCGGCTCCATCGGCGGCTGCGCCTACCCGGGTCGGGTATTCAAGGGCGTGAAGATGGCCGGCCGGATGGGCGGCGAGCGGACGACCTCGCCCAACCTGACCCTGCACGGCGTGGACGCCGAGCGCGGGCTGCTGCTGATCAAGGGCGCCGTTCCCGGTCCGCGCGGCGGACTCGTGCTTGTCCGCACCGCCGCCAAGTCCCCAGTGAAGAGTGAGGCGAAATGAGCCCGGCATCCTCCAGCGCCACGGCTAAGCCCCGTGGTGGGAGCAGCAGTGCTGCGAAGACTGGCGCTAAGGCCAAGGCTGGCGCCGCTGCCGCGCTGCCGCCTGAAATCTTCGATGCCAAGGTCAACGTGCCGCTGATCCACCAGGTGGTCGTGGCCCAGGAGGCCGCTGCCCGGCAGGGCACGCACGCTACCAAGACCCGCGGTGAGGTCCGCGGCGGCGGCAGGAAGCCGTACCGGCAGAAGGGCACCGGCCGGGCCCGGCAGGGCTCTCTCCGCGCCCCGCAGTACGCCGGCGGCGGCGTCGTGCACGGCCCCCAGCCGCGTTCCTACGACCAGCGGACGCCCAAGAAGATGAAGGCCGCCGCCCTTCGCGGCGCGCTGAGTGACCGGGCCAGGCACGGCCGGGTATATGTGGTGGACAGCCTCATCGGGGGCGCACTGCCGCGGACCAAGGACGCGCTCGCGGCGCTGACGGCCGTGACCGGCGCGCCGGCCACCGCCCATGTGCTCGTGGTGATCAGCAAGTCCGACGAGCTGACCAGGCTCAGCCTGCGCAACGCGCCGGGCGTGCATTTGCTCGACTCCGGTCAGCTCAACACCAGGGACGTGCTGGTCAACGATCACGTCGTCTTCACCAGGGAGGCGCTCGACCTCTTCGTGGCGCGGGCGACCGGCGCTGCCGTTCCCGCTCCGGAGGGGAACGGTGGCTCGTCGGCTACCCCCGTGGTCGAGACCACCGAGCCCGAGGCGAAGACCACGGAGCCCGAGGCGGAGACAACGGAGCCGAAGCCGAAGACAAGCCGGGCTAAGGCGAAGAAGCCGGAGGATGACGCGCAGTGAACAAGACAGTGAACCCGCGGGACATCCTGCTGCGGCCAGTGATCTCGGAGAAGAGCCTCCAGCTTGCCGACGAGGGCAAGTACACCTTCATCGTCCGGCCGGACTCGCACAAGACCCAGATCCGCCAGGCGGTGGAGGCGACGTTCAACGTGAAGGTCACCGGCGTCAACACGGTGAACCGGCCGGGCAAGCGGCGCCGGACTCGGTTCGGCTGGGGCAAGCGGCCGGACACCAAGCGGGCCATCGTCAGCCTCGCCGCTGGCAACAGGATCGACTCGTTCGGCGGACCGGTCAGCTAGCCGGCGTTTACTAGGAGCTTTAAGCAGATGGCTATCAGAAAGTACAAGCCGACCACTCCCGGCAGGCGGGGTGCGAGCGGCGCTGACTTCTCCGAGGTCACCAGGAGCGAGCCGGAGAAGTCCCTGGTGCGCCCGCTGCACAGCCACGGCGGCAGGAACGTGCACGGGCGGATCACGACCCGGCACCAGGGCGGCGGGCACAAGCGCGCATACCGGCTGATCGACTTCCGGCGGCACGACAAGGACGGCGTGCCCGCCAAGGTCGCGCACATCGAGTACGACCCGAACCGTACGGCCCGGAT
>JASHOV010000194.1 GCA_030038495.1 Streptosporangiaceae bacterium
TACGTCGCCGGCGGGCAGGGCGCGACCGCCCTCGCGGTGTACGCGCGGGCGCGGGAACGGCTGGCTGACGATCTCGGCGCCGATCCGTCACCGCAGACCGCCGAGTTGCACGCCGCCATCCTGACCGGTGACCTGCAGGCGGCCGCTCCTCCGCTCGCGCCCGATCCGGCGGACGGCATCGTGGGCCGCGGCACAGAGCTGGCGTGCCTGGATGCCTGCACGGCGCGGCGCCGCGGCGGCACCGAGGTCATCGTGGTGGACGGCGAGCCCGGGATCGGCAAGACGTCACTACTGCGCGCGTGGGCCGCCCGCCGGTCGGCCAGCGGAGATGCGGTGCTGGTCGCGTCGTGCGGACCGCTGGACGCCGCGATGCCCCTCGACGCGCTGCTCGGCGCGCTCGCCGGGCTCATGCGGCGGCTGGGACCGGAAGCAGCGGCGGACCTGCTCGGCGACCAGCAACCGCTGCTTGGCCCGATGCTCGGCGTCTCGCCCGGTCCGCGACCGCTCCAGGTGCTCGCGGACAGCATGCTCGGCCCGGCCGTGCTGTACGGAGCACTGGCCGACGTGCTCGGCCGGCTCGCCGAGCGCGGGGCGCTGGCGGTCGTCGTCGACGACGGCCACCTCGGCGGCCGCGCACTGCGTGACTTCCTCCAGTTCCTCCGGCGTCAGGAGCTACCCATCATCGTCGTAGCCGCCGTGCGCCCAGGTGCCGGCGAACGGCTGCCCGCGACCTCGGTGATCAACCTGGACGTTCTCGACCGCGCCGCCGCGGCGCAGCTTGTCGGCACCGAGCGGGTCGACGCACTCTACGACCGATCCCACGGCAATCCCCTGTTCCTCACCGAGCTGGCGCAGCAGGCCGTCGATGCCCCGCTGCCAACCTCCCTGGTGGAATCGGTCTCGGCCCGCTGCGATGAGCTCGGCCGGGCCGGCGCGCTGCTGCGGACCGCCGCCGTGATTGGCTCGGAGCTTGACCTGGACCTCATCGCGGCCGTTCTGGGCCGGCCTGTGGTCGAGCTGCTGGATGACAGCGATCTGGCGGTCTCGCAGCAGTTCCTGGTCGAGCACGACGGGCAGCTGCGATTCCGGCACGAGCTGGTCCGCGACGCGCTGGCGGCGAGCGCGACCGCCGGGCGCTCCGCCCTGCTGCACCGGCAGGCCGGGCGCGTGCTCGCGCACCGCCCCGCCGCCGATCCTATGACCATCGCCGAGCACGCTCGGCTGGGCGGTGATCTCGCACTGGCAGCCAGCGCGCTGCGTGATGCCTCGGCCCGTGCCGCCGAGCGCTTTGACCACGAGGCCGCGGAGGCCTTGCTGGACGATGCGCTCAGCCTGCACGACGACGCCGCCAGCCTGCTCGCCCGCGCCCGCGTCCGGATACGCCGCGGCCGCTACGGCGACGCGCTGGCCGATGTCGAGCACTCCGGTCAGGACGACGCGGAGGCGCTGGAGGTCAGCTCGTGGGCGGCCTATTTCGATCGCCGCTTCGGGCTCGCGGCGCAGTTCGCCCAGGACGGCGCGATCGCGGCCGCCGACGAGGTAACCCGAGCGCGGTGCCTGGCCGTGGCGGGCCGTATCCACCATGCGGCCGGCGACCTCACCACTGCGGAGGCGCAGCTGGCCGAGGCACTGGCCCGCGCGGACGGAGCCGACCGGGTCACCGCCGCGGCCTGGCTCGGCGTGCTGCGAGCCCACCAGGGCCGGCCAGCCGAGGCGCTGCCACTGCTGCGTCCCGCGGCGCGCGGTCAGATCGGCGCGGAGCACACCTCGGCGACCATGCACGCGCTGCTGTTCACCGGCCATGCCCATGCCATCGGCGGCTTCCCGGAGCTGGCGCTGGCCGCCTTTGCCCGCCACACCGCTGAAGTGGCGCGCCGACACGTGCCGCGATTCGCGGGGCGCGGGGTCAACTTCACCGCCTGGGTGCTGCGCAACCTCGGCGCCCGCAGCCAGGCGCTCGACCTGCATACAGAGGCGCTGGCCTCGGGCCGCACCGACGGGACACCAGAGGTCACGATCGCCGCGCTGCAGGACCTGGCCGAGGTCAGGCTCGAGGCAGCCGACCCGGACGGCGGCGCGGCGCGGCTCGCGGAGGCCCGTGAACTGCTGACCGGGGATCTGGTGTTCGGCTGGCGGCTGGAGCTCAAGGCCGAGCTGATCGCGGCCAGGATCGCGCTGCTGCGCGGTGATGCGGAGCTGGCGCTTGGCGTCGCCGCCGGCCTGGAGGAGTCGGCCACAGCCCTCGCGGTGCCGCGCTATGTCGCTGCCGCCCGGATCCTGCGGCACCTGGCCGGGCACGCGGCTGGCCTGCCCGTATCGCTGGACGCAGTGGCCGCCGACCTCGACCTGCTGGAGACCTCGGTCGCGATCGAGGCCTGGTGGTGGACGGGCGATGCCGCTGCCGAGTTCGGCGTGCCGGCCTGGCTGGACCGGGCCGAGCAGCAGGCGGCCCGGCTCGCCGGCAACTCCGGCTCGCACGCGGACATATTGCGCCAGCACGCCGCTGCCCGGATGCGCACCTGGCGGGCCGCGACGCCACGCTGAGAACCGCCTCGAAGTATCCGCGACGATGATCAACGGCGCCGTCTGGCCGGCGAGCGGGCCGTCAGCGTCAGCATCGAGACCTCCAGCGCACCGGCACCACTGCGGGCGACCGCCGATTCCGCCGCCTGCTGCAGCACCGCCCTCTGGCCCGGCGCCAGGCCCGCCACGAATGGTGCTACGTGCGCCATTCCGAGCCGCCAGGCGGCGAGCTGGGCCGGCGTTGTGACCGACGTCGGTGCGGCGACGACGCGAACCCGGATGTGGGCGAGACCGGCCGCAGCCGCCGCGGCGCCCAGCAGGTCAGGGTCGCCCGACCGGGGCTCGGTCTGCTGCTTGAACGTCAGGTACCAGGCCGGAGCACGGTAGCCGAACGCGGCGAGTGTCTGGTCGACGGCCGCCTTCGCCGGGTGCGTCCAGCCGGGCGCGAACGCGCTGGCCGCGACGGCGGCGCTGACCCGGCGGGCCTCCGCCAGACCGCGGTCAGGTCGGGCAGGTGGCCGAGGCAGAAGGCGGCCAGCACCAGGCGAAACGAACCGTCGCGAAACGGCAGCGCGATCGCGTCCGCCGCGACCGGCAGCAG
>JASHOV010000195.1 GCA_030038495.1 Streptosporangiaceae bacterium
CAGCGGCCGGCCGACTGAAGCCATGACGGTTCCGGGGCAGCCAGATTCGCCGGCCACGCCGGAAGTCATCGTTCGCGACTACGCCGACGGCGACTACGGCGCTTGCCGATCGCTGTGGGCCAAGCTGACCGAATACCACCGAGGTATCTACGGTGACCCGTCGATCGGCGGAGACGATCCTGGCGCGGGATTCGATACGTATCTCGCGGAGCCGGGGCGGATAGGATCCTGGGTGGCCGATTCGCGCGGCCGGGTCGTCGGCCTGACCGGTCTGCTCGACCGGGGTACGAGCGGAGAAGTCGAGCCGGTCGTCGTAGCTGAGGCGGCTCGGGATCAGGGCATTGGCCACATGCTCATCAGCCGGGTTGTCGAGGAAGCTCGTGCCCGTGGTTTCGAGTACCTGGCCATCCGCCCGGTGGCTCGCAACGTCGCCGCCGTACGCCGCTTCCATGCCGCCGGGTTCCGAACGCTGGGCGGGCACGTCGACCTCACGATGGACCTGACCGCACGGCGACACGAGTGGCTGCCCGGAGCAAGCCTGCACGGCCTCGACTTCGACTACTGAACGCGCTCCATGGCGCGTGGCGGAGTGCGGACTTCGCTGTCTGCCGTCAGGTCAGCCGGTGGTCGTGCCGGGCCCGCCCGCGCTGGGCTTGTACGGTACGGCCTTGGCCGTGTGCAGCAGCGCCGGGAGTCCTTTCAGCTCCCTGGCGTAGGCGGCGCGGTACTGGCTGACCGCGTCGCTGAGCGCCTGCTGGTTGGCGGTGACGAACTGCTGCTCGTAGCTGGCCTGGACCGCGAAGTAGATGCCGGCCAGATCCGTGGACTGGGAGCAGGCGGCGTCCGTGACCGCCGTAGCGATCTGTGCCTGGTTGGCGGCGGTGCCGACCGGGCCCCCGACGTGCTGCTTGTTCCCGTACATGGCCTGTACCTCCTGGCCGGACACGGTCTGCGGCTGGTCAAAGCTGTAACCGTTCTTCGCCATGCAGGCCGACCAGGCCCGGGCCGCGGCCTTCACCGCCGCGTCCTGCCCCACGTCGGAGGTGATGTCGTTGCTCATCGCGATGATGCCGGCCAGCGGCCCGTCCTGGGTGGCGTTGCTGAAGTCCTGAATGATCGTGCCGCACTTGCCGGCCGCGGCCTGTTCCGCCGCGGGCACGCTCGGCACGCCGGACGGCAGGGCGCCGATGCCCAGCGTGGTGAATGCCGTGCCCGGGGAGACCAGGAAGCCGTACTGCTGCGCGTCGGCGGCGCCGAGGTATCCCCATCCGCCCCAGGGCAGCGTGAGGGCCAGGCCGCCTCCCCCGCCGCCGAGAAAGAGCTGGACGGGGACGATTCCGTCGCTGGCGGTCACACCCGGATAGCCGGCGGCGTTCATGCACGGCTCCGTGAGGGCGTATTGGGATTCGCCGGGTGCCAGCCCGTCGTTGCTGGACAGGCCGAGCGCGGCGTAGGGGGTGAACGCCTCGCTCGACAGCGCCGCCTGGGCGGACGCGGGTGCCCGCGGCCTGCCGACGCTGGGCGCGGTCACGGTGGTGTTCGGCCCCCTGACCGGGTCGGCGGTACAGGCGGCCAGGGCCGCGCAGCAGATCAGGAGGCAGAGGCCGGCGCGGGTGCGCATGTGACGGCTTCCTTTCTGGTGGGCTTCAGGCGTGCCGCAGGGCCGCCAGCGGGCTGGTGCGTGCCGCGCGGAGCGCGGGGTAGGCGCCGGCCAGCAGGCCGACGAGGCTGCCGATCAGCGGGGCGGGGAGGGTGTAAGCGGGGCTGAGAACGGCGGTCCAGTCTTGAGCGGCGGCGAAGATGACCACGATGGCGACGCCGATGCAGGTCCCGGTCAGCCCGCCGAGGGTGCCGAGCGTGGCGGATTCGGCGAGGAACTGCGCGGCGATGTGGCGGGGCCGGGCGCCCAGGGCGCGGCGCAGGCCGATCTCCTCGGTGCGTTCGAGCACGGCGACCAGGGTGGTGTTGGCGATGCCGACGGCGCCGATCAGCAGGCTGATCAGGGCCAGCATCAGGAACAGGCCCGCCAGGTCACCGCTGACCTGGGACTGCAGGGTCTGCGGGCTGGGCGGGGCGGTCACCACCAGCCGGTCCGGGTCTGCGGGCAGTTCGGCGGCAGCGATCTGCCGGGCCACCTGCTGGGCGGCGCCGGTCCGGGTCGCGACGACCATCTGGGCCTCGTCCTGGCTGCCGATGCCGGGCTGGGGGTTGCCGTAGTCGGCCAGGGCGGTATTTGCCGGGATCAGCATCGCGGCCTCGCCGGTGACCACGCGCTGCGCGGTGCGGTAGATGCCGACGACGGTGTAGGCGATGCCGCCGACGAACACCGCGGGGTGGCTGGGCAGACGCGCGGGCGAAATGCCGAGTGTGGCCGCGGTGGTGGTGTCGATGACCGCGACGTGCTGGGCGGTGTCGTTCTCGTAGGTGGAAAGCGGCGAGCCCGCGGCCATCGACAGGCCCATCGCCTTAACCGCGCCCGGCGAGGCGGCCAGCAGGGTGACCGCCTGGTCGGCGGTCGCCGACAGCGCCAGCGACCCGGTGATGCTGCTGTCCTGCGGGAGGGCGACCGGCCACCACACCCCGGCCGCGGTCACCCCGTCGATGTGGTCGGCGACCTGGTCGGCGTCGGCCGGGAAGGCAATCGGAGGATTGGTGCCGAGCGGGGTGAGACTGCCGTTGTCCTCCACGGTCACCGTGGTGTCCTCCAACAGCGTGAACTGGCGGGAGATCTGGCCGGCGCTAGTGGCGGTCAGCCCGAGCACGGCCACGAACGCGCCCACGCCCAGCACAGTGCCGAGCATGGTCGCCGCGGTCCGGCCCGGACGCTGCACGATGCCGGCGACGGCCTCGGTGGCCGCGTCCCGCGCGGTCAGCCGCGGTGCGGGCAGGCCGGCGGCCGGGCTAGCCACGGCTGGCCCCGGCTGGTTCGGACAGCACCCCGTCGCTGACCGCGATGGTCCGGCCGGTGTGGGCTGCCACTGCCGGGTCGTGGGTGATCACCACGATCGTGTAGCCGGCCTGGTTGAGCTGGTCGAGCAGGCCCATCAGCGCGGCCGCGTTCTGCGAGTCCAGGTTCCCGGTCGGCTCGTCGCACAGCACCAGGCTCGGCTGGTTGACCAGCGCCCGCGCGATCGCGACCCGCTGGCACTCACCGCCGGACAGCGTGACGGGCAGCGCGTCCCGCCGGTGTCCTAGCCCGACCGCGTCCAGCGCGGCGGCCGCCGCCGGCAGCCGCGCGCCGCGCGGGGTCTGGTTGTAGACCTCGGCGAGCAGCACGTTCTCCAGCGCCGACCGGTAGGGCAGCAGGTGGAACGCCTGGAACACGATCCCGATCCGCCGGCCGCGCAGCGCGGACCGGTCACGGTCGC
>JASHOV010000196.1 GCA_030038495.1 Streptosporangiaceae bacterium
CCGCCTCCGCGACGGCTGCGGCCGAAGAGGCGGAGAAGGCGACGGGCACCGCGGGCACGACGGGGACGGCCGGCGCCCCGGGCACGGCCGGCGCCGCGGGCACGGCCGGCGCCCCGATGGTCAAGGAGGAGGTCGGCCCGGATGATGTCGCCGACGTGGTTTCCTCCTGGACCGGCATCCCGGCGGGCCGGCTGCTGGAAGGCGAGACCGGGAAGCTGCTGCGGATGGAGGAGGAACTCGGCCACCGGCTGATCGGCCAGACCGCCGCCGTGCAGGCGGTCTCCGATGCGGTCCGGCGCTCCCGTGCGGGCATCGCCGACCCGGACCGGCCGTCGGGCTCGTTCCTGTTCCTCGGCCCGACCGGCGTGGGCAAGACGGAGCTGGCCAAGGCACTGGCCGCGTTCCTGTTCGACGACGAGCGCGCCATGATCAGGATCGACATGAGCGAGTATTCCGAGCGCCATTCGGTGGCCCGCCTGGTTGGCGCGCCCCCCGGCTACGTCGGGTACGACGAAGGCGGCCAGCTCACCGAGGCCGTTCGGCGGCGTCCTTACTGCGTGATCCTGCTGGACGAGGTGGAGAAGGCCCATCCCGAGGTGTTCAACATCCTGCTCCAGGTGCTCGACGACGGCAGGCTGACAGACGGGCAGGGCCGGACGGTCGACTTCAGGAACACGATCCTGATCATGACCTCCAACCTCGGGTCGCAGTTCATCGCCGACCCGGCGCTGACCGAGTCAGACAAGCGGGACAAGGTCCAGGCTGTCGTCCGCGCTACCTTCAAGCCGGAGTTCCTCAACCGGCTGGACGACGTGATCATCTTTGACGCGCTCACGACGGCGGACCTCACCGAGATCGTCGATCTTCAGATCACCAGGCTCGCCGCCAGGGTGGCCGACCGGCGGCTCACCCTGGACGTGACGCCCGAGGCCAGGGAGTGGCTGGCCCTCACCGGCTTCGACCCGGTCTACGGCGCCCGGCCGCTGCGCCGGCTGATCCAGACGACGATCGGCGACAAGCTCGCCCGATCGCTGCTGGCCGGCGAGATCACCGACGGCGACACGGTGCGGGTGGACCTGGACGAGGCCGCGGATACGCTGACGCTGCGCACCGTACATCCGGCGGCCGTGGCCCGGGCGGACGGCCCAGAACTCGTCGAGTAGCTAACCTGAGCTGGGCCGGCCGGGCCGGCCGGGCCGGCCGGGATGGCCGGGATGGCCGGGCGGCCGGGCGGCCGGGTGGCCCGACTCAGGGCTCGTCGAGCAGCTGGTCGTAGTCGTCCTCACCGAGTCCGAGATCGTTGCGGATCCGGTACCGCAGGCTGAGCAGCAGCCGCAGCTCGGAATCGTCGCCCGAGCGCCATTGCCGGGTCGGTCCGCGCAGGCTCTGCTCGCCCGCCTGGCTGAGGCAGAGCTCAACGCCCGCCGTGGCCCAGTCCAGCGCCGCCTGCAGGTCGTCGCGCTCGACGAGCAGTTCGGCGATCATGTCGCACATCCGCGGATTGGCCGGGCCTTCGGCCTTGAGCCGGCTAATGATCGCCTGAGCCTCCGCCTGCCTGCCCAGCTGAAAAAGGGCGCGGGCCAGCGGAACCCGCGGATCCACGAAAACCGGACCGCCATCCGCCATTGCACGGCGAAATCCGTTGACAGCCCGAGCCGGGTCGTCCGCCAGCAGCCATTGCTCACCGGCTCGCAAGAAAGCCTCGGCTCTGGGCATGCTTGCGCTCTCCGCCCCCGTAGCCGCAAGCAACGTCATCTGCCGGGCCGCCGCCGCATGATCGCCGCTGGCTGCCGCATCGAATTCGATCGAGTCGAATTCCTCCCGGCTCAAAATAGGCACGTTCCTACGGTACCCAGCTCCGGGTCATTGAGGCGTTAAACGCGCGCCTAGTAATGGCTTCGTGACCAGCGGCAATGTCGCTGCAGATCTGCAAATTGCATGCCGCGTGCAATTGCTCAATGACGGGATCGCTCTAGCGCGTCCCAGAATCCGCGCCTAAGCGCATGCCTGACCTCGTCATGCAGCAGCGAGTCGATCGGCAGTGCCGAGCCCTGGAGCAGCCGCGCCTCCAGGTCCGAAGGCATCCTGGGCTTGCGTGCCAGGACCGCCTCAAGCCACAGCGCAGGAGCGTCCCGCGCGACTGCCTCGCCGAAGCCAAAGCCCTCGGCGTGCGCGGACTGCACCGCCTCGCCGACCGAGATCGTAACCGGCGGTGGCTGCATCTGGGCCGATTGCGGCGGTCCGTCGTAAAGAGCGTGCCCGTACGAGCCGCCGAACTGCGCGGTCTGCGGCTGACCTCCGAACTGCCCGGCCCGCTCCGGCGGATACTGCAGGCCACTCCCCGCGGGATTCTGGCGTTGCTGACTGCCGGTGCGCGGCGGCTCGAGCGATGCGGGCCCGCCTGGCGGGAACCCGAGCCCGGGGCTCGGCCGCTGCGGCGCCGACGGGTTCCCCGATAGGGCCTGCGACGGGCCGGATGGCAGGCCAGGAGCGGGCTGACCCGCGCTGATGCCTCCTGGCTGGCCCGCACCGCCTTGCTGGTAACCCAGGCCGTTCATGGTTGCGCCGGGGTGACCGCCCTGGTTCGGCATTCCGTGCTGGCCGGGAGGTGGAGGCTGACTCGGCAGGCCGTGGCCCTGGCCGGGCTGGGGACCTCGCCCCGGCTGCGGACCCTGGCCAGTCGGCAGGCCCTGACCCGGCTGCATGCCCTGACCCGGCTGCAGGCCCTGACCTGGCTGCAGGCCCTGACCTGGCTGCATGCCCTGACCTGGCTGCATGCCCTGACCCGGCTGGGAAAGCTGGCCGGACGGCAGGCTTGCCGCGGGCTGGCCGCCCTGCGGTCCCTGCATGCCAGGGCCAATCTGCAGGCCGGGTCCTGACTGCGGACCCGGTCCCGAGCGCTGGCCTGCTCCGGGCGGCTGCATTCCCGGCCCGGCCATTCCCTGAGATAGCCCCTGGGCCGGGTGCATCGCGGACTGCATTCCCGGCTGGCTCATGTTCCCGCCCTGCTGGCTGGCTGGCGGGCCGAATCCGCCCCCCGACAGGCCATTAGCGGGAACGCCGCCGCCGCGTGGTATGCCGTTTTGCGCCGCGAAACCGTTCTGCACCTCGGGCTGACCCGTACCGTTCAGCGAGGACAAGCCATTCTGGCCGACCGATGCGTGCTGCTGACCTGCGCCCGCCTGGCCCATATCCGCGGCCTGGCCCATGCCGCTCTGGCCCATGCCGCTCTGGCCCGCCATGCGGCCCTGCCCGTTGAGCTGGGCTGCGTGGGAGCCATAGCCATTGGGCGCATAAGACTGCGCCTGCCCGGCAGCGCCCTGTTCGGCCGCCTGATACTGCGCGGCCATGCCTGGCGCCGACTCGTCGGCCCGTCGCTGACCGGGCCCGGGCGATACATCGGTACCGGTCGACGACCCGAACCTGCTGACGTCCTGGCCGACCAACGGGGCCTGCTGGTCCCGGCCAGCGAGCTGCGCGGGAGCCATCCGCTCGAAATCGGCGACCACCGGCGACGGGTAAAGCTGGGACACGGGCGCGGCGATCGCGGGCTGGTCCATCGCGGAGTGCGAGGCGGCACTCGCGGTGCCCGCGGGCAACTCGCGGTAGCCCGCGGCGGCAATTTGCACATCTGCGCTTACCGGCTCCGCGCCGGGGATGAGGTCGACATAGGGACGCAGGTGCCCGGACGAGATGTCGATGATGTCGTCGCACTCCTGCCGGAGAGCACGGGAAATCGCCCAGTCGCCGTCGGCACTGACATGCAGGAGGATCGCCCGGATGCCAAGGTCCTGGACCTCGGCTATGACCGGTGCGAGGTCCTCCTCGGCGCTCACGATGACGGCATCGCTGACCGCCCGGTTGCGTGCGAGGGCGCTCAGATCCTTGCGGATCTCGGCCTCTACACCTTCCTTGCGGTTCGGCCTGGCCTTGCTGAGCCGGAGCTTCACGCCAGGGACGTCGGCGAGCGTGTCATGCTCGGCCGCACGACCCCCGTCCGCGGCCGTGTCATACCAGTAGCAGCGCAGCAACGGCAGGCCAGTGCGGTCCCTGGACAGGCCGCCTAGGAGCTTGAGCAGGCCGGCGTAATCCCAGGACACCGAGTCTCGATTGCGGGTGCCGTGAACGGCTTGTGCGGCTTCGGCCAGCACATAGCCCGCATCCACGAACAGCGCGCAGCGATCCAACGCGATACCGTCCTTCCCTTGCGCGTGACGTTACCAGCGCATGGCGGCAGCCGTGATACATAGCGCGGATCGCGGACGTATCAGCCGGGCCGGGTTTCTATCACCTGTTCCAGCATTTTGCCCTATTTAGAGGACGTGGGCGTCCACCAGTTCGCCCTATGTCATGCCAGACCAGGTAGTCCGCAGAAGCTACCAGGCAACGGCCTGTGCTCGGGGACAGCCCCGCGGGCCTCCCGTCCAGCCGAAGTGGAATGCAAGGTCCACATACAACGGAGTGTTCAGGGGCTGGCAGCCCAGGCCACGTGCTTAAGGGTGCTGCCACACGCGGAGGCGGCCGGCGCCCGAGGTCGGATCGAAGGGCATCGTTGGACCTTCTGCTGGCTTGCTATGGGCATCGTTGGAGCTTTGCTGCCCTGTCAGAGCCGCCCGCTGGCCGAATCCGCCAAACATTTACGGCAAATCCGGCACGGTCTCACGACGGCAGGAGGGCCGCCCGATTAACTGGGAGCTTTACCGTCCTGGCAGAGCGGTAACGCTCCCAGTTAGCGGTAACGCCGTGCGGGATGCCCGTTCCGGGCCGGAAATCGGGGGTGACTGCCCGCCGACGCCGGGTGCCTGTGGTCGCCGGAGGCCGTCAGTGAGCTGGGTGCCCGGAGCCGCGCGCGCGGCGTTCCTCACTGCGCTACCCGGCGAACGGGCTCCGCCTGGCTCCGTTAAGTACACGGCATCGGGGGCACAGCCCTTGAACACGCCGTCGTAGTGGATCTTGCTGGGGCTTATCGACACCGGCGCCGCCGACCGCAGTCCCGGACAGTCGGCGGGGTAGGCTCGGCTGCCGTGGCTGACCGCGATGACCTGCTGGAGATGATCAAGGAACTCGCCGTCGTGCATGGTCCGGTCACCTTGTCCTCTGGGCAGCAGGCGAACTGGTACATCGACCTACGGCGGGTCCTACTCGACGGCCGCGCCGCGCCCGTAGCCGGCCGAGTCATGCTCGATGCCACCGAGAGCCTCAGCTACGACGCGGTGGGCGGACTGACGCTGGGCGCCGATCCGGTCGCGACCGCGATGCTGCACGCGGCCGCGGCCCGCGGCCGCAGGCTTGATGCCTTCGTCGTCAGGAAGGCCGAGAAGGCGCACGGGCTGCAGCGCCGGATCGAGGGACCCGACGTTGCGGGTCGTCGCGTCCTTGCCGTCGAGGACACCTCAACCACCGGCGGCTCCGTGCTGACCGCGGTCGACGCACTGCAGGAAGCGGGCGCCGAGGTCGTCGGGGTCGCCGTCGTAGTTGAACGCGGCGCGCGGCCTCGGATAGCCGAGCGCGGGCTGAGCTACTTGCCCGCATTCGAGCTGGCTGACCTCGGCCTCAGCTAAGCCGCCGACACACCTGGTGTGCGCGACGGCCGCAGCCGGCCGGGAGTGCCTGAACTCAGCTGTGCGACAGCGCCTGGACCGCGAACGCCCCGAGGGCTAGGAGAACCAGCACCGTGGCGCACAGGACGACCACGCCGGCGTAACGGCGGCGATCGGCGGGATCAGCATCATGGCGACCCATGACCCCGAGGGTAGAGCGCCTCGGTAGTGCTCGGCCGGCAAAGCGGCCAACTGACCCGGCCGGTTTCGGCCCGCCCAGCTTCCTGGCTCACCGCCATCTCAGAGATACTGGGCGAGGACTCACGAGGAGAGGAACTCCCGCCATGCCTATCGCGACGCCTGAGATCTACGCCCAGATGCTTGACCGGGCGAAGGAGCACGGCTTCGCCTATCCGGCGATCAACGTGACCTCGAGCCAGACGCTGAACGCGGCCTTGCGCGGCTTCGCCGAGGCCGAGAGCGACGGGATCGTCCAGGTGTCCACCGGCGGCGCCGAGTACCTGTCCGGGCAGGGCGTCAAGGACATGGTCACCGGGGCCGTCGCGCTCGCGCATTTCGCCAAGACGGTCGCGGCGCGGTATCCGGTTCACGTCGCCCTGCACACCGACCACTGCCCGAAGGACAAGCTGGACGGCTACATGCGCCCGCTGGTGCAGATCTCCGTCGAGCGGGTCGCCAGGGGCGAGGAGCCGCTGTTCCAGTCACATATGTGGGACGGCTCCGCCGTGCCGCTTCCCGAGAACCTCCAGATCGCGCGCGAGCTGCTCGGCCAGTGCGCCAAGGCGCACATCGTGATGGAACTCGAGATCGGTGTCGTCGGCGGCGAGGAAGACGGCGTCGTCGGCGCGATGAACGAGAAGCTGTACAGCACGCCCGAGGACGCGCTGGCCACGGCCGAGGCCCTCGGGCTCGGCGAGCGGGGCCGGTACATCCTGGCCGCGACGTTCGGCAACGTCCACGGCGTGTACAAGCCAGGCCACGTCAAGCTCCGGCCCGCGATCCTGAAGGAGATCCAGGATGCGGTGGGCGCCAAGTACGGCAAGGACAAGCCGTTTGACCTCGTATTCCATGGCGGTTCCGGATCTGACCTGGCGGACATCAGGGAGGCCATCGGCTACGGCGTGGTCAAGATGAACGTCGACACCGACACCCAGTACGCCTTCACCCGGCCAGTCGCCGGGCACATGTTCACCAACTACGACGGCGTGCTCAAGGTCGACGGGGAAGTCGGCAGCAAGAAGGCCTACGACCCGCGCACCTGGGGCAAGGCCGCCGAGGAGGCCATGAGCGCGCGGGTCGTCGAGGCCTGCACGGACCTGCTGTCGGTGGGCAAGAAGCTCTCCTGAATTCCGGGAACGGGGCCGCGGTCGGCGTACGCCCGGGCCCGGCCGCCGCCTGTAGCCGGGCCACCGGCACACGGGCCGGGCCGGGTCGGGCAGGATGGCTCCATGATGCATGAGAACCTGCTCGGCGGCCCGCCCGAGACGTACCTTCCGGCCAACGAGGAGGCCGCCGCGGTGCTGGCCGCCGCGGCGGACCCGGCCGTGGCCGCCGCCCGGTTTCCTGCCTACTGCGCCGCCTGGGCGGCACTGGCCGAGCGCGCTCTCGCGGCCGGAGATCCCGTCGCCGCATATGCCTATGCGCGCACCGGCTACCACCGGGGCCTGGACCAGCTCAGGCGGGCCGGCTGGAAGGGGCATGGTCCGATTCCCTGGGAGCACGAGCCGAACCAGGGATTCCTGCGCGCGCTGTACCTGCTCGGCGCCGCGGCCGCCGCCATCGGCGAGGACGACGAGGCCTCCCGGTGCGAGCAGTTTCTCGCCGACAGCAGCGCGGCCGCCTACGCCGCCCTCCACGGCTCCGCTGGCTAACGAGGACAGCGGGCTCACGGGCTGCGCGCCGACCGGGCGGCCCGGCAGGCTAGCATCTGATTGCAAGAGCCCCTTGCCGCGCTTGCGATCCTGCAGTGCCGTCGGCGGGGCTTTCATTGTTACGGAGGCGGAGGGACCGGTGACATGCCCGCCATCGTGATCGTCGGCGCGCAGTGGGGGGATGAAGGCAAGGGCAAGGCAACCGATCTGCTCGGCGGCCGAGTCGACTACGTCGTCCGGTACCAGGGCGGCAACAACGCCGGGCATACGGTCGTAATAGGCGAGGAAAGTTACGCCCTGCACCTGCTCCCGTCCGGCGTATTGTCCGACAACGCGACAGCTGTCATCGGCAACGGGGTCGTTATCAACCCTGAAGTCCTGATCGCGGAGATAGACGGCTTGATCGAGCGCGGCGCCTGGCGGGACCGGCTGCTGATCTCGGCCGACGCGCATCTGATCATGCCGCATCACATCGCGCTGGATAAGGTCACCGAGCGCTACCTGGGCAGTGCCAGGATCGGCACGACCGGCCGGGGCATCGGGCCCGCCTACGGCGACAAGGTCTCGCGGGTCGGGATCCGCGTGCAGGACCTGTTCGATCCCGGCATCCTGGGCAAGAAGCTGGAACTGGCGCTTCGGGAGAAGAATCAGGTTCTGACCAAGCTCTACAACCGCCGCGGCATCGACGCCGAGTCCACCGCGCAGGAGTATCTCCGCTACGCCGAGCGGCTGGAGCGCTACGTCGCCGACACCGGCCTGGTCCTGAACAAGGCACTGGACGAGGGCAAGGTGGTGCTGCTTGAGGGAGCCCAGGCCACGCTGCTCGACGTCGACCACGGCACCTACCCGTTCGTGACCTCGTCCTCGCCTACGGCGGGCGGGGCCTGCTGCGGGTCGGGCATCGGGCCCACCAGGATCACCAGGGTGCTCGGGATCCTGAAGGCCTACACCACCAGGGTCGGATCCGGTCCGTTCCCGACCGAACTGAACGACGCGCAGGGTGAGTGGCTGCGCAAGACCGGTGGCGAGTTCGGGGTCACCACCGGCCGTCCGCGTCGCACCGGCTGGCTGGACGTCTTGATCGCCCGGTATGCCTCCAGGGTCAACGGCCTCACCGATTACTTCATCACCAAGCTCGACGTGCTGTCCGGCCTCGAGAAGGTGCCGGTCTGTGTCGCCTACGACGTGCACGGCAGTCGCTACGACGAGATGCCGATGACGCAGACCGACTTCCATCACGCGAAGCCGGTCTACGAGTACCTGGATGGCTGGTGGGAGGACATCTCCGGCGCCAGGGAATTCGGTGACCTGCCGAAGAACGCCAGAGCCTATGTCCGGTCGGTCGAGGACATGATCGGCGCCCCGGTCGCCGCCGTGGGCGTCGGCCCGCGCCGCGACCAGACCGTGCAGCTTCGCGAGATCCTGTAGGCTCGGCCGGCCTACCGCGAGTACCCGACGGTGACCGCGCCGCTGCCGATCGTCACGGTCAGCGTGCCCGCCGCCCCGGAATCGGCTATACCCGGCGCGATGTGCCAGAGCCCGGCTCCGGCGTCGACCACTGTCCGCATCCGCGCATGAGGCGGAACGGCGATGCTCGCCGACCCCGCTGCGATCGCCAGGTTCAGCGCCCGCGGCGTGGCGGCCAGCCCGAGCCGGAGGGAACCGGACCCGATTACCGCGTCGAGCTCCGGCGATACCACCCCGTATCCGGTGACTGATCCCGAGCCGGCGCTCGCCCACACCGGGCCGCTGACCCGGGTCATCGTGATGCTGCCCGCGGTGGTCGCGAGGTGGAGCGGCCCGCTCAGGCCGCTGACGCTGACGCTGCCCGTGCCCGCCGATACGTCCACGGCCATGTCCACCGGCACGTGGATGACCAGGTCGACCTGGCAGTCTTCGAAAGCGTTCGAGCCCGGACAGCGCCCGGTGACCTGCAGCGTCTTGCCCTGCACGGTCTGAGTTACCGCTGGCTGACCGAAGTCCCAGGCCAGGCTGGCCTGGACGATCACCTCGTCCCGCCGGTCCGGCATGAGGGTCACGCCCGCGGCCGGCGCGACGACACGAAGCTGCGTCAGTGGCTGCCGGTAGACCCGCACCGGAAGGCTCTGATCATGATGCGCCGCCTTGAGCCACAGCCGGAAGGCCACCGGCGCGACGGCGACCAATGCGGTGACGAGCGCGACCGTGATCCAGATCCAGCGCCGCCGCGGTCGCGGCGGCGCCAGCACGACCGTCGGCGCGCTCACCCGATCTCCAGAAACCGCAGCACGGCGAGCACCCGGCGGTGATCGCCCTCACCCGGATGCAGGTCCAGCTTGGCGAAGATGCTGTTGATGTGCTTGGCCACGGCGCTGTCGGTAACGACCAGGGTCTGCGCAATCGCGGCGTTCGTGCGGCCCTCGGCCATCAGCCGCAGCACCTCGTTCTCACGCGGCGTGAGCCGGTCGAGCGGATCGCTGCGCCGGCGTACCAGCAATTGCGATACGACCTCCGGGTCCAGCGCGGTCCCGCCCTCGGCTACCCGCCGCAGAGCCGCCACGAAATCCCCGACATCGGCTACCCGGTCCTTCAGCAAGTAGCCGACACTGCTGGTGTTGGCGGCCAGCAGGTCGGCCGCATAGCGCTCCTCGACGTACTGGGAGAGGACCAGCACCGCGACATCCGGCCACTGCCTGCGGATCACCAGCGCCGCCCTGATGCCCTCGTCGGTGTGGGTGGGCGGCATCCGAACGTCCGCGATCACCAGATCCGGTTTGTGCTCGGGCACCGCCGCCAGCAACTCGGACGCGTCGCTCACCGCGGCGGCCACCTCTATGCCTGCCGCTCCCAGCAGCTTGACCAGGCCTGCCCGGAGCAAGACGGAGTCCTCGGCGATCACAACGCGCACGGCAACTCCACGCTCACCACGGTCGGGCCGCCGACCGGGCTGTCCAGCCGCAGCTTGCCGTCGACCGATTTCGCCCGCTGGGCCAGGCTGGCCAGGCCGGTGCCGCGGGCCGGATCAGCGCCCCCGGCACCGTCATCAAGGACGTGTATACGCAGGGTGCCGCCATCGCGCCGCACGTCGATCTCGGCCCTGGTCGCCCGCGCATGGCGCGCGATGTTCGTCAGGCACTCCGAGACCACGAAGTACGCCACCGCCTCCACGGTCGGCGATGCCCGCTCGCCGGTGTCGACCGTTAGCCGGACGGGCAGTGGTGCCCGCGCGGCAATCCCGGACAGGGCCGCGTCCAGGCCGCGGTCCTCCAGCACCGCCGGGTGGAGCCCGCGAACCAGGGTGCGCATTTCGGCCAGCGCCTCCTTGGCCTCCTCGTGCGCCTCCTCGATCACCTTCCTGACCTCGTCCGGCATGTTCTTGAGGTTCTCCCTGGCCATGCCGAGGTTCATGGCCAGGGACACCAGCCGCTGCTGAGCGCCGTCGTGCAGATCGCGTTCGATCCGCCTGCGCTCGGCGTCGGCGGCATCCACGACGCCGGCCCGGCTTTCTGACAGTGTCTCGACCCGGAGTGCCAGCTCCTGCGACCGGCTCGGCCCGAGCAGCGCCCTGGCCGCCCGGATATCGGCGTAGGTGACCAGCCGCGCGAGCAGCGGCGCGGCCAGCACCAGAAGGAACCCGGCGAAGATCAGCAGGCCCAGGTGCTTGCCGAGCCCGCTGTGCGGCGCCAGGAACTGGAACTCGTAGCCGCACACAATCACGAGCCCGAGGCCGCCGGCCCAGCCGCCGACAACCAGCAGGCCGCCGAACGCCATCACCGGGCCGACGACCAGGTGGTACGCGAGCTGCCGCCAGGTCACGTCCGAGCGGAGGCTGGCGGCCATTCGCTGCCACAGCGTCCGGCCCGGCGCGGGCGGCGGCCGCTCGATCTCGACGCCGAGCAGGGACCAGGACCGGTGCCGTTGCGCCGCGGAGAGCGGCACCCGGAGCGCCAGCACGAGAGCCGCCGCCAGCAGCACCGCCGCCAGCACCTCCGTCGTGCCCGCGCGCATGACGTCCTTGTTGGCCCACGGCACGATCAGGACCGTGATGGCGATCAGGTGAAACGGGATGCCCGCCACCGCGAACGTCGAGTCTCTGGCAATCGCGGCCAGCATGCGTACCGGCGCCAGCCGTCGGCCGCGCCGCCCCGCGGCCATCGTTGCCATGACATCACCGTATGCGGGCAGGCGAGCGGGCGGCCATACAGCGCAGACCCGCTCCGCTGGTGTAGCTAGCACCACCCCGGATCTGGACTTGCGCGCTACTGATTGTGACGCCGGCGATCGGAAGGCTTGGGAGCGTGCCAAGACCGCGACCAAGGAGCGTGACGAAGATGCCGACCGTAGCGCCGGACTGCGCAGCCAGCGGGCCGGGCCTGGCGGGCATAGCAGCCCGGCTGCCTGGATACCCGTGGACCTTCCGGATTGCCGGTCCGCGTTCGGCCTGCCCCGCGCTGGAACTGTACGAGGCCGGCGACCTGATCGATGTGGTGAGCGCGACCCGCGTCACCGCATCGCACCTGCGCGGCGCGCGGGCGGCCGCCGGCGACTCGGGCGAGCGGGTTCTTGCCTGGGGCCGCGTGCCGGAGACCGGGAACGGACCGCAGGTCCGGTTCATCGAACGTGGCTGGCGACGCGGCGCGAGGGCCGCGACCGTGGCCCAGGTCACCACCTGGTGCTGGGTCGCCGTCGCCGACGGTAGCTTCGGGGCGGTAACGGCGCGCACGCCGGCTGGACTGCTCCGGTGCCGGATAGTCAGGGGCCGGCCGTGGTGCTGACTGTGCTGGCCCCGGCCGCCGGGCCGACCCTGCCCGTTCGGCCAGCACGGCCGGCCCTTCCCGTTCAGCCAGCACCGTCTGTCCGGCCTGCACAGCGGGCCCTCGCCGCCGTGATGGTCGCAGCCGGCCTGGGCCTCCTGCCGTGGATGGTGTACCTCGCGGCCAGCCTCCCGGCCAGCGCGCAGGCGTCGCACTGGCCCGCGGCCTGGGTCGGGCTGGACGCGCTGGAAGCCGCGGGCCTCGCGGCCACCGGCGTCCTGCTGCGCCGTGGCGACGCCAGGTACTGCCTGACGGCCATCGCCACCTCTGCCCTTCTGGTTACCGATGCCTGGTTCGACGTGACCACCGCCCCGGCCGGCTCGGGCCTCCTGGAGTCGGCGGCGATGGCCCTGTTCGCGGAGCTGCCGACCGCAGCGGCGTGCGCGGCTCTGGCCTGGCACGGACTGCGCCGGCTGCAGGCGAGCTCCAGCGATAGGCTCGGGCCCGTGCGGATACTGGTCATCGGCTCGGGCGGCCGCGAGCACGCCCTGGCCAGGGCGCTGGCCAGGGACAGCGACGTCGCGCAGCTCCATGCGGCGCCGGGCAACCCCGGCATCGCCGGGCTCGCCGAGCTGCACGGGGTGAACCATGCCGACCCGGTAGCGGTTGCCGACCTCGCCGCCTGGCTGCGCGCGGACCTGGTGGTCGTGGGCCCGGAGGCGCCGCTGGTCGCCGGAGTGGCCGACGCCGTGCGGTCGGCCGGCGTCAGCTGTTTCGGGCCTGGCCAGGACGCGGCCATGGTCGAGGGCTCCAAGTCCTTCGCCAAGGACGTCATGACCGCGGCCGGGATCCCCACCGCCAGAGCAAGGACCTGCCGCGACGTCAGCGAGGTCGGCGCCGCGCTCGACGAGTTCGGGCCGCCGTACGTGGTGAAGGCGGACGGGCTCGCGGCCGGCAAGGGCGTTGTCGTGACCTCTGACCGGCAGGCGGCGATCCGGCACGCGGCCGCGGTCGGTCCTGTCGTGATCGAGGAGTTCCTCGACGGCCCGGAGGTGTCGATCTTCGCGGTGGCCGATGGCACGACCGCGGTGGCGCTGCTGCCCGCTCAGGATTACAAGCGCGCCCACGACGGCGACCAGGGACCGAACACCGGCGGCATGGGCGCCTACGCGCCGCTGCCCTGGGCACCGGCCGGGCTGGCCGAGGAGACGATGGAGACCGTCGTCGAGCCTGCGCTGGCCGAACTGCGACGGCGGGGCACCCCGTTCAGCGGGCTGCTGTACACCGGGCTGTGCCTGACCGCCGCGGGCCTGCGGGTAGTGGAGTTCAACGCCAGGTTCGGCGACCCGGAGACCCAGGTGGTGCTGGACCGGCTCGCTACCCCGCTAGGCGGTCTGCTGCGCGCCGCCGCCGACGGCGACCTGGCGGGCGCGCCCGCTCCGAAATGGGAACCTGGCTCGGCCGTGAGCGTGGTCATCGCCGCCGAGGGCTATCCGGCGGCCCCGGTCGGCGGAGACGCGATAGAGGGCCTGGAGGCAGCCGAGAGCGTGCCTGGCGCGTATGTCCTGCAGGCCGGCACGAGCACGGGCTCCGGCGGCGAGCTGACGTCGGCGGGCGGCCGGGTGCTGAACGTGGTGGGCACGGGCGACAGCCTGGGCCAGGCGAGGTCCGCGGCCTATCAGGCCGCCGGGCTGATCCGGATGCGAGGCGGCTGGTTCCGCCGGGACATCGCCGAGAGACCCGCCGCCGGGACCACGGCTTCCGGCTTATGAGCTGGCCCGCATGACCGCTGGCGGCACCGCGGACGGCGCACCGCCTGATCCTGCAGGCGCTCTTTTATGGAAATATCCCGCTACTGCTGGGTCTGGTGGCGGATCACCACGGCGGCGGCGCTCGTCCTGCCGCCAATTGCCGAGCGCCCCCGGCCGGCCGTAGGGGTGCTCCTGGCAGTGGGGCAGGATAGAAGCCGTGATCGAGCGTTACACGCTGCCGGAGATGGGCCACGTCTGGAGCGAGGCGCACAAGTACGAGCTCTGGTGCCAGGTCGAGACCCTGGTGCTCGCCGCGCACGCCGAGGCCGGGACGGTGCCCGCGGACGTCGTGGCCCCCGTGGCCGCCGCGCCGCCGCCCACGCCGGAGGCCGTCGCGGCCCTCGAGGCCGTGACCGGCCACGACGTCATCGCCTTCCTCTCGGCCTGGGCCAACAACACCACGCCCCGTGAGGCCGCCGCCTACGTGCACTACGGCATGACCTCCTCCGACCTGGTGGACACGGCCCTGGCCCTGCAGCTCGCCGAGTCAACCGACCTGCTCACGGCCAGGTGCGAGCGGCTGCTGCACGTGCTGCGGGAGCACGCGCTGGCGCACAGGACCACGCTGCGGGCGGGCCGCACCCACGGCATCCACGCCGAGCCCGACGTCTGGGGCCACCGGGTGGCGGACTTCGCCTTCGCCATCCAGCGGTGCCGGGACCGGCTGCTGCGGGCCCGCCAGTCGGTGGCGGTCGGCAAGCTGTCCGGCCCGGTGGGCAGCTATTCCAACATCGACCCCGCGATCGAGACCGAGGTACTCGGCAAGCTCGGCCTGCGCCCGGCCGACGTCGCAACCCAGGTCGTGCTCAGGGACGGCATCGCCGAGTGGGCGAGCGTGCTCGCGCTCATAGCCAGCGTCTGCGACGCAATTGCGCTGGAGATCAGGCACGGCCAGCGGACCGAGGTGGCCGAGCTGGCCGAGCCGTTCGGGGCCGGGCAGAAGGGCTCCTCGGCGATGCCGCACAAGAAGAACCCCGTTCGGGCCGAACGCATCAGCGGACTCGCGCGAGTCGTCAGGGCGCAGATCGTTCCCGTTATGGAGGGCATACCGCTCTGGCACGAGCGGGACATCTCACATTCCTCCACCGAGCGAGTCGCGCTGCCGGACGCGGCCATCGCGACGGACTACGTGCTGGAGGAGACCGCCGCGGTGATGGCCGGGCTCACCGTCGACGCGGCGCGGATGCTGGCAAATCTTGAGTCAAGCCACGGCCTGATTTACACCTCGGCGGTCTTGCTCGAGCTGGTTGCCGCCGGGATGTCCAGGGAGGATGCCTACTCGCTGGTGCAGGCCGCGGCGATGGATACCTGGCAGAACCTGCTGCCGTTCCGTGAAACGCTGCGCAAGCACGCGGCTGGCCGGGGCCAGCCACTGGACGAGGACCGGCTCGACGAGGTCTGCACGGCCGAGCGCTACGTGCGCAGGCTCGGGCCGGTTTTCGACCGGCTGGAGCGGCTTGCGTGAGCCCGGGCCGCCCGCCCTCACAGATGCAATCGCAGGGCGCGGAAGAGTACCACGGGCTGCTCGGGTAGCTTCTGGCGGTAACCCCCTGCGATCACGCTATGCAGGCACTCAAGTACGTTACGTAACACTGTCGTCATGGTCTGGGGGGGTCAGGAGCGGTGGAATACTTGACGTCACGTGACGGGGCCGGCCGGGTGTCTGGTGAGGCGCCGTCCGCCTGGCCGGATGTACCGGCAATGCGCACGGTTGGTCAGGTAATTTCAGGCCCGGCGCAGCGAGCTGACAGGAGTTCCATCGAGATGACAGCAGGCCCGCAGACCCGCTATCTCGTCCGCGGCGGCAACCCGCTGCAGGGAACTGTCTTCGTGCAGGGAGCAAAGAACGCGGCGCTGAAGATGATCGCCGCGTCGCTGCTGGCGGAAAAGGGCCGGACCGTCCTGCGCAACGTCCCTGTGATCGAGGACGTGCGGCGGGCCGTCGAGCTGGCCCAGGCCGTGGGCGCCGTCTGCAAGTTCCACGAGGCCGAGCGCACCCTGGTCATCGATGCGTCCGATCTGACCAGCTCGGTGCTGCCGGAGGAGATTGCCCAGCGGTTCCGCGCCTCGGTACTGTTCGTCCCGGCGCTGCTGCACCGGCTCGGTGAGGCGACGATCGAGGGCATCGGCGGCTGCAACCTCGGCAACCGGCTGCTGGATTTCCACTACCGCGGGTTCGCCCGCCTCGGCGCGGTCGTCGAGGAGCAGGAAACCCAGATTCACATCAAGGCCGACCGGCTCCGCGGCGCGCACCTGTACCTGGACACGCCGTCGCACACCGGCACCGAGAACCTGATCATGGCTGCCTCGCTGGCCCCCGGCACCACGATCATCGACAACACCGCGCTCGAGCCCGAGGTCCTTGACGTCATCGCGTTCCTCACCAAGATGGGCGCGCGCATCTCCGGCGGCGGCACCGGCTTCGTCACGGTTGAGGGTGTCAGCGAGCTCACCGCGGTCGAGCACACGGTCATGGCCGACCGCATCGACGCCGTCGTGTTCGCGATGGCCGCGGCCATCACCGGCGGCGAGCTCAGCCTCGTCGGCGCCTCCCTCGAGCACTTCGGCGTGGCCCGCTGGAAGCTGGAGCAGATGGGCGTCGAGTTCGCCACGCACGGCGCGATCGTGCAGGTGCGGCGCGAGATCCCGCTGCGCCCGATCAACGTGATCACCGACACCTACCCCGGCTTCGCCACCGATCTGCAGTCACCGATCATGGCGCTGAGCTGCCTGGCCGACGGCACGAGCTACATCCGCGAGACCATCTTCGACGGCCGCTACAACCTTGTCGGCGAGCTGAACAAGATGGGCGCGAAGGTCGAGGTCGCGGGGAACGCGGCGATCGTGCACGGCCCGAGCACCCTCCACGGCACCGAGGTGATCGCGCACGACCTGCGCAGCGGGATCGCGCTGATCCTGGCCGGCCTGGCCGCCGAGGGCGAGACGATAGTCGGGCCTGGCTACCACATCGACCGCGGGCACGCCGCGATCGCCAGCCGCTTCGCGACGCTCGGCGCCGACATCACCGCCGAGGTCGACGACTAGGTTCACGCCGGGAACGGGGGCCGCGGGCCCGCCCTGTCTGGCCGTACACGACGCGCAGGGAAACGGGCACTACGCAGCGCGTTCGCCGTCCGTTCCGGATTGCCCCTTTCCATTGGCGCAAGTCTGAGTTACGAAGTAACTAGGGGCTACTTTCACCCGCTCGGGAGAGCCACTAGGGACTGAGCTCATGGCATGGCCGGCGTGAGGGTATATGCGCGGCACGACCGCGAGGTCCGGGTTGGCGTCGCTGGTCCGCGTGAGTTTGTGGAACGGGTGATGCTGTCCGGCCTGCCGGGCGCGGGCGGCGGCGCACCGGTGCCGCCGTCCGAGTCGGAGCTGGGGATCGCGCGCAGGCTCGTGATGGCGCCGTACCTGACTGAGCACGAGGTAGCCGAGCGCGTAGCCAGGCTGGCCGGCGGTGTCAGCGCGTGGCTGTTCGCCAGCCGCATCCCGCTGGATTACGCCCGCAGGTCGGGCGTGCTTGCCTGTCCCGCCACGTGCGTTCAGCTCGGCGGCACGCCGCTGTACGCCGCGTTACTGCGGGCCAGGCGGGATGGCCTGGATCCCGGCCAGGCCAGCTTCGACGGCCTGAGCCGCGCGGAACTGGACGCCGGGCTGGCCGACCTTGGTATTCCGTCAGAGGGCGCGCACCTCCGCGACGAAACGACGACCGCGGCCGCGATCGCATCGTTCCACGAGCGGCTCTGGCGGCTGGGCCAGACCAGCGCCGCGTTCACGTGCCTGGAGCAGGTCGCCGGTCGGCTGTCGGATGCTGGCGTCCCCGTCGTGCGGCTGCGGCCCACCGACCAGTCGATACGGTCGGGGCTTCAGGTCGTCACGCTGCTTGGCAGTCACCAGGTGCTCGCCGAATCGCAGCTCGCCGTCGCGATCGTCGAGGTACCGGCGCTGCGGCATAGCCCGCGCCGCCCCGCGCCGCGGCACGCCACTCAGGAACTGCAGCTGACAGTGCACCGGTTCCTGGTCAGGGAGGCACAGCGCATCCAGGGAACGGTGAGCCAGCTGGGCGAGCACGCGTTCCTGGTTCTGGCCACCAGGAACTCGCTGGCAGCTGCGGGCGACCCGCCGTTCGCGGCCGCTGCCAGGAGCGCGCTCGGAATTACCCTCGACGTGGGTGTCGGGACCGGCCGGTCGGAGCACGATGCGGAGGCGCAGGCGCGCCTGTCACTGGGCCAGGCCGCACACGGTCGCGCAAGCGCCGGCTTCGGCGGTCAGGCGAGCCGATCCACCACGGCCGAGCTGCCCGGCATGGCCGACCTCGCACGGCACCTGCAAGACGGCTCCGGTCCGGCCGGCCGGCCGGCCACGGACAGCCTCAGCCGCATTCGCGCACTGGAAACGCTGTCCAGGCTCGCACAGAAGCTTGCGGCCGATGCGGCGCCGGTCGTCGATGCCGAGCTGACTGGCCAGCTGCTTTCGGTCACGCCGCGCACCGCGAGGCGGCAGCTGCGCGCTCTCGTGGACGAGGGCCTGGCGCTGCCGCTGCCCCCGGCCCGCGAGCGGCATCCGGGCCGGCCGCGGCTCGCCTACCGTCTCGTCGTGGAGAAGCTGGAACGCCGGGCTGTCCAGTAACTCAAGTCCGCAGTTGTCTCAGGACCACGGGGCGATGACGTCCCGGCCGAACCGGGCCATCTCCTCGCGCTGCGGCGAGAACTGCAGCAGCATCAGGCCGACTCCGGCTTCCTCGTAGGCGCGAAGCCGGCCGGCGATCTGGTCGGGCGTGCCGATCAGGCCGCTGCGCAGCCCGCGGTTCGACACGCTGTACTCCTCCAGCGAGACCTGCGATTCGAGCTGGGAGCCCGCCAC
>JASHOV010000018.1 GCA_030038495.1 Streptosporangiaceae bacterium
CCGCTGGTGTTCGATACCAGGGATCTTGGGCCGGGGACAGCGCGTACGCTGAATCGTACTTGCGCAGCGCCAGCGGACATGGGCGTCGAGCTGGCGCGGGTGCCAGTCGGCGCCGAGCTCGAGCTGGAAGTTCAGCTTGAGGGCGTAGCCGAGGGCGTGCTGGTCACGGCCACCGTGACCGCGCCGCTGGCTGGCGAATGCGCCAGGTGCCTGGAGCCGTTCACCTCGGCAACGAAGGTGCACTTCCAGGAGCTGTTCGCGGTGGAGGCGGAGGACGAGTCCGACTCCGGGCAGCCCGACGGCGAGGAGAGCTACCGGCTCGACGGGAGCGGGCTGCTCGACCTGGAGCCCGCGCTGCGCGATGCGGTGGTGCTCGAGCTGCCGCTCTCGCCGCTGTGCGAGGACGGTTGCCAGGGCCTGTGCCCGGAGTGCGGCGTTCGGCTGGCAGACGCCGAGCCTGGCCACGGGCACGAGCAGCGCGGCCCCATGTGGGCGGCACTGAAGGATTACCGGGCGGGCGAGCCTGCGGGCTCTCCGGTCCGCGCAGGAGATGCAGTACCGGACGGGACAGCCGGACCGGAGACGACGACCGACCGGACGGACTCCGCACCGGGACAGTCTGATAGGTGAATCGGCCGAGTCGGCCGATTCACCTATCAGCGGTGCGGCCCGCGCGGCCAGTTTTCTAAGGAGAGTTGAAGTGGCAGTTCCCAAGCGAAAGATGTCGCGCAGCAACACCAGGTCGCGCCGGGCGCAGTGGAAGGCGACCGCGCCGCAGCTGGTGATGTGCCCGAACTGCCGGGACCCCAAGCTCCCGCACACGGCCTGCCCGACCTGCGGCACCTACAACCGGCGCCAGGTCATCACTCCTTCCTGACATTCCCTTAGGGGGTGTACGCGCCTGGGCTGCGGCCCTGGGAAGGAGTTGGCGGTGACTGACTCAGCTGCGGAGGGGACCGCGGCCCTGCTGGCCGCGCTCGAGGTGCCGGTCGGCGAGGAACTGCTGGAGCGGGCGCTCATGCACCGCTCGTTCGCCTACGAGAACGGCGGCCTGCCCACCAACGAGCGGCTGGAGTTCCTCGGTGACTCGGTGCTCGGGCTGATCGTTACCGACACGCTGTTCCGCTCGTATCCCGACCTGCCCGAGGGCCAGCTGGCGAAGCTCCGCGCGGCCGTGGTCAACATGCGCGCGCTGGCCGGCGTCGCCAGGGGCCTGCAGCTTGGCGCTTACGTCCGACTGGGCAAGGGCGAGGAGGGTACCGGCGGCCGGGACAAGTCCTCGATCCTGGCCGACACCCTGGAGGCCGTCATCGGCGCCGTCTATCTCGATCAGGGGCTGAAGGCGGCGGACGCGCTCGTGCACAGGCTCTTCGACCCCGTGATCGCGCTGTCGGCCCGGCTGGGCGCCGGCCTGGACTGGAAGACCTCGCTGCAGGAGCTGACAGCGGCCGAGATGCTCGGCGCGCCCGAGTATCACGTCGAGGAGAGCGGGCCCGACCACCAGAAGTCGTTCCGCGCGTTCGTGCGCATCGGCACGCAGACCTACGGCGAGGGTGAGGGCCGGTCCAAGAAGGAGGCCGAGCAGCAGGCGGCGGAGGCCGCGTGGAACGCGATCAGTGAGCGGCTGGCGGCCCGCCAGACCCCGGCGCCCGGCGATCCGCAGGCAGCTGACGGTCCGCGGGCAGCTGACGGTCCGCAGGCAGGCGACGGTCCGCAGGCAGCTGACGGTCCGCAGGCAGGCGACGATCCGCAGGCAGCTGACGGTCCGAGGGCAGCTGACGGTCCGCAGGCAGGCGACGGTCCGCAGGCAGGCGACGATCCGCAGGCCGGTGACGCGCCGAGCCAGCCGTAGTCCCGGGTCCGCCAGTGCCTGAGCTGCCCGAGGTCGAGACGGTCAGGTCCGGGCTAGAGCGTTTCGTGGTCGGCCGCCGGGTCGCCTCCGTGCAAGTACTGCATCCGCGCGCCGTGCGCAGGCACGAACCGGGCCCGGTCGACTTCCAGTCGCGGCTGCGTGGCCGCCGCTTCGATGGCGCCAGGCGCCGTGGCAAGTACCTGTGGCTGCCGGTTGGTGAGGACGCCATGCTTGCCCACCTGGGCATGAGCGGTCAGCTGCTCGTCGGGCCGCAGGACGCACCGCTATCCCCGCATGTTCGGGTCCGGTTCACCTTCGACGACGGCGGCCCTGATCTGCGCTTCACCGATCAGCGTACGTTCGGCCACCTGCTGGTGGCCGAGAACGGCGCGCTGCTACCGCCTGTAATCGCCCACATCGCCCCGGACCCGCTGGAATCGGCGTTCGATGCGACCTGGTTCGCCGGCCGGCTGCGGTCACGCCGCACTGGCATCAAGCGCGCGCTGCTCGACCAGTCGCTGATCAGCGGTGTCGGCAACATCTACGCCGACGAGGCGCTCTGGCGAACCAGGCTGCATTTTGCCCGCGGCGCCGACCGGCTGCGCAAGGCGGAGGTCAGCAGCCTGATCGAGGCA
Source organism: Streptosporangiaceae bacterium (assembly GCA_030038495.1). Taxonomy (GTDB): domain Bacteria; phylum Actinomycetota; class Actinomycetes; order Streptosporangiales; family Streptosporangiaceae; genus JAJYUU01. The sequence goes on from JASHOV010000018.1 coordinate 2,488, forward strand.
GTGCGCGAGGTGTTCGCGGAGGCGCTGCTGGCCGGCGGTACCTCGTTCGACAGCCTGTACGTCAACGTGAACGGTGAGAGCGGCTACTTTGACCGGTCCCTCAGCGTCTACGGGCGCGAGGGCGAGCCGTGCCCGCGCTGCGGCACGCCGGTCCGCCGCGACCCCTTCATGAACCG
>JASHOV010000197.1 GCA_030038495.1 Streptosporangiaceae bacterium
GTGGAGAAGCCGATGTCGCGCAGCTCGTACATCATCTGGTAGGTCAGCGTGCCGGACTTGGAGACCAGCCCGATCCGGCCCTCAGAGGTGATGTCGGCCGGAATGATGCCCGCGTTGGACTTGCCCGGCGACGCCACACCGGGGCAGTTCGGGCCGACAATCCTCGTCTTGTTGCCCTTCGCGGCCGCGTAGGCCCAGAACTCGGCGCTGTCGTGCACCGGAATGCCCTCGGTGATCACGATAGCGAGCGGGATCTCGGCGTCGATGGCCTCGATCACCGCGCCCTTGGTGCCGGCTTCCGGCACGAATATCACCGACACGTTGGCGCCGGTGGCCTCCATGGCCTCGTAGACGGTGCCGAACACCGGTACCTCGACGCCGGAAAGCTCCACGGTCTGGCCGGCCTTCCTCGGATTCGTCCCGCCGACGACGGCCGCCCCGGCCGCGATCATCCGCGCACCGTGCTTGCGACCCTCGGAGCCGGTGATGCCCTGGATGATGATCTTGCTGTCGGCGTTCAGGAAGATCGCCATTTCATGCTCCCTTGGAGGCCGAAGCCAGTTCGGCGGCGCGCCGCGCCGCGTCGTCCATCGTCGCCACCTGCTCAACCACGGCGATGCCCGCCTCGTCGAGGATCCGGCGGCCCTCGGCCGCGTTGTTGCCGTCCAGCCGCACCACGATCGGGTGGGTGACCGGATTGCCCTGCTCGGCCAGCATCCCGATGGCCGACACGATGCCGTTGGCCACCGCGTCGCAGGACGTGATGCCGCCGAAGACGTTGACCAGGACGCTCAGGACGCTGGGATCGGACAGCACGATCTCCAGTCCGTTGGCCATCACCTCGGCCGACGCGCCGCCGCCGATGTCCAGGAAGTTGGCCGGACGTACGCCACCGAACTCCTCGCCCGCGTAGGCCACGACGTCCAGCGTGGACATCACCAGGCCGGCCCCGTTGCCTATGATCCCGACCTCGCCGTCAAGCTTCACGTAGTTGAGGTGCTTGGCCTTGGCCCGCGCTTCGAGCGGGTCCACCGCCGTCGGGTCGGCGAAGCGAGCCCAGTCGTGCCGGAACGCGGCGTTGTCGTCCAGGGTCACCTTCGCGTCCAGGGCGACCACGTGGCCATCGCCGGTGTAGACAAGCGGGTTGACCTCGACCAGCGTCGCGTCCTCGCCAGTGAACACCGCCCACAGCTTCTCGGCCAGGGTGGCGGCCTCCTCCCGCGCGGCCTCGGGCAGCCGCCCGGCCGCGACGATCTCCAGGGCCTTGGCGTGATCGACGCCAGTCAGCGCGTTGACCGGGATCTTGGCCAGCGCTTCCGGCCGCTCGCGGGCCAGGTCCTCGATCTCCATGCCGCCCTCGACCGTACACATGGACAGGAACGTGCGGTCGGAGCGGTCCAGCAGGAACGAGAGGTAGAACTCCTGCGCGATGTCGGTGTCCCCGGCGACCAGCACCGAGTGCACGGTGTGGCCCTTGATGTCCATGCCGAGGATCTTGGTCGCCTTCTCCTGCGCCTCATCGGGGGTGTCAGCCAGCTTCACCCCGCCTGCCTTGCCGCGGCCGCCGGTCTTCACCTGCGCCTTGATCACCACCAGCGGCTTGGCGCCGGGGCGTTCGGCGGCAATATCCTCGGCAATCTGCCGCGCCTCTACCGGGGTCGTGGCCACCTTGCCCTGCGGAATCGGGACGCCGTACTCGGCGAACAGCTCCTTCGCCTGGTACTCGAACAGGTCCACTCGGGGTCCGTCCTATCGTGCTCAGCAGCGGGCTCGGGCCCGCATTTTGTATGGGAACGGTCGCTGGCCGCCCGGATGCACTCTAGCCCGCGCGCCACCGGGGGGCCGGGCGGGGTCCGGGGCTAGCTACCCGTGGTTCTAGCCGACCGTCTCGCTGTGGCCGAGCGCCGATCGGACCCAGTCCACGATCTCGGTGGTCGTGGCCCCCGGCGTGAACAGCCTGGCTACGCCCATCCGCTCCAGCTCGGCTATATCGGCGTCGGGAATGATGCCGCCGCCGAAGACGACTATGTCGGCGGCGCCCCGTTCCCTGAGCAGTTCGAGCACCCGGCTGAACTGGGTCATGTGCGCGCCGGACAGCACCGACAGCCCGATCGCGTCGGCATCTTCCTGCAGCGCCGCGGCCACGATCTGCTCCGGGGTCTGGTGGAGGCCGGTGTAGATCACCTCGATCCCGGCGTCGCGCAGCGCCCGCGCCACGACCTTGGCGCCACGATCGTGGCCGTCCAGGCCAGGCTTGGCGATGATCACCCGGATACCGCTCATTGTCCCTCCGACCAGGCTGGGTGCCGCAGGCAGCAGCCAGTTCAGATTAGCTGCCGGCTCGCAATGTCCGGACATGAGGAGCGTCAGCCGCCCAGGTAACGCAGCACCGCCAGCACCCGCCTGTTATCGGTCTCAGAAGGCTCCAGACCGAGCTTGCCGAAGATGCCGGCCACGTGCTTCTCCACCGCACCGGGCGTGACCACCAGCGCGCTGGCAATAGCGGCGTTCGACCTGCCCTCGGCCATCAGCGCGAGTACCTCGAGCTCCCGTGCGGTCAGCGACTCGAGCCCGGCCACCGCGCGGCGCGCGCCGAGCAGCTGCGTCACGACCTCGGGGTCGAGCGCGGTGCCGCCGGCGGCGACCCGCTCCAGCGCCTCGGTGAATTCGGTCACGTCGGCCACCCTGTCCTTGAGCAGATAGCCAACGCCAGCCGCGTTCCGCTCTAGTAGCCGGGCAGCGTACCGCGTCTCGATGTACTGCGAGAACACCAGCACACCCGTGGCCGGGAAATCGGCTCGCAACGTGACCGCGGCCCGCAGCCCCTCGTCGGTGTGAGTCGGGGGCATGCGGATATCGACCACTGCGACATCGGGCCGGTGCTCGGCGACCGCGGCCAGCAGGGCGTCGGCATCCGCGACCGCGGCGCTGACCTCGTGCCCGCGATCGGCGAGCAGCTGCATCAGGCCTGCGCGCAGGACCGCGGAGTCCTCGGCGATTACCACCCGCATGATCGTGACCCTATGCGTGCATCGGCAGCTCGACGGTGACAACCGTCGGGCCGCCCGCCGGGCTGTCGATGCCGATCGTGCCGTCCACGGTCTGCACCCGCTCGGCCAGGCCGGCCAGGCCACCGCCAGGCGCGGGATGGGCCCCGCCCCGGCCGTTGTCGGCGACGCGAACGACGAGCACGCCGCCCTGCTGGACGACCTCCACGCGGCCGGTAGTCGCGCCGCTGTGCTTCACCGCATTGGCCACTAGCTCGGCCGCGCAGAAATAGGCAATGGTCTCGATCGCGGGTGTCGGGCGCTCGGCGATTTCCGTCCCGAGCCCGATCGGGAAGACAGACTGGCCGACAAGGCTTTCGAGTGCCTCAGGGAGCCCGTTGTCGAGTACGGGCGGATGAATGCCCCTGGCCAGGTCGCGCAGTTCCACCAGCGCCTGTTTCGCGCTGGCATGCGCGGTCTCGACCAGCGCGCGGGCGCGGTCGGGATCCGCCGCATCACTGCTTTCGTCCAGTTTCTCCCGTGCCATGCCCAGGGTCAGCGCGAGCGCCGCGAGGCGGGCCTGGGTGCCGTCGTGCAAGTCCCGCTCGACCTTGCGCAGCCGCGCGGCGGCGTCGTCGACGGCCAGCGCCCTGGTCCGCTCCAGCTCGGCCACGCGCGCCGCGAGGCTGGCCGGCGCCAGCAGGCTCCGCAGCAGCCAGGCATCCGCGTGCGCCAGCCCGCGGGTCAGCCAGGGCGCCGCGAGCAGCAGCGGAATCGCGAACAGCATGACCAGGAAGGCCCCGCCCAGCGTGGAGATGTGCAGGCCGCCGCCGACACCCAGCGGCGAGAGCAGGCTGGGCACACCGTGCCTGGCCCGCGGATGGCCGTCGTGTACGCCGATGGCGATGCTCCACCAGATCGGATAGGTGAGAAAGAACAGCCCGTAGAGCCAGCACACGAGCACCACGTAGCAGCCCAGGCAGCACAGCGGGAACCGGAGCGTCACGTAGGCCGCCGCGCGCCAGCTTCGTCCGTCCCGCAACGCGGATTCCAGCCGGGCCGCGACGCCCGCTGGTCGCGGCCGGGGCGGCGGCGACGCCAGCCGTACCTGCAGCAGGCGTGCGGCCAGCCACCGCTGGGTGCTGCCGAGCCCTCTGGCCAGGCCCAGGCCCAGGACCAGGAGAGCAAGGCCAGGGACCGCCCCGGCGACGGTCACGGTCAGGCCGGTTCCCGCTGCCAGCAGGACCAGGACCGCCGCGAATCCGCCCAGGCCGAGCGGCAGTCCGGCGACGCAGTAGGCGAGCGCACGCCAGCTCCTGCCGGACACCGGCGCCCGCAGCGCGGCGGCGAGCATCCCGGCCCACCGGCTGCTACCCGGCCGGCCCGGTTCTGGCCAGTCCGCAAGGGGCCGATGCGGCGGAATGCTCGCCATGCTGCTCACCATGACATTCTCTGCTGTAGCGGCCGGCACTCATGCATCGCGGCGAGCGAAAAGCAATCCGCCCGCGAGCAGCGCCGCCGCCGCATAGCCGGCGAGGAGCGCGAGCCCGGCCCAGGCGGACAGCGCGCCGGCTACCGGCTTCACCGCGGTGAGCGAGTTCTCCGCGATGAGCATCGGCAGGTAGTTCGCTACCTGCCTGCCCGCACCGCCAGGGATTAGGTGCAGCAGCAGCGGCAGGGCCATCAGGACACCGGCAAGCGCGGCTATGGCGCCCGCCGTGTGCCGGACGATCGCACCCAGTCCGAGGCCGAGCAGCCCGGCGAAGCCGACGTAGGCACCGCTCAGCAGGACCGCCCGCAGCACACCGGGCTGCCCGAGCGACGCGTGCGGTGCGGGCGCGTGCAGCACGGCGTACTCGCTGACCAGGAACGAGGCGAGGCACACCATCTCGCCCAGCGCGAGCGCAGCGCCGCCGAGCACCACCGCCTTGGCGGCGAGGAGCTTACGGCGATCGGGAATCGCAGCGAGGCTGCTCCTGATCGAGCCCGACGAGTACTCGGCGGTCATCACCAGGACGCCGGCCACGCCGATGGCCAGCTGCGCGAGCGCGAGCCCGGCGAATCCCATGTTGGTCGGATCGAAGTCGGCCCGCTGCCACGCCGACATGTGGGTCCAGTGGGCCGGGTAATAGCTGAGTACGAGTGTGGCCACGCCGACCATGACCGCGACGATGAAGGCCGCGATCCAGAAGGTGGACCGCAGTGTCGCCAGCTTGCGCCATTCCATCCTGGCCGCCTCGGCGAACCCGTAGCGCCGGCCGGCCGTGCGGCGGGCGGATGCCGTAGTGCTCGTTGCCCCGCTCATGACCTGCTCCCCGCAATCTGTCCCATCGTGAGGTCGAAGATCGCGTCCTCAAGTGATCCGGCCCGGCTGGCCAGCTCGCTCACGGTGGTGTCCGCGAGCAGCCGGCCCTGGCCGATGACGACCAGGTGCTGGGCAGTAATCGAGATCTCGCTGATCAGGTGGCTGGACACCAGCACGGTCCGGCCCTGGCCGGCCATCTCCCGCAGCAGGTTCCGCAGCCAGCGGATGCCCTCGGGGTCCAGGCCGTTCATCGGCTCGTCGAGCAGCAGAACGGCCGGATCTCCGAGGAGCGCCGCGGCCAGTCCCAGTCGCTGGCACATGCCGAGCGAGAACTTGCCGGCCCGGCGCCGGGCCGCCTCGGCCAGGCCGACAAACTCGAGCACCTCGTCGACCCGGCGCTCAGGGATGCGGCTCGCGGCCGCGAGCGCGGCCAGGTGAGCGCGGGCGGTACGGCCAGGATGAAAGGCTCTTGTCTCCAGAAGTGCGCCGACCTCGCGCAGCGGCCAGCGCAGGTCGTGATAGCTGCGCCCGCCGATCGTGGCCCGGCCGCCGTCGGGATGATCCAGCCCCATGATGACGCGCATCGCGGTGGACTTGCCCGACCCGTTCGGGCCCAGGAACCCCGTCACCCGGCCGGGCTCGACGGTAAAGCTGAGATCGCTGAGCGCTACCAGACCGCCATAGCGTTTAGTGAGGCCCCTGGCCTCGATCATCGTGATCCCTCCAGACAGTCGAAAATGCTGACAAGATCACGCTAGGAAT
>JASHOV010000198.1 GCA_030038495.1 Streptosporangiaceae bacterium
TCCTGGATGCCCACGACCACGCCTGCCTGGTACAGCTCGAGGCAGCATTCGACCAGCAGCTTTTCCATGAACGGATCGCCGACCTGCACGCTGGGCCGCTTGGCGCCCTCGCCCCCGGCCCGGCCAGCACCACCGCCGAACGAGGCGCTGGCCAGTACCGACGCGCCGCCGATGCCGTCCGGCCCGGTCCTCGAGCCGAACAGTATGACCTGGTTCCCCGGCCCGGTGGCGGCCGCAAGCTTCAGGTCGGCATGCCGCAGCACTCCCACGCACAGCGCGTTGACCAGCGGGTTCCCCGCGTAGCAGGGATCGAATGCCAGCTCGCCCCCGATGTTGGGCAGGCCAAGGCAGTTGCCGTAGAAGGAGATGCCGCTCACGACGCCAGGCAGCACCCGGTGGGTGTCCGGCGCGTCCGCCGGACCGAACCGCAGCGCGTCCATCACGGCCACTGGGCGCGCGCCCATGGCCAGGATGTCCCTGACGATTCCGCCGACGCCTGTGGCCGCGCCCTGGAACGGCTCGACGAACGACGGGTGGTTGTGCGACTCGATCTTGAAGGTCACCGCATAGCCCTGGCCGATGTCGACGACGCCGGCGTTCTGGCCCATCCCGGCGAGCAGCACGCCCGTCTCCGGCGCCTTCTCGGCGAACTGGCGCAGGTGCCGGCGCGACGACTTGTAGGAGCAGTGCTCGCTCCACATGACGGAGTAGATAGCCAGCTCGGCGTCCGTCGGCCTGCGGCCGAGCAGGCCGGTGATCCGCTCGTACTCGCCGTCGGTCAGGCCGAGCTCTCGGAACGGCTGCGGGCGCTGCGGGCTGGCGGCCGCTGTGGCTACTGTGTCCGGCGCCACCGTGCCCGGCTGTGCTGGTGCCTGGCTCACGCGGGCGCTCCCGCCGCCAGGATGGAGGCAAAGAAGCCGAGCCCGTCCTCGCTGGGCCCGGTCAGCAGGTCGATCGCGTGCTCGGGGTGCGGCATGAGTCCGGCGACGTTGCCGGCCTCGTTGACCACCCCGGCGATGTCACCAACGGAGCCGTTCGGATTCGCTCCGACGTAGCGGGCCAGCACCTGGCCGCCTGCCTCGAGCGCCGCCAGGGTCGCCTGGTCGGCCATGTAGGCGCCCTCGCCGCTCTTCAGCACGACCCTGATCTCCTGGCCGGGCTGGTATCGCCGGGTCCAGACGGAGCTGGCGTTCTCTATCCGGATTGTGACGTCCCTGTTGATAAAGCGGCGGGCCCGGTTGCGGGTCAGCGCGCCCGGCAGGAGATGCGCCTCACACAGGATCTGGAACCCGTTGCAGATGCCCAGGACGGGCAGCCCCTTCCGCGCCGCCGGGATGAGCTCCCCCATAACCGGCGCGAACCTGGCAATTGCCCCGCAGCGCAGGTAATCGCCATACGAGAACCCGCCCGGCAGGATGACGCCGTCGACGCCCTGCAGGCCGGCGTCGCCGTGCCAGAGGGTCACTGCCTCGGCGCCCGCGTGCCGCACGGCTCGTCGCGCATCGTGATCGTCGAGTGAGCCGGGAAACGTGACTACCCCGACCCTGGTCATAGACGTCCTCGCGGGCGGCGCATGGTGGCAGATTACCGGCTCGGCCCTACTGGCTCAGCCGGCGTCCCTGAGCTGCGAGGCGGGCAGCCGGGCAAGTGGTGCGTCACTGCGCCACTCGATCCGCTTGGCCAGCGAGACCACGGTGCCCTGACCCGGCCTGCTCTGCATGGTCACGTCGTCCACGCACGCCCGCATGATCGCCATCCCCCGGCCCGACTCGGGCAGCTGGGCAATGGCGCGTTCCCTGGCCAGCCGCCGCGGCCTGCTGATCCGGCTGCGCAGGGTCGCCGACGAGGACCGCGTGGGCGAAGAGGGGGCCGACGCCGGGCTGGCCGGGTGACGGCGGAGCCTGGCCACCGGCACCGCCGACCGCCGGATCCGCGGCCGCGCCCGGATCGGATCCGTCGAATCGGCGCCCCGGCCGCTGTCCACTATCTCCAGCAGGCACCGCTTGCTGCCCACATGGGCGACGACCTCGTAGCGGCGGCCTGGTCCCGCGTGCCGAACGACATTGGAACAGGCCTCGGTCACCGCGAGCAGGATGTCGCCGACGCAGCGCTCGTCCATTCCCAGCCGGCTGAGGGTGTCCCCGAGCACGCGGCGCATCACCGGGACGCTAACCGCCTCTCCGGGGAAGACCAGGCAGAACTCAACATCTGCGGTCGCCTCCCCAGAATGGAACACCCGAGATCGCATCCGCTCCTCAGCCCCGTTAGCGGTTACAGACAGTTCACATTGTCCAGGCTTCCCCGGAAGAGCTGCGGTAATCATGAACTTAGGCGATCTCTGGACGAACAGTGCGCTACTGGCCGCCCGACGTTTCCCTAACGAGGCCCTGACCTGGGGATATATCTGCGGTCGCGCGCGGTGCGACAGGGCTCGGGAGCCGGCGGCCCTAGCCACAGGCCGCGCCAGCCCGAGTCAGAGGTGCTCGATCGAGAACTCCTCGATCACCGGGTTGGCCAGCAGCTCCGCCGCCAGCTCGGCCATCCGCTCGCGGGACGCGGGCTCGGTCAGCTCCAGCTCGAATCGCTTGCCCTGACGAACCGTCGCAACCTGATCGAAGCCGACCCGCCTGCACGCGCTGGCGATCGCGTCGCCCTGCGGATCGTGGATCTCGGGCTTGAGCATCACGTCAATGACGACTTTGGGCACAACGGCAGGGTACGCGAGTCGCGGCTGGCTCAGCGCCTGCCGGCTTCAGATCTGTCGCGGGGCGGCATGCGATCCGGCGAGTAGCCTTATCTTTAGGGCAGCAGTGGGCAGGTTCGTGACATGCATCACCATCGGAGCACTGTGGCCTCACAGCGCTTGACCGTGCCCGGAGCCCGGCTAGTACTGTCGCAGCACAACTCGGACCTGACAGGCCTGCCGGCCGCGAACCCGGACCTTAACCGAGCCGGGCTCACGGTCGGACATGACCATGCAAGGAGTGGCACGTGACCGTCAAAGATGCCGGACGCGCCGCCCGCCCAGTGGCACGGGCACCCGGAAAGCGGGCGCCGGCCGCCGAGCCGGAACGGCAGCCCCAGCCAGAACCACAGGCGGATTCGGCGGAGCTGATCCAGCTCCTCACCCCGGAAGGGGAGCGAGTCGAGCACCCCGACTACCCGCTGGAGATCTCGGCCGAGGAGCTCAGGTCCCTCTACCGCGACCTGGTCATCGTCCGCCGGATCGACTTCGAGGCCATCGCGCTGCAGCGCCAGGGCGAGCTCGGGATCTGGGCGTCGCTGCTCGGCCAGGAGGCGGCGCAGGTCGGCTCCGGGCGCGCGCTCACCGCGCGGGACATGGCGTTCCCCACCTATCGCGAGCACGGGGTTGCCTGGTGCCGCGGGCTGGATCCGGCGAAGCTGCTTGAGCTGTACCGCGGGGTCAGTCACGGCGGCTGGGACCCGAAGGAGCACAACTTCCACCTGTACACCATCGTCATCGGTAGCCAGACGCTGCACGCCACCGGCTATGCGATGGGCATACAGCGCGACGGCGCGGTCGGGGAGGATGGCGAGGCGGTCATCGTCTACTTCGGCGACGGTGCGACCAGCCAGGGTGATGTCAACGAGGCCTTCATCTGGGCATCGGTCAACAACGCGCCGGTCGTGTTCTTCTGCCAGAACAACCAGTGGGCCATCTCCGAGCCGCTGGAGCGGCAGAGCCGGGTGCCGCTGTACCAGCGGGCGCTCGGCTTCGGGTTCCCCGGGGTCCGGGTAGACGGGAACGATGTGCTCGCGTGCCTGGCCGTGACGCGCAAGGCCATGCAGTCCGCGCGGGAGGGCCAGGGCCCGACCATGATCGAGGCGTTCACCTACCGGATGGGAGCGCACACGACGACCGACGACCCGACCAGGTACCGGCTGTCGGCCGAGCTGGAGGCGTGGAAGCTCAAGGACCCCATCGAGCGGGTGAAGCAGTACCTGATCAGGTCCGAGCAGGCCGAGATGGCGTTCTTCGACGAGATCGAGGCCGAGGCCGCCCAGGTTGGCGCGCGCGTGCGCGCAGCTTGCCTGAACATGCAGGACCCAACCCCGCTGTCGATGTTCGACGACGTTCTTACCGCCGAGACCAGGCAGCTTGCCGCCGAGCGCGCCGGGTTCGCGGCCTACCTTGAGTCGTTTGAAGAGGAGGCCGTCCGATGACCACGCTGACCCTCTCCAAGGCGCTCAACGAGGGCCTGCGCAAGGCGCTAGAGGACAACCCGAAGGCCCTGATCATGGGTGAGGACGTCGGCAAGCTCGGCGGCGTCTTCCGCGTCACCGACGGCCTGCAGAAGGATTTCGGCGAGGCCCGCGTGATCGACACCCCGCTGGCCGAGTCCGGCATCATCGGCACGGCGATCGGCCTGGCCCTGCGCGGCTACCGGCCGATCTGCGAGATCCAGTTCGACGGCTTCGTGTTCCCCGCCTTCGACCAGATCGTCACCCAGCTCGCCAAGATGCGGTACCGCTCGCTCGGCTCGGTCCGCCTGCCGATCGTGGTACGGATCCCGTTCGGCGGCGGCATCGGCGCCGTCGAGCACCACAGTGAGTCCCCCGAGTCACTGTTCGCGCACACGCCCGGCCTGCGGGTTGTGTCCTGCGGCGACCCGGCCGACGCGTACACGATGATCCAGCAGGCCGCGCTCAGCGACGACCCTGTGCTGTTCTTCGAGCCCAAGCGCCGGTACTGGGACAAGGCCGAGGTCGACGTCGAGGGCGGGCTGGCAGCGGCGCTGCCGATGGATCGGGCCCGGGTGCTGATGCCCGGCACCGACGTGACCGTGCTGTGCTACGGGCCGATGGTGCGCAGCTGCGCGGAGGCGGCGGTGGCGGCGTCGAATGACGGGAGATCGGTTGAGGTGATCGACCTGCGCTCGCTGGCGCCGCTGGACACCGAGACGATCTTTGCCTCCGTCCGCAAGACGGGCCGGTGCGTGATCGTGCACGAGGCCGTGGTCACCGGCGGCATCGGCGCCGAGATCGCGGCCCAGATCACGCAGGAGTGCTTCTACAGCCTCGAGGCCCCGGTGCTGCGGGTGGGCGCCTACACCACGCCCTACCCGCCGTCCCGGCTTGAGGAGCACTACCTGCCCGACCTGGACCGGATCCTGGACGGCGTCGACCGCACGTTCGGCTACTGAGAGGCCCGCAATGTCAGATCTCAAGGAGTTCAAGCTCCCTGATGTCGGCGAAGGCCTGACCGAGGCCGACATCGTCAGGTGGCACGTCCACCCGGGTGACCAGATCAGCATCAACCAGATCATCGTCGAAATCGAGACGGCCAAGGCCGTCGTCGAGCTCCCCAGCCCGTACGAGGGCGTGGTCGCGGACCTGCTCGTGCCCGAGGGTGCTACCGCGGACGTCGGGACGCCGATCATCTCGGTCAACGTCGGCGGCTCGGCCGGCGATGCGCCGACGCCAGCCCCGCCAGCCCCGCCAGCCACGACCCTCGCGTCCGAGCCGGGCATGATCGGCAGCCCGGCGCCCAAGGCCGAGCGGCAGGCCGTGCTCGTCGGCTATGGCGTGAAGCTCGGGACGACGACCCGTCGCGGGCGCAAGGCCGCAGCCG
>JASHOV010000199.1 GCA_030038495.1 Streptosporangiaceae bacterium
GTCATCGCCAGTCCCGGCGCCTGGCGCGCAAGCGCCCTTCCCTGATAACCACTGCGGGCCGGCGGGTCAGACCCGATCCGGCTTCATCCTGGCGGCCGCTCGCCGTTCCAGCCGACCACGGGGGCCCGCAGGCCGCGGCTCGTGATGTCGCCGCCAGCCGACCCGGCGCGGAGGCCGCGGCTCACCTAGACTCCTCACAGTCGAAAGGAGATAGTGCAGGTGCATAAGGTCCTAATCGCCAACCGCGGCGAGATCGCGGTCCGGATTGTGCGGGCCTGCCGGGATGCCGGGCTCGCCAGCGTGGCCGTCTACGGAGAGGCTGACCTGGACGCACTGCACGTCAGCATGGCCGACCAGGCGTACGCCCTGGGCGGCCAGACCGCGGCCGAGAGCTACCTGGATATCGCCAAGATTCTCAAGGCCGCCGCGGACAGCGGGGCCGATGCGGTCCACCCCGGATACGGCTTCCTGGCCGAGAATGCCGACTTCGCCCGCGCCGTCATCGACGCCGGCCTGACCTGGATCGGACCGCCGCCCGCGGCGATCGATGCCCTCGGCGACAAGGTGCGGGCCCGGCACATCGCCAGGCAGGTGGGCGCGCCGCTTACGCCCGGCACCGACGGCCCCGTCGGCGCCGAGGAGGCCCTGGCATTCGCCGCGGAGTACGGCCTGCCGATCGCGATCAAGGCGGCATTCGGCGGCGGCGGGCGCGGTCTTAAGATCGCCAGGACCGCCGAGGAGATCGCACCGCAGTTCGAGTCGGCGGTGCGCGAGGCGGTCGCCGCTTTCGGCCGGGGCGAGTGTTTCGTCGAGCGCTACCTGGACCGGCCCCGGCATGTCGAGACGCAGTGCCTGGCCGACACGCACGGCAACGTCGTCATCGTGTCCACCAGGGACTGCTCGCTGCAGCGGCGGCACCAGAAGCTGGTCGAGGAGGCGCCCGCGCCGTTCCTGACCGCCGAGCAGGACAAGCAGCTGCGCACCGCATCGGCCGACATCCTGCGGGCCGCCGGGTACGCGGGCGCGGGCACCTGCGAGTTCCTGGTCGGCCAGGACGGCACGATCTCGTTCCTGGAGGTCAACACCCGGCTTCAGGTGGAGCACCCGGTGACCGAGGAGGTCAGCGGCATTGACCTGGTGCGGGAGATGTTCCGCATCGCGGACGGGCAGCCGCTCGGCTACAGCGATCCCGAGGCGCGCGGCCATTCCATCGAGTTCCGTATCAACGCCGAGGACGCGGGACGGAACTTCCTGCCCGCGCCCGGCACCATCACCTCCTGGCGCCAGCCGTCGGGTCCGGGTGTGCGGCTGGACGCAGGCTACACGGCGGGTCAGACGGTGCCGCAGGCGTTCGACTCGCTGATCGCCAAGCTGATCGTCACCGGCGCCAGCCGGCCGCAGGCGCTGGAACGGGCCCGGCGGGCGCTGGCCGAGTTCGAGATCGACGGCATGCCCACGGTGCTTCCGTTCCACCGGGCAATAGTGGCCGACCCGGCATTCACCGAGGAACCCTTCCGCGTCCACACGCGGTGGATCGAGACGGAGTTCAGCAACCAGATCCCGCCCTATACGGGAACGGCGGCCGCCGAGGACTCGGCGTCCGCACGCGACACGATCACCGTCGAGGTGGGCGGCAAGCGGCTGGAGGTCACGCTGCCCGCTAGCCTCGGCGCGACGGGCACCACGGCGCCCGGGCCGGCCACGACCCGCGCCAGGGCCGACGGCGGGCGCGAGGCCCGTGGTGGAGGCGCCCGTGGTGGAGGCAGCCGTGGTGGAGGCAGCCGTGGTGGAGGCGGCCACGGCGGCAAGGCCACCGGTGACGAGCTGGTCAGCCCGATGCAGGGCACGATCGTGAAGATCGTCGCGGCCGACGGGCAGCCGGTGGCGGCGGGCGACACGATCGTCGTGCTCGAGGCCATGAAAATGGAGCAGCCGCTGACGGCGCACAAGACAGGCACCGTGAGCGGCCTGAGCGTTCAGGTCGGCCAGACCGTGCCCGCCGGCGCCGTGATCTGCCAGCTGAAGTAATGACACGGCTGGCGGGTGATCCAAGCGTCGGCCGCTGGCTGCGGTTCTCGCTCGGCTTCCGGCTGCCGCCGGACAACATCGACTGGGTCCGGCACGAGCTGACCGACGCCGGCTGGCGCGGCCGCACCGTGCTCAGGCACCTGGCCGTGATCCTGCCGATCTGCGCGATCATCGCGACACTGCTGCTCACGCTGCTGCCCGCGTCGGCCTGGCTCGCCGTGGCGATGGTGGCGCTCATCCTGTGCGGCAGCGTGTTCACGACGGCGGCCTATGCCGACGACATCCGCGCCAGCAGGCTGCGCCAGCATGGCCTCGACGTGCCCGACGATCCGGACCTGGGTCGTCCGTCGCACTAGTTCCGGTTCCTAAGAGTCGCTGCCCGCGGCGGGCTGCATCAGCTTGCGGGCGGCCTCGGTCACGCTGCCCGACAGCGACGGGTAGACAGCGAACGTCTGCGCCACGTGGTCGACCGTGAGCTGACGCTCGACGGCGAGCGATACGGCGAGGATCAGCTCGCTGGCCCGCGGCGCGACGATGACGCCGCCGAGCACGGTGCCGGTGCTGCGCCGGGCGATCAGCTTGACGAAGCCGTCCCTGAAGCCCTGCATCTTCGCCCGCGCGTTGGTCGCGAGCGGCAGCTTGACTACGACCGCGTCGGTAACTTCACCGGCGGACACGGCGTGCTCGGATACCCCGACGGTCGCGATCTCCGGCTCGGTGAAGATGGTCGCCGCGACATGGCTGAGCCGCAGCGGCTTGACCGCCTCGCCGAGCGCGTGCCACATCGCGATCCGTCCCTGCATCGCCGCGACGGACGCCAGCATCAGGACGCCGGTGCAGTCCCCGGCCGCATAGACGCCGGGCGCGGAGGTCCGCGACACCTTGTCGACGGGAACGAAGCCGTGGTCGTCGACCGCGAGTCCGGCCTCAGCCAGTCCGAGGCCAGCGGTGTTGGGCACCATGCCCACGGTCATCAGGCAGTGGGAGCCGCGCACGGTCCTGCCGTCCTGCAAGGTCACGGTCACGCCCTCGCCCGTGCGCTGAACCGCACTCCCGCGGGACCGGCCGAGCACGTTCATGCCCCGGCGCCGGAACACGTCCTCCACCAGCACCGCGGCGTCGGCGTCTTCGTGCGGGAGCACCCGGTCCCTGGAGGAGACCAGCGTTACCTGCGAGCCGAGGGCCTGATAGGCGCTGGCGAACTCGGCCCCGGTCACGCCGGAGCCGATAACGATCAGCTCGGACGGCAGTTCCGGCAGGTCGTAAAGCTGCCGCCAGGTGAGGATCCGCTCGCCGTCGGGCTCGGCGCCTGCCATGACCCGCGGCCGGGCGCCGGTCGCGATCAGCACCGCGTCGGCTTCGATCTCGGTATCGCCGACCGCGACCTTCCGCGGGCCGACCAGCCTCCCCGTGCCTGCGATGACCTTGACGCCCTCGGCCGACAGCCTGGATGCGACGTCCGCCGACTGGGCCTGGGCCAGCGCCAGTACCCGGCCGTAAAGACGAGGCGCGTCCACCCGGGCGCCGCCGTTCCCGCCTGAGTAGAGCTGGATGCCCAGGCTCGCCGAGGCTTCGAGCCCGGCCATCATCCCGGATGTGGCGATCAGGGTCTTAGACGGGACACAATCGGTCAGAACGCAGGCGCCCCCGAGGCCGTCACGCTCGACGACCGTGACCTCGGCGCCAAGCTGCGCGGCGACCAGGGCGGCTTCGTAGCCCCCCGGTCCGCCTCCGATGATGACGATCCTCGCCCGCGCCTGGCTCACGTTTTCTCATTATTTCCTACGCCGGCGCCGGCACGGCACGCCGGGCCGATAGAACGCGCCCGGCGCGTGATTACTCGTAGGCTTGTAAACCGTGGCGATGTACGCGGCTTACGGCAGCAACATGGACCCGGCGCAGATGGCGCGCCGCTGCCCGCATTCGCCGCAGCAAGGCACCGGCTGGCTGCAGAACTGGCGGCTGACGTTCGGCGGCGCGGACCTCGGCTGGGAGGGCGCTCTGGCCACGGTGGTCGAGGACCAGGGCCACCAGGTGTTCGTCGTCCTGTACGAGCTCAGCGAGGCCGACGAGGCGGCGCTGGATCAGTGGGACGGCGCCACGCTCGGCTATTACCGCAGGGCCAAGGTCAGGGTCGTGACCCTCGACGGTGAGGTGCTCGCCTGGCTGTACGTGCTCAACGACTACGAAGGCGGGCTCCCGTCGGCCCGGCACCTCGGCATCCTGGCCGATGCGGCGGAGGCCGCAGGCGCGCCTGCCGACTACGTGGCCGAGCTGCGCGCCCGGCCCTGCACCTCCGTCGGAAGCTAAGGCAGCGTTCAGCAGCAGCTAAGCGTCTCTTCTGCGTGGATGCCATGATGACGGGAATGTCCCGCGAGGCTGGCGGCCCTGATCCTGGCGGCCCGCCGGCGAGCAACCCAGGTCCGGCGGCCGTTGCCGCGGAGCCTGAGCAGATCGTATCCACAGCGTCGCTGACGGTGACTGAGCTGTTCAGCGCGCATCATCTCGATCTCGTGCACCTGGCGGTGGTCATGGTGGGCGACCTGGCCACGGCCGAGGACATTGTCCAGGACGTCTTCGAGCGATTGCACCGGCGCTGGCACGGGCTGCGCGAGCCGTCGCGCGGCCTGGCCTACGCGCGGTCGTCAGTACTGAACAGCTGCCGGTCCGTGCACCGCAGGGCCGCCGTGGCGCGGAAGTACGCGCCGCGGCTCGCCCCGCCCGACAGTACTGGCCCCGACGCCGCGTCGGCCATCGGCGACCGCGGGGAGCTCGCCGCGGCCCTGCGGCGGCTGCCTCGCCGCCAGCGCGAGGTCCTGGTGCTGCGCTATTACGGAGACCTCAGCGTTGCGGAGGTCGCCGAGACTCTGCGGATCGCTCCGAGCGCGGTCCGGGCCTGCAACAGTCGCGGGCTGGCCGCACTGGCCCGCGTACTACGGGAGGACAAGCCG
>JASHOV010000200.1 GCA_030038495.1 Streptosporangiaceae bacterium
GGTCAGTTCCCTGGCGCCCACGTCGTTGTGGCGCAGCCCAGCGCTGTTGGCCTGATCCGGACAGAGCGCCCAGAACCGCCGTTACCCGCCTGACTCATTACTAAGTTGCGAGATGTTAACACACACCTCTCCAGCCCCAAAGACACCAGGAGGGTCGTTCCACCCACGAATTGGACAAGGCTGGCGGCCGGAAGTCCGGATCCTTCCGAACGTGTGCGTCGTTAGTGCTGTTCCAGCGACACTAATCAAACACACGTTTGATGATGGCAGTCGTCAGAGCGAGCTGCCGGGGTCCAGGTATCCGGGCGGCACGGGCCGCCGCACCTCCCGCTCGATCCGGCCGGCCTCGATCAGCAACTGCCGGACCCTGCCCGCGGGCAGCCCGCGGGACACGTTGCCATCCCGGCCGGTCACCGTCGGGGCGGCGAGCAGGCTGGTCAGCACGGCTTCCTCCGTCGCCTCGACGGCCGCCGCGAAGAACGAGTCCAGTTCCTGGCCGGTCAGCGGCGCGATCTCCGGCGGCGGGTGCGAGCCGCGGGGTGCGCGCAGCCCGGTGGCGAGCGCCAGGAAGATCTCGCCGCTGCCATGGCTTGCGGTCGAGCCCGTCCTGGCCAGCCCCAGGCCCGCCCGCCGGGCCAGCCGACTGCAGGACGCGGCGTCGAGCGGACCGTCAGTGACCACGACCGTGATGCACGAGCCGGCCGGCGGGCGGGAGCCAGCCCGCCCAGCCGTTCCCGCCCGCCCGATCGTTCCCGCCCGCCCGGCCCGCGGCTCCGGTGCCGCCGCGAGCAGCCGCCCGACCGGGACGCCGTCGACGGTCAGGCGCTCCTCGTCGCCGAAGTTCGTGAGCGTCAGCACGCCGACGGTGTGGCCGGACGGCACCAGGCGGGACGCGGTGCCGATGCCGCCC
Source organism: Streptosporangiaceae bacterium (assembly GCA_030038495.1). Lineage (GTDB taxonomy): Bacteria > Actinomycetota > Actinomycetes > Streptosporangiales > Streptosporangiaceae > JAJYUU01. The sequence goes on from JASHOV010000200.1 coordinate 911, forward strand.
TTAAAACCCAGGCAGCTCATGCCGGTGCCCGCCCCGACCGCGCCCTCGGCCGGCGGCTGCCGGACCGCGGCCTGGCCGGCCGCCCTGGCCGCCTCTCGCGCAGTCCGCACATCGGCCGCGCTGACCTGCATCCGGCGGGTGTCGGACAGGAAGCTGTCGTCGCACTCGGCGACCAGCGGAATGATCACGTCGTCGACGCCGATGCCGGGCTCCTCCTCGGCCAGCACCTCGCAGGCGGCGTCGTAGACCCGGCCCACCTGCATCGTCGAGGTGAGGAATACCGGAGTCTCGGCCAGCCCCCACTCGCTCATGGACAGGAACCCCGAGCACTCGCCCGCGCCGTTGAGTACGGCGCCGCCCGCGGGGACGGGCGCGGCGAACAGGTTGCCACCGGGGTCGATGACGGTCACCCCGGTCCTGGCCACGCCCCGGCCGGCCGGGGGCGGCGGCTCATCCCGCCAGACGGTCACGTGACCCACGCCCACGCCGGGCACGTCGGAAATCGACGCGGTCGGTCCGCTTGGCAGCACGCCTATCCTGATGCCAAGATCGCGGGCCCTGGTGGTCTGCTCATCGGTTAGCCGCACCTACCGAGCATGCCCGGGAGAGCCACCTGATGTCCACGAACTCCGGCCAGCTGCGAGTACCCGTGGTCTGGAGCGAGGACTGCCTGCTGCACGAGCCGGCGGGCGAGGTCTGGCTCGGCATCAGGGACCCTGGTACCGAGGTCCCCGAGCGCGCCAGCGTGATCCTGAGCGCCGTGCGGGCGGCGGGCGCCGCCATCGTGCCCGCGCAGCGGCATGAGATCGAGGCACTGCACCGCGTGCACAGCCCCGGTCTCGTCGAGCACCTGAGCACGATCTGGGCGGACTGGGAGGCCGGCGGGTACGCGCGAGACTACGGCCGGGACCGCGTCGTTCCCTACGTGTTCCCGACCGCCGCGCTGCTGGCGGGCCTGCCTCCCCGGCTGCCGGCGGCCACGCACGGGCAGGTCGGCCTGTACTGCTACGACACGATGACGCTGGTCGGGCCGGGCAGCTGGGCCGCGATCCGGGCGGCGGCCGACGCCGCGCTGACTGCTGCCAGCATGATCACAGTCCCTCGCGCCACGGTTGTTCCCACCACGGTTGTTCCCACCACGGGCGCTCCCACCACGGGCGCTCCCACCACGGGCGGTCAGCGGGCAAGCTACGCCCTGTGCCGCCCGCCTGGTCATCATGCCGGCCCGGACGGTTACGGCGGCTCGTGCTACCTCAACAACGCGGCACTGGCCGCGCAGGCGCTGCGCGATCACGGCGCGGATCGCGTGGCGGTGCTCGACATCGACGCGCATCACGGCAACGGGACGCAGGCCGTCTTCTACCCCCGGCCCGACGTCTACTACGGCAGCGTGCACGTGGACCCGGGCGCGGGCTGGTTCCCGCACTACACGGGCTTCGCCGACGAGCGGGGAGACGGGCCGGGCCTGGGCGCGAACCGGAACGTGCCGCTCCCTCCGGGCACGGGCGACGACGACTGGCTCGCGGCGGTCGAGCAGTTGTGCGCCGAGGTGCGCGCGCACGGCGCGGAGGCGATCGTGCTGTCCCTCGGCGTCGACGCCGCGGCCGCCGACCCGGAAAGCCCGCTGCAGGTCACCGCGGACGGCTATCGGGCCGCCGGCGAGCTTATCGGCGCGCTCGGCCCGGTCGCGGTCATCCAGGAGGGCGGTTACGACCTGGGATCGCTCGCCGAGTACGTGCTGGCGGCGCTGACCGGACTGCAGGCAGGCGCGGGGATCCGGGCCGAGTGAATGCGCTCCTCGCGCTCGCCGCCTCGGCCCTCTGGGGTACTTCCGACTTTGGCGGCGGCCTGATCTCGCGCAAGCTGCACCCGTCGGCCGCGGTGCTCATCTCCCAGGCCCTGGCCCTGGCCGGACTGCTCGCGCTGCTGCCGTTCCTGCGGGCGCCGATCGGCGGTTACATGCTGACCGGTGCGGTCGCGGGCGTGCTGGCGACGCTCTCGCTGGCCGCCTTCTACCGGGCGATGGCCGACGCGCCGATCTCGCTCGTCGCCCCGATCACCGCGGCTGGCACGGCCATCCCTGTCCTGGCCGGCCTCGCCAGGGGCGAGCGCCTGGGCCCGCTGCAACTGGCCGGGATCGCGGTGACCCTCATCGGCATCGTGCTGGCCTCGGGACCGGAGTTTCGGTCCGGGACAGTGCTGGCCCGGCGGGACGACCCCCCGAATCCCCCCGGAACGCCAGCCCGGCGGGACGACCCCCCGAATCCCCCCGCGCTGAGGCGGCAGGCGATTGGGTATGCCGTCGCGGCGTCGATCGGCTTCGGCGCCGCGTACACGCTGCTGGCGCTCGCGGCGGGCACGAGCGTCTACGGCACGCTGCTAGCCCAGCGCGTCGGCGGACTGCTCGTCCTGGGCCCGATCGTGCTGCGCGCGGGCATTCTGCGGGAGGTGCGGCTGACCGCGAAACGGCTCGGCGCACTGGCCCTCATCGGCGGCTGCGACATCACCGCCAACGGCAGCTACGCGTTCGCGGCCAGCCACGGAGACCTCTCCGTCGCCGCGGTGCTTGCCTCGCTGTATCCGGTGGTAACGGCCTTGCTGGCCAGGGGGATCCTGGCCGAGCGGCTGCGGCCGGTGCAGAGCGTCGGCGTGATCGCCGCCCTCGGCGGGGTGCTGCTGCTCAGTTCCTAGGGGAGCGAATCCACCTTGCGGGCCCGCTTCATGCGGATGCGGTAGAGGATCCACTGCACCGTGCCGACGTAGATGACCGCCATAGGCAAGTATCCGGGCTGCGCGCTCGCCCCGGCGCGGCGCCACGACGAACTCGGCGCACCACGAAGGGAGCGTATCCCGCCAAACCCGCTCGCCACAAAGCCCGGGCAGCCGCGCGGGCGGAGACCCTGGTGAGTCCCCGCCCGCGCCGGCGCCGGCCGGGAGGTGTCGGCCCGCGGCCAGTTACCCGGCTTAACGAGTGCCGGGCGTGAACGAGACGCCGCGCAGCACGACGCCGAAGCGTGGCTGGACCAGCGTGGTGAAGCGCTCCCACGAGGCCGGGGAGGTCGCCGACAACGGATCGGTGATGGCCACCACCTCGTTCGGGTCGGCGCCCTGGTCGCCGCCGCCGCTGACGGTGGAGGTGACCGCGTAGATCGTGACCGTGCCGTTCGGGTTAACCCGGCCGGTGATGTTGCGCAGTCCGTCGGTCGCCGGCGCCCACGGAAGCCCGGTCGCGGCGTTGTCGCCGGTCGGGTAGCCGGGAACCGTGTACGGCTGCCCGAGGTTGAGCCCGCTGGTCAGCGTGTACGCCAGGTTCCACTGGGTGCCGTTGAAGACCCACTTCTCCAGCCCCGCAGTGGTCTGCGCGGCGTCGTCGGTGTAGGTCCCGGTCGAGGTCGAGTAGGTGTTGACACCATCACCCTCGTCGGCCACGTACAGCGTGTCGGGGCCCGCGAACCAGAGCCCGAACGGGTACGTGACGCCGCTCGAGGCCTTGGCCAGCGTGGTCGAGAACCCCTTCAGGATGCACATGTTGTAGGGCTGCACGCCCTCGGTCTGCAGCTCCGAGAGATCGCTGATCGTGATCGCCGACGTCGGCAGCGGAGCGCCCGGCTGCGGCAGGCCGACGCCGGTGCCCGGGCAGGCCTGGCCGGTTGTGTCGATGAAGTACACCGTGTTGATGCCGTTGCCGCCACTGCCCTTGGTGCAGTACACGACGTTGTTGTAGACCGTCAGGCCGCGGAAGTTCGTGTCCTTGCCGATCTTGTCGGCCTTGTCGCCGACCTGCGTGACGTTGAAGCTGCCCACCGGGGTCGGCTGGCCGACACCCGCGGCCACCTGCGCGGCCTCCGAGGTGTACTGCGGAGTCATGATCTGGGCACCCGCCCCGAGGATGACCCCGACCGGTTCCGGAGTCGACCCGTTGCCCGCGTTCCCCGCCGTGTAGAGCACGTTGTCGCCGCCGGAGTTGTTGAGGATTGCGGCCCGCCCGTTGTCGCCGCTGTAGGCGTTCGTGAGCGTGTAGTGGATGTGCCCGGCCGCGTTGACCTCGGCCACCACGCGGTAGTAGCCGTCGTTCGCCACGGGGTTGGTCGGGTCGATGTCGCCGGGTGTGTTGGCGTTGGAGGCGTCGACCGTGTTCGGCGTGGTGTAGTAGCCCGCGAAGGTGAGGTCGCGCCCGTTCGTGGACAGGTTCAGGGCCAGCTCGGACTTGGACGAGAAGCTGGTGACCATGTGGTTGGCGGCCGTGCCGCCGGGGCCGGCGCCGTCCGGCACGTGCAGGACGTTGACCAGGTGACCGTCGGGCGTGAGCTGGGCCAGGAAGATCGGCGAGGTGATGCCGAAGCTGCCGTCCGAGGCGTCGTTGTTGAACACGCCGGGATAGGTTCCGTCGGCCACCGCCGGCGTGCAGGCGCTGCCGGAGCAGCCAGGCGGCAGCTCGGTCACGCCGGGCGTGAACAGGCTGGCCTGACCGGCGTAGTACGACCCGCTCACCACCAGGTTGCCGGGCTGGAACCAGGTCCCGTGGTGCCCCCACGAACCGCCGTGCCCAGCCGCGGCGGACGCTGTGGCTCCGGAAGCCGGACCCGCCGCCACGAGCGCGCCCGTCAGCGCGACCGCGGCTACGGGCACCGCGACCCGCCAGCGAGTGAGCCGCGCGAGGCGACGATAGGAACCCTCGACGTTCATGACTGAGACCTCTCCCTAGGCATGCGAACTAACAGCTGTCACGAGCTGACCGTGACAGCATCGATTCGGCCCTTAGCCATTGCCCGGCCTGATAGTGAACGGGCAGGAAATATCGGAAGACAGGCAGCCGATCCCGGTCACCCGGCGAGCGGCTCCGAGCCCGGCCCCGGCAGCACGTCTATGCCGGTGGCGTGCATGGGCTTACCGCAGGCCGAGCAGACGAGCTCGGCGTGGCCGATCTGCCCGCACGCGTGATGCCGGTACAGCACCGGCGGCCCGGCCTCGCCGGCCAGCCACTTGTCGCCCCAGGCGACCATCACCATCAGCACCTCAACGAGCTCCAGGCCCTTGGCGGTGAGCAGGTACTCATGCCGCGGCGGCTTGGCCGAATACTCCCGCCGTTCGAGCACTCCGGCCTCCGTCAGCCAGCGCAGCCGCTCCGCCAGCACCTTGCGGGAGATGCCGAGGCTCTGCTGAAGCCGATCGAAGCGGGTGATGCCGATGTAGATGTTGCGGACGATGAGCGGCGACCAGGGCTCTCCGATCACGTCCCAGGTGCGCGCGATCGAGCACGCCATGTCTCCGAACGCCGTTCGCTGCATGGAGCAAGCCTAGCCCAAAGGGTTCCCTTAGGGAACCATTCAAGGCTAGAGTCGGAACTGTAGGTCCCTTAAGGGAACCAGGACCCGAAGGAGCGAACCCATGAACCGGCCCGCTGTCGTCTCACAGGAGGAGTGGCAGGCGGCGCGCGGCGCGCTGCTGGCCAGGGAAAAGGAACTCACGCATGCGCTGGACGCCCTGGCCGCCGAGCGGCGCAGGCTGCCGATGGTCGCGCTGGATACAGGTCGCTACGAGTTCACCGCACCGGACGGCTCCCCGGCGACGCTGACCGACCTGTTCGACGGCCGCCGGCAGCTGGTGATCTATCACTTCATGCTCGAGCCCGGCGAGCACCATGTCTGCGGCGGCTGCTCGACGCTCACCGACAACCTGGACAGCCAGGCCCAGCCACACCTCAGCGCACGGAACACCCGGCTGATCCTCATGGCCAGGGCCCCGCAGTCGGAGATCGAGGTACTGCGCCAGCGCTTTGGCTGGCGCGTGCCCTGGTACTCGTCGTTCGGGACCACGTTCAACGACGACCTGGGCCTGACCTACTTCGGCCTGAGCGTGCTCCTCCGCGACGGCGACGAGGTGTTCCGCACCTACTTCACCACTGGCCGCGGCGTTGACCGGCTGCGCCTGGACTTCAATTTGCTGGACCTGACGCCGTACGGCCGGCAGGAGGAATGGGAAGACTCCCCCGCGGGATGGCCGCAGGACCCGACGATGACCTGGCTCCGCCCGCACGACGAGTACTAGCAGCGATCGCCATGGATGCGTCAGCTGAACATCGTGCCTAACCGCGCGCCCGCACCAAGATCCCCGGAGAGTTTGTCAGCGCGGGCGATGGAGCAGCTCGCAATGCGTCAACCAATGTTGACACGCGTCAGGTCGTCAACATATATTGACGGCGTGAACAGTGAAGTCGTCCTGGCCGAGGCAGCCAGCGGACCGGATCCAGCGGCCGGGCTGCGCGCGGCCCGTGCGCTGCGCGAGCTTGCCGAGCGGCTTGAGGCACTCCAGGTCGAGAACGCGCGCAGGCGGGGCTGGTCGTGGCAGGAGATCGCGGTCTTCCTGGGCGTCAGCAAGCAGGCGGTCCACAAGAAATACGCGAGCGCCACAGCCGCGCGGCCGGGCCAGTCCCTGGGCCGCCGACTGGCGGGCCGCAAGCACACGGGAGCTGACGATGCTTGAGCGGTTCGAGCCTGCGGCGCGGCAGGCGCTACTCGATGCAAGGGACGAGGCGCTGCGGGCCGGGCAGGAGAAGGTCCGCTGTGAGCATATGCTCCTCGGCCTGCTCGCGGAGCCCGGCACGGCCGCGGAAGCGCTGATGGCGGCCGGACTGACGCTTGCCGGCCTGAGAGCGCGAGTGCCCCGTGGTAACCGGCCGGCCCCGGTCACTCTCGACGCGGACGCGCTGGCGTCGCTCGGAATCGACTTGGACGCCGTGCGCCGCGCCGCCGACGCGGCGTTCGGTCCCGGAGCACTCGACCGGGTGCGGGTACCGGGCCGCAAGCCCACGCCCGTCGCCGAGGATGCCAAGCAGACCCTCGCGGGGGCGCTCCGGCAGGCTCAGCAGCAGGGCCAGCGCGAGATCAAGTCCGGGCACATGCTCGTCGCGATCATCGATCAGCCGCGCAACGGCGCACTCGCGCTGCTCTCCGAGGCAGGGGTCGACATCGCGGCGCTGCGCGCCGACGTGCTGCGCCGGACCGCCGCAACGGCGTAGGGGTGGCGACCCGAGTATCGGATCCGCGCCGAAGGCTACAACCGTTCAAAAAGGGAACGGCGGCTCATCGGCGCTAGCCAGTAGCGCCCGCGAGCGCCACGATGACACCGATTCCGGCCGCCCCGAGTATCGCGGGGACGAGGCCGCGGCGCAGCCAGAGCAGCCAGCCAAGCGCGGCCGCGAGCACGGCGATCTGCCAGACCTGGCTGAGCTCGAGGCCGAGGGTCACAGATGCCCCGGCAATCGCGCCGATCGCGGCCGGGCCGGCGCCGCACAGGAACGCCTGGGCCCGCAGACTGGCCCGGAAGGCGTCGAAATGCCGGCCGCCGGACAGCACGAAGATGAACGACGGGGCGAACGCGATCACCGCCGCAAGCAGCCCGCCGCCCACGCCCGCGGCGGCGTACCCGACGATCGCGACCGTCTGCACCACCGGGCCGGGAGTGACCTGACCCAGTGCGACCGCGCTCAGGAACTGCGCGCCCGTCATCCAGTGATAGGTGTGCACGGCGTCCTGCTGCATCAGCGGGATAATCACGAACCCGCCGCCGAACGACAGCGCGCCCACCT
>JASHOV010000201.1 GCA_030038495.1 Streptosporangiaceae bacterium
GGTGCCCTGGGTGGTGCGGGTGCCCTGGGTGGTGCGGGTGCCCTGGGTGGTGCGGGTGCGCTGGGTGGTGCGGGTGCGGCCGGTGAGGCGGGGAACCGTGGCTAGGGCGCTTCCGCTGCGCGCTGCGACTGCGACCAGGGCTGTGCGGCCTCGGCTCTGGCGCAACCTGGCTCGCACCGCGGCGCTCATGGCGGTGATCGCGGCCCTGGGCACGGGCTGCGCGACCGCGCCAGTGAGCAACGGGCCGCAGCCGCTACCGGGGAGCAGCGGCGAGCCCGAGGCGTTCGTCCAGCCGGTCCCGCCGCCGCCCCCCCAGCCCGGCTGGTCCCCGCAAGATGTCGTTCTCGGCTTCGTCCACGCCAGCGCGAGCTTTGCCCTGGACCCGGGGGCGGCGCGCGCGTACCTCGCGTCAGGGGCGGCGTGGCAGCCAACAGGCAGCAGCGTCACGGTCGTGGGCACGGACATCGCGACCGTGTTGCGGTCAGTGGGCAAGCACGGCCAAGGTGTGCAGGAGGCCTCGGTCTCCTTGCGGGGTCAGCGCATCGCCGAGCTGAGCCGAACCGGCCAGTACTCCTACCAGCCCTCGGCAACGGCCGCCCAGTTCACCTTCCAGCTCGTGTCGCAAGACGGCAGGTGGCTCATCAGCTCGCTGCCCGCCGGAACGCAGCTGCTACTGACCCAGTCCGACTTTCAGCAGGTGTTCGAGCCGCGGAACCTGTACTTCTTCTCGCAGCAGCTGCCCGACTATCTGATCCCCGACCCGGTGTACGTGCCGGTCCAGGGAACTAACGGCTCGCTCAGCACCTACCTTGCCGACGGTCTGGTGAAGGGACTGATAGCTGGCGGCGGAAGCTGGCAGTCCGACGTCACCACGACGGCGTTCCCGGCCGACACGAAGCTTCTGGGACCCGTCGTGATCACCAACCAGACCGCTCTGGTCAACCTCGGCGGCGCGGCCGCACGAGCCATTCTCCAGAAGCGCGAGGAGATGTACGCGCAGCTGTGGCAGACGCTGACCAGCTCCGTTTATTCACCGCCCGTCGCCACGAACGTTCAGCTCGCGATCAACGGTCAGATCCAGAACCTTCCCAGGCTGGACGACGACGTGCCCGGCGTCGCCGGCCCGGCAGGCGGAAGCCAGCCGCTGTACTTCGCGGCCAACGGGGCAGTCAGGGAACTTAGCCCGGCGGCGAGACACCTCAGCACGCTCCTGCCACTGGGCAGGAGGAGCGCGGTCACGGCCATGGCCGCGACAACTACCGCCGGCGGGGAGAGGTTCGTCGCCGCGGCGGTACCCCGTGGCAATGGCTGCGCGGTCGACGTTGCTCCGTCGGGCAGCTATCCAATTTCCGCGACCGGCGGTCCCTGCGTCTCGCTCGGCTGGGACGGCGGCGGCCTGCTGTGGATCGTGAGTCGCACGGGCATCTGGAAATTGCAGCTTGGGGCTAAGCCGGTGCAGGTGAGCGAGCCGAGCTTGCCGCCGGGCGCTCGTATTCTCGGGCTCCAGATGGCACCCGACGCGATCCGAGCCGCACTGCTGGTGCAGATCGGGACGCACCGGGAGCTGTACATCGCGGCGCTGAAGAGTTCCACGGGCGGTGACAGCTTCGGCTCGGTCGTTCCTGTCGGGACTGACCTGCCGGCTCCAGGACCCAGTGCATTCAGCTGGTCCGGGCCCTACTACCTGCTCGCGGTCGACGGCACGACCCTCTACCAGGTTCCGCTGATCGGCCCCTCAGCCCAGCAGTCCTCTGGATTGCCCGGCGACGTGGTGAGCCTGAGTGCGGCCGGCTCGGACAGCACCACCCCGACGGAGCTGGCCGTGGGAACGGGTAGCGGACAGATCTCCGAGTCGAACTACCCCTTCATCAGCTGGACTCAGCTGCCGGAGATCGGCTCGGCACCGGTTCTCCCCGGTTAGTCCTGGGTCCTCCCTGGACTACGCCAGGACGTCCAGGGAGGCAAGACGCGACCCTGGCCCGCCGGTCGTGAATCTTCACGCTATATCATCTATTTTGATGGTTCCATCGCTTTCGTCGATTTCGCGCGTTCGTCGGACGGTTGTTCACAAGCCGGACCTCGGATGCCGACCGCGAGCAGAGGGCGACCTCCTCGCGATCATGAAGTGCGTGCTGACATCACCGCCGGGGCCGGATAGCGTCGTGTTATGGCACCCGCCTGGGTCCGTGGTTGCGTCAGGTCGGTCGATCCGCTACCGGAAAGGCCGCCCCGGCAAGCCGATGCCAGCCGCAGGCGAAACGGCCCACGTAAGGCGACTTCTCGTCGACCGATCACGGTGCGGCTTAGAAGTAAGTCCTGCCCCGCCGGGGGGCCAGATGTCCTCCGGGTAAGGGAGAAGAGTAATAGTGGCACAAGCAGCCGCGATCCTCTCAGCAGGCGGATGTGGGGTCGAAGACCAGGTCGGCCGGGCGGGTGCCGCTGCAATCCCGGGCAGAAGGGGGTTCCTCAGTGGACATCATCTTCGAGGGCCGGCATACCGAGGTGCTGGAGCGGTTCCGCAAGCACGCAACGGCGAAGCTTGCAAAGATCGAGAAGCTCGACCATCGCGCTGTCCGGGTTGACGTCGAGGTCTCGGCGGAGCGCAACCCCCGCCAGGCCTGGCGCAAGGAGCGCGTCGAGCTCACGGTGACCTCACGCGGTCCGGCGATCCGGGCCGAGGCAGCGGCGGAGGACAGGTTCGCCGCGCTGGATATGGCCCTGGCGAAGCTTGAGGGCCGGCTTCGCCGCGCACTCGACCGGCGCAAGGGTCGGCACGGCGCCCACGCGGCGGTCAGGCTCATCGACCTGCCCGAGACCGACCGTGGTGCCGCGGGGGACCTGCCCGAGGTGCGACCAGATGTCGACGACCGGGCGGCTGCGAACGGCGCGGCCCCGGCTGCGGTCGGCGACGAAACCGCGCTGGCTGACGCCGAGTCAGACAGCGTCGTCCCGATCCAGATGGAAGGCGACGGTCCGCTGATCGTGCGCGAGAAGTATCACGCCGCGGTTCCGATGACCATCGACCAGGCACTCTTCGAGATGGAACTGGTCGGGCACGACTTCTTCCTGTTCACCGACGAGCGCAGCTGCATGCCGAGCGTGGTCTACCGGCGCCGCGGCTATCAGTACGGCGTGATCAGGCTGGTCGAGGATCCGGCTGCGCGCCCGAGCGAGCTAGCTGACGGCGACCGCAGCGCGGCAGCGCTGACGGGCACCGGCAACGACCGCGACGTAGCGGGCCGGTGACCGGCAGCAAGCCTCGTTGGTCCCGCACCTGACCGCACGCGCTGTCGCGCGTTGTGATGCGAAGGATGGACCAGACCCCAGTTACCTACCTCGGCTAGCGTAGTAGCCAACCATCATAAACCGGGCAGCCGAGGGTGCGGCGTGGTCCCGGCCGCCCACGATCGGCCGGTGGGCCGCGGGTTACTGGCGGGCGGGCTACTGGCGGGGCGGGTTACTGGCGGGGCGGTTTACTGGGGGGCAGTTACCGGGGGGCAGTTACTGGCGGTGGGCAGCTGGGCGCCGCCCCGCACCTGGCGCGGCGGGCCTTTGCTGGAACGGTGCCCGCCAGGAGGACCGGTCCGCGGCCCGCAGGCCCGGCTAGGCGTGGCGGCGCGCCGGACGCGCAACTTGCAAAGCTGGCCGCGCGTCGGTAAGAGTTTCTGACACGGGCATCGCGGAGTCACGGGTTGCCGGCAGGCCGGCAGCCCGACCGCCTGAGGAGGATGGCATGGACCGCAATGCCGGGGAAGGCAGCACCGAGGACGACACCCGGCAGGAACCGGAACCTATTCGGACCCTGATCGTCGACGATCACGCCCTGTTCCGCCGCGGCCTCGAAATGGTCCTCGCGGCGGAACCGGACATCGAGCTGGTCGGAGAGGCCAGCGACGGCCAGGAGGCCGTGCTCAGGGCCGGTGAGTCACTTCCCGATGTGATCCTCATGGACATCCGCATGCCGCGAAGCAGCGGGATCGAGGCGTGCCGCGCGCTCAAGGAGCTGGTCCCGAGCGCGAAGATCGTCATGCTGACGATCAGCGACGAGGAGGAGGACCTCTTCGAGGCCATTCGCGCGGGCGCTAGCGGGTACCTGCTCAAGGACATACCGCTGGACGAGGTCGCTGACACTGTCCGGGCCGTTAACGGCGGCCAGTCGCTGATCAATCCGTCCATGGCCGGAAAGCTGCTGACGGAGTTCGCCGCTCTCGCGCGCAGGGAACAGGAGGAGGAGCCACCACAGCAGGTCCCGGCGCCCAGGCTCACCGAGCGCGAGATCCAGGTGCTTCGCCTGGTCGCACGGGGGATGAACAACCGCGACATCGCGAAGGAGCTGTTCATCTCCGAGAACACGGTCAAGAATCACGTCCGCAACATCCTGGAGAAGCTGCAGATCCACTCCCGGATGGAGGCCGTCATGGTGGCCGTGCGCGAGAAGCTGATCGAGTTCGGCTGATCCGTCCGGTATGCCCGTGGCGACTTTTGCACGTCGGCGGGGCCGTGCCGAAATGCTCGCGGACGCCGGGCCCGCCTTTCACCGGACTCAAACCGGTTAAGCCAACGGGATCTCTCGGCCCGCTCATTCGGGATCTAAGCGGATCTTGGTTCGGGTTGGCCCGCTGGCTCCGAAGCTTGTCAGGGTGATCCTGACGCCGTAAGGTGTTGCCTGACAGTCGTCAGGCACTGCCTGACACCCCCTTCGTCAGGCGGGAGCCAGGGATGGCAGAAGCAGCCAGCGGGCAGCGGCCCGGCACGGACACGACATCCGAGAGGCAGTCAACTGTCGCGTGCTCGTTCTGCATGAAGCCGCCTACCGCGGTGCAGAAGATGATCGCGGGTGCCGGCGTGTTCATCTGCAACGAGTGCGTAGGGCTCTGCAACGACATCATCGCGACCAGTCCGGCGGGCCAGTCCGATCCGGGATTCGAGACCTGGATGCAGAGGCTGTCCGACGACGAGCTGCTCGTGCACCTGCCCAAGATCGCCGCGCTCAGCGCGCAGGTGGAACGGCAGCTAACCGGCTGGGTACGACAGGCCCGCGGTCGCGGCCTGACCTGGACCAGGATTGGCGAGGCCCTGGGCATGACGCGCCAGTCGGCATGGGAGCGGTTCTCAGGCGAGGACTGATCCCAGCCGGGCCGGGCGCATCGAGCGTCAGGCCAATGCGCCGAGCGTTACCAGCGCCGACCGCAGCCGTCCCTCCAGAGAGGAGGGCTCCACCCGTTCCAGCCGGACATTGTCGCAGCCGACCCACGACGCGGCCTCTACCAGTGCCTGCGCCATCGCCTCGGCAGCCGACGGCTTATCCATGCTGAGCTTGCGCGCGACGAGGGTCTTGCCGTCCCTGGCCGGGTCCACCCGGCCGACCAGCCGGCCGCCGGCCAGCAGTGGCATGGTGAAGTAGCCGTGCACCCGCTTGTGCTGGGGCACGTATGCCTCGAGGCTGTGCTCGAAGCCGAACACCCGCAGCGTCCGTTTGCGATCCCAGATCAGCGAGTCGAACGGCGAGAGCAGCGTCGTGCGGTAACGGCCGCGCCGGGCCCGGCCATCCGGGGCCAGGGATGGATCGGGCTGCAATGCGGCCGGGTCGGCCCACGCTCGGACCGGCCGGGTGCCGCGAGGGCCGTCGATCTCGACCGGTACCAGGCCGGCCGCCTCAGCGGCCAGCGGCGCGGTCACGCTGGGGTCTAGCTGGCGGAGCTTGGTGCCGCCGTAGTTCAGGCGCTGATAGTCCGACAGGTCGGCCTGCGTCACGACGCCGAGGGCGCGGGCCGCGACCTCGGCCAGCCTGGCCGCGCACTCGGCGTCGCCGGGGTCGGCTGCGGCGAGTTCCGCGGGCAGTACGCGCTCGGGCAGGTCGTAGACCCGCCGCCAGCCGATACGCCGGCTGCAAATGACCTCGCCCGTGTCGAGCAGCCACTCCACCGCGATCTTCGTGTCGGACCAGTCCCACCACGGGCCGCCCTTCTTGGCCCCGCCAAGCTCGGTGGCGGTAAGCGGGCCCTCGGCCCGGATCCTGGCCAGGACCTGCTCGCAGACATCAGGGTGGCTCTGATGCCAGCGCCAGCCGCGGGCCCGGAACCTGCGCCGCCTGAAGGCGTAGTACGGCCATTCCTCGATCGGGAGCACACACGCCGCGTGCGCCCAGTACTCAAAGGTGGCGGGCTTGCGCGGCGGCCAGAACGCCTGCTCCACTTTCGCTCGCCCGACGGCACCCAGCCGGGCGTAGGCGACCAGCTCGTGCGATCGCGCGAGCACGCTGATGGTGTCCAGTTGGACGGCCCCGAGCCGCCTGAGGACCCCAGGGACGCCGCCGCGCCGCGCCTCGGCACCCACCAGCCCCTGGGCGCGCAGCATCATAATGCGGGCTTCGTCCGGGCTTAGCGTGAATTTAGGTGAGGGAAGGCTATCGGGGGCCACGTCTGGAGGTTACCGGCCGCCACCGACAGCGAGCCCGCGCCAGCGACGGCAGGTCGTGGGCCACGGATGCAGGGTGCCTGGCGGGTAGGTTCGCGTGGCCTGAGCGACCCCAGGACCCCAGCCGCCCGCGGCGATAAGGCCTAGCTGCCGCGGCGAGCTAATCGGCTTAGTACCAGTCGTTGGAAATGCCGGTCGCGAGGGCCAGCAGGCCGCCCGCGGCGACGATGCCGATGCCAACCCAGAACACCCACCAGGTGGGGCCGAAAACAAGGGCGAGCCCGCCGACGAGGAATCCGAGAAGGATTAGCGAGACGGCCACCCACGACACCGGGCGGCCGTGATAGCTGGGGAAGTAGACCGGGGTGCCGGGAACCTGGGACACGAACGGGGCTGGCTCTGCCGATGCGCTCGCCCCGACCATGCCGCCCAGACCGTCGCCGCCGGGCACGCCGCCACCCGCGGTGGCCGGGCTGACCTGGTTTGACATGCGCCCTGCTCCTCTTCTCCTGCCGCCCTGTGGCGGTCTCCAGCCGCCTGGCGCCGCGCCGCGGGCCGTTCCCGCGGGCTGCTGCCGAGTAAGCTGGGGCCGCGTGGGCCAATGTACCTATCATTGTGGCCGCCAGCTCATCCGGGTGCGCACTTGGGCCAACGGCGAGTCCGCCGTAGCTGCCCTGCAGCGGCACGGCGGACAGCTGCCGGCCCGTCCGGGCGGGCCCGGGCAGCGCGGACTCGGCATAGCGAGGCAAGGTCGCCTACGATGACGGTGAAGCCAGTGCCGACTGCAGCTGCCATGCCTTGAGGGACCCCGGGCTGGTATCCGGGAACCCGCCGGGCAGGGCGGCCCGTTGCCGGTAAAGGCCCTGGTAGCCGCCAGCAACCACCGCTCAGACGATCCGCAGGGAGCGCGACGACAAGTGCCAGCCATTATTGATAGCGTCCTTCGCGCTGGCGAGGGCAAGACGCTGCGCAAGCTCAAGACGATCGTCCACCAGATCAACTCGATCGAGGACGACTTCCGCGCTCTCACCGATGCCGAGCTGCGGGCCGTGACCGACGAGCTCAAGCAGCGCCACCAGGACGGCCAGACCCTCGACGAGCTGCTTCCCGAGGCGTTTGCCGCAGTGCGGGAGGCGGCTAACCGGGTCATCGGCCAGCGCCACTTCGACGTCCAGCTGATGGGCGGCGCGGCGCTGCATATGGGCAACATCGCCGAGATGAAGACCGGCGAGGGCAAGACCCTGACCGCGGTGCTGCCGTCGTACCTGAACGCCCTGTCTGGCCAGGGCGTGCACGTCGTGACGGTCAACGACTACCTGGCCCGGTACCACGCCGAGTGGATGGGCCGGATCCACCGGTTCCTCGGCCTGAGCGTCGGGGTGATCCTGACCGACATGAGCCCTGAGGACCGGCGCAAGCAGTACGCCGCCGACGTCACCTACGGCACCAACAACGAGTTCGGGTTCGACTACCTGCGCGACAACATGGCCTGGGGCCTGGAGGAGTGCGTCCAGCGCGGGCACGCCTTCGCGATCGTGGACGAGGTCGACTCGATCCTCATCGACGAGGCGCGGACCCCGCTGATCATCAGCGGCCCGGTGGACCAGAACAGCATCTGGTATCAGGAATTCGCCAAGTACGCGCCGAGGCTCCGCCGGGGCGAGGACGGCGAGGGCGACTACGAGGTCGACGAGAAGAAGCGCACCGTCGGAATCCTCGAGTCCGGCGTCGAGAAGGTCGAGGACTGGCTCGGGATCGACAATCTCTACGAGAGCGTCAACACCCCGCTCATCAGCTTCCTCAACAACGCGATCAAGGCCAAGGAGCTCTACATCAAGGACAAGGACTACGTCGTAATGAACGGCGAGGTCCTGATCGTGGACGAGTTCACCGGGCGGATGCTGCCGGGGCGGCGCTGGAGCGAGGGCATGCACCAGGCCGTCGAGGCGAAGGAAGGCGTCCAGATCAAGGACGAGAACCAGACCCTGGCCACCATCACGCTGCAGAACTACTTCCGGCTCTACGAGAAGCTCGGCGGCATGACGGGAACGGCGATCACCGAGGCGAACGAGTTCCACCAGACGTACAAGCTCGGCGTGGTGCCCATCCCGACCAACATGCCGATGATCAGGGCTGACCAGCCCGATCTCGTCTACCAGACCGAGGAAGCCAAGTGGGACTCGCTGGTCGAGGACATCGTCGACCGGCACCATAACGGTCAGCCCGTGCTGGTCGGCACCACCAGCGTCGAGAAGTCCGAGCTGGTATCGCGGCAGCTCAAGCGCAACGGGGTGCCGCACGAGGTGCTGAACGCCAAGTACCACGAGCGCGAGGCGGCGATCATCGCACGGGCCGGGCACAAGGGCGCCGTCACCGTGGCCACCAACATGGCGGGGCGCGGTACCGACATCATGCTGGGCGGGAACCCGGAGTTCCTGGCTGACCAGGAGCTGCACCAGCGGGGCCTGTCGCCGGTGGACACCCCAGAGGACTACGAGGCGGCCTGGCCCGAGGCAGTGGAGAAGTGCCGCAGGGCCGTCGCCGAGGAGCACGAGGAGGTCGTCGCCGCCGGCGGTTTGTACGTGCTCGGCACCGAGCGGCACGAGTCGCGCCGGATCGACAATCAGCTGCGCGGCCGGTCCGGCCGCCAGGGCGACCCGGGCGAGTCGCGGTTCTACCTCTCGCTCGAGGATGACCTGATGGTGCGGTTCAACGGTGACAAGATCGCGCACCTGATGCAGCTGCTGAAGACACCGCCGGACATGCCGCTGGAATCCAAGCCGGTCAGCCGGGCGATCCGGTCCGCGCAGTCCAACGTCGAGTCGCTGAACTTCGAGATCCGCAAGGACGTGCTCAAGTACGACGACGTCATGAACCGCCAGCGCACGGTCGTCTACGACGAGCGCCGCCAGGTGCTCGAGGGCGCGGACATGTCCGAGCAGATCAGCGGGATGATCGACGAGGTGGTGTCCGAGTACGTGGCCGGCGCGACCGCGGACGGGTTCCCCGAGGAGTGGGACCTGGACAAGCTGTGGCGTGCGCTCCGGCAGCTGTACCCGGTCAGCGTGACCATCAACGAGGTGGTCGAGGAGGCGGGCGGCGAGCGATCGCACCTGTCAGCGGAGTTCCTGACCCAGGCGATGCAGGAGGACGCGCACGCCGCCTACTCCCGGCGGGAGGAAGAGCTCACGCCCGATGTGATGCGCGAGTTCGAGCGCCGGGTCGTGCTGTCGGTCCTGGACCGGAAATGGCGCGAGCACCTGTACGAGATGGACTACCTGCGCGAGGGCGTCAGCCTGCGCAGCTACGGCCAGCGCGATCCGCTGATCGAGTACCAGCGCGAGGGCTACGACATGTTCACCACGATGATGGACGGGATCAAGGAGGAGTCTGTCACCAGCCTGTTCAACCTCCAGGTGCAGGTCCAGGAGAACCCGATCATGGAGGAGGCCGGCCAGGAGGGCCTGGCGGCATCGGCCGCGCCCGGGCTGACTGCCGCTCCGCCAGCGCAGCAGCAGCAGCCGCGGCACGCTGCGCAGCCGCGCCAGCCCGCGCCGCC